>JAKSOW010000047.1 GCA_024405395.1 Kiritimatiellia bacterium | reverse complement strand
CGGGCGTCGTCTCGGGATTGCCGAACATCACGCCGATCTTCTCGCGCACCTGGTTCGTGAAGATGAGCAGGGTCTTCGTCGCCGCGATCGTCGAGGTGAGCTTGCGCATCGCCTGCGACATGAGCCGCGCCTGAAGGCCCATGTGGCTGTCGCCCATGTTGCCGTCGATTTCCGCCTGCGGCGTGAGCGCCGCCACCGAGTCGACGACGATCACGTCGAGCGCGCCAGACCTGCACAGCTGTTCGCAGATGGAGAGCGCCTCTTCGCCGGAGTTGGGCTGCGAAACGAGCAGGTCATCGAGATTGACGCCGATCTTCTTCGCATAGCCGGGATCCAGCGCATGCTCCGCGTCGATGAACGCCGCGACGCCGCCCGCCTTCTGGGCATTGGCGACGACATGGAGCGCGAGCGTGGTCTTGCCGGAGGACTCCTGGCCATAGCATTCGACGATGCGGCCACGCGGCAACCCGCCCACGCCGAGAGCGAGGTCAAGCGACAGCGCACCAGTAGAGATCACGGGAATGTCCTTGTGCTCATCCGCGCCCAAACGCATAATGGACATATCGCCGAATTCCTTGCGAATCTGACTCAAAACGGCATCCAAACGGGTATTCGACTTCTTATCTTCGACGACTTTTTCTTTCTTCTCTGCCATAACGGCTACTCCTTCTGTCCTGACGTTTGAAAATTATAGCAAAAATCCTGCGTGCATGCACGCAGGAAAGTGTAACCGGGCGTTTCAACACCAAATGGGAGCGTCAGCGGAGAACCACCTTGAGGTCCGTCATCGGCTTTTCGTCTCCGGGCGCAAGGAAGCGAATGGCATGGCCATTGCCGCCACCACCCTGAGTGATCTTCACGACAAGCAGATTCTCGCCCTTCGAAAGCCTGACGGGAACCATTTCGCTGTCAGGGACGCACGAGCGGCTGCGGCCGTCCTTGGCCGTGGCCAACTGGCCATTCAGCCACGTCTTTTCGCCATCGTCCGATCCCACCGCCAACAGCGCCTCCCGCTCGTCAGGAGAGACGACTCTGCAGGAAAGATAATAGACGAGGTCATTCCGCTGCGGAACGGGGAACTCATTGGAGATGGCCTTCACGAAGCCGCACGACAGACGCCAGGGCACCCACCGATGCTTGCCGACGGCATCGCCCGACCGCGGCACGGCCTGCGCTTCGCCGCCCAGATAGTCGATCCCGTATCCCTCGAAATTCTTGCTTGGGAACGGGCCCAGATAAAGCCAATCGCGAATGAAGCCAGCCCTATCCACCTCATACGCCACGCCGAGCTCGGCCTTGACCGCCAGATTCGTCTTCACCGCCTCGAAGGCATATTGCGGCCGTAGCGCCTCATTCCGGGTTCGGCACGCCGCCATCTCGGCATCCACCGCAGTCTGGGCGGCCGCATACGCCGCCGGATCGCCAAAGTAGAAAAGCAAGGTGGACTTGGGCTGGAAGTCGTATGTCAGCGCATCCGTGTTCGCGGCCAACGTGCGCCCGGAGACGACGTCGATGATGGCCGCCACCTTTTGCGGCAGCTTCACCGTAAGCGCCCCGCCTTCTTTCACATGCACCATGCCGAACTGGCGGTTGGCGTAAACGACCGCGGGCCTATCCGTGTAGAGATGTACACCAGCCTTGCGGGCGATGGCGGCCAGGATCTCACGATTCAGCACCGTCGAACCCCAGAAGCAGGATGTGTGGTCATCTTCACGCCGAATCGCCATGGCCGGCGAACCGTCATCCGCATAACGGGCCAGGACGGTGCCGCCACGCGTCACCGAGAAACGCGCACCCATTACCTCCGGCGGCCAGACCTTTGGATTCGTGTGGTCCCAAGGATAGCTGAATCCGCCGTAAAGTCCAGTTCTGGACCATCCGAATTCCGCGCCATCGCCCACAAAGTCGAGTTCCCGTTTCAACGCCGCAACGTCCGGCTTCATGACCAGCCGCACATTCCCCTTCCGTTCCTGCAGCGTGAAGCCGGTGACGGCGGCAGAATCGGGGGAATAGTCGATCTGCGTCCCATCCGCCTTGAATACGCCAGGCGCGAACATCCACACGAGCGTGCGCCCATCCCGGCACAGCCGTTCCTTGATGAGCCGCCGCTGCTGAACCGTCAATGCCACCTGCGCCGGGAACACGACGACGCGATAGCGCGAAAGCTCGGCGGACGCCAGCAGGTCATCGAGCAGCCAAAGATCGTAGGGCGCGCCGAGCCTGTGCCATTCCAGACGCGTATTGAACATGAAATGGGCGGCTGCCGTCGAGGGCTGCCGCGAATAGTTGTATTCAATGCCTGCCGAAAGCGACAGCGGATCCAGCACCACGGCGATCTCCGCCGTCTGCTGACGGGGGAACTTCCCCGACAACCTCATGTACCGGTCGAAATTCCCCACCACCTCCATGATCTTGGGATCGCTGTACCACTGGTCGAAAGTCCAGTGATAGGGCACCAACCCCTGCACCATGTATTTGCCGATTTCGCGCAGATAGACGGCAGCCGACTCCTCCGCGCCATCCGTCTCGCCGAAACGCTTCAGCGGATGCCCGAATTTGTGGCTGCGCACGTCGGACTGATAGAGATAGACCTTGTTGTGGTGCATCAGCGAAGCGACTGGCGCAAAGGCGGGGATGTCGTCGCCGGGGCCCCGATTCATGTAGCCGGGAGCCGGGCCAAACGCGTCCAGCCAGCGACTCTCGAGAATGGGCACCATCTCACGGTGGCCATGGCGTGCCGACAGATAGCCGATTTCGCTCGCCGTGAACACGCGCCCGCCCGTAATCTCCTTTGCCGCCCGGCACATGCGGTCCACCCGATGCAGAATCGCAAAGGACTCGCAGCGCGCATAGTCGATGGTCTGCCGCTGCAGTTTTGCGGACAGGAACGCCCCTTCCATCGGCGGCACCCGCTGCAGCGTGGTCGGCACCTGCGCATGCGCAAAGTTGAAGCCGGGCCGATTCCAGGCCTTTCCGAATGCCGCCACATCACCCGCATAGGCCCGCACGAGCCATTTGCGGAAGAAATTCGACATCGCCGGCGAGAAATCGTGGAGCGACAGATAGTTCACGCCATCCAATTGCCCATAGTTGTTCTCGCCGAAATTCCCGAAGCCCGGCATGAAGCCGACGATTCGGTCGCCATACGGACGCTCAAAACACGCCTTGAAGAACTTCCGCACACTTCGCTCGCACAGTCTGCTCCAGATTTCGGAACCATAGGAATAGCCGGGAATACGATGGGCCCATCCCTGATCAGGATCTTCGACCTGGCCCAACTCATCGGGATAGGCCTTCGAGAACGCCTTGGTCGGATATTGCTGATACCACACCAGGAAACGGGCATCCGGGCGCACGCTCATGATGAACCTGATCTGGAAATCGATCAGCGCCATGAAGTCCTCAAGGCTTTCCGGACCGATGTCATCGGCATTGACGTGATCACCGATGACGAAAATGGGGAATTGTCCGGCCTCAATGACCTTCTTGTGGTAGTTCAGCCAATGCGCGGCACTGCCGGGCTTCACGCGACACGTGTACAGGCTGTCGACAATCGGCATATCACCCACGAACCAGGTCGGAATCCCCTGGAAGGATTTGACGGACGAGCGGGGTATCGGGACCGAAGAAACGGCGATCTCCTCATCCTGGGGAACGGCCGCCCCCAGACTTTTGCCGCCAAACGGCGACACGCCCAGATAGAGGGCGTCAATGAGCACCGACCCCTTCGCCTTCAGCTCCAGACTGGCCGTATGTGCGGACTGGGGAACTTCCAGCACGAAATCCTCCTCGCGCCAGACGGTACCGCCGCCCTGGATTGTCCGCGCAAATCTAGTGCCGTCATCCATGAGCAGGGAAAGCTCAACCGAACCGCCTCCCTTTGCCGCCAGATGACCCTGAAGTCGCCCACACCGGTCAACCGCCAGAGATCGTGCCCCTGAGGCACCATAGGCCAAGACCGCACCATCCGATAAAGCCAGCGCATGGAAACCATGTCTCGCATCTCGCGAACGACAGACGCCCCCTTTAGGCGCAACCCAGACGTCGATGAAGTCCTGCTCGAGATCGGCCTCCTCGAAACTGCCGTTCAGCACAATTGTTCCGGCGGTTTCGTCCCGACAGTCCGCCAATGACGCATCCAGCCGGATTTCATCGAATTCGGACAATCCCCGCTTGCCGTGGTTGGCGGCGATTGCGTCACAGCGCACGGCACCGACAGGCGTCTTGACCACACGATGGAAACGCGTCAGCGGCAGATCCTTGCGCCAACATGAGACGCCGGATTCAGTCTTGATGACCTTGCCTTGGGCATCATAGTAGCGCAGCGCCACCGCAGAACTGTGGTCAATGTCCTGATTCCCGATGCGGGCCGACACGTGATACCAGGTGTCAGGCGTCACCGGAAACGAAGTGACCGAACTCTTCCCCGGCGCAAGCGTAATGGTCGCCAGACAGAGAATTGACGAAAGGAAAATCATGACAGCCTCCACCAGTCGTGCCCGTCACAACAACATTTTAGGCGTACTTTAAGCTTTATCTTTGCTTATAGTAGCGCTCAACCATGCCCCGGGCCCCGGCGAGCTGGTCGACGGCATCCAGATACTTGCCGCGGCTGCCATCGCCGCCGCCCCACTTGTTGTTGGCCTTGACCTCGCCCCAGGGCGCCTGCAGGAAACCGAGCAGGCGCTCCCGCGGCACAGTCTGCAGGCAGTGGCGCACAAGATCGTGGAAGTTACTGTGGTAGTAGATGTTCGAACCGCAGCAGATCTGATCGAAACCGGCGTCCGCCAGCTCCTTGAAGACGCAGAGCGTGAAGTTCTCGACGTAGTCTTCCTTGAAGTGCTTGTCCATGAGCGCCTGATCGCGCACCTTCCGTTCTTCGTTGAAGTTGGGACCGTAGTACCACTGCGACTGCACGATGTCACGCGGACACTTCGTCATGAACTCGTCCTTCGCCATCCACTCCTTGTCGCTCCAGATCCACGGGCGCATCCCGTTCTTCTTCGACTCATTTGCCGTGAACAGCATGTCGTGCCACCACAGTTCGCCCTGGCGGACGGTGATGTAGTCATAATGCCGGCGCTGGGTCTTGAACTTCTCCTCGTCCCAGCCCAGATGGATGAAACGCGGATGGTCGAAGATCTCCGCGACATCGCGGATGAGGTCCGCGACGACCCTGTAGTACTCCGGCATCGCGTGCATCCGCCGATATTCCTTCAGCCAGCAGTCGTGCGAGGACGAGAAGTTGAGCTTGGGAATCGCCTCGATGCCGAGACGCTTCAGCCGCGCGATCTCGGCCCTCATTTTCTCGACTGACCAGCTGCCCTTGACGGCAAGTTCGGGATGGCTCGGATAGATGATCGCCTCGCCGAGGTCGATGACAAGCATGTTCGCCTTCACATCGGCCATGTGCTCGGTGATTTCGTTCCAGATGTTCTCGTCGCAGCGCACATGGTCGGCAAGCGAATCGCTCCCCCACATGTTCCGTCCCAGATGAATCAGCAGTCCGTAGATCATCTTGTTCCTTTCATTTGATTTTTGCGCAAGAATCGACTTTGCCATCCCTGCGTGGAGCTTTGACCTGAGCCATTAGGCGTGAATCTGCACAATGACGGAGAAGCGTTCCTTGGGCGCGCTCGGCAGCGTCTTGAGCGTGCGCGTGATGGCGGGCAGTTTGGGGCGCATGGCAAAGGACTGACCCGCCGTGGCCACATAGAGGATCAGCCGATTTGGAGCCGCCCAACGCCCCGGACGCGCCGGACAGTTCGGGAACAAAGTGTCCCACTGCTCCAGAACATCGTCAAAAAAGCGATTCTCGGCCTTGAAGATATCCTTGCTGAAAGATTCGAGCACCGCGTCAAAAGTATCACCAGCACGTGCAACCGGACGCCTGCACTCCTTGGGGTCACCATCGATCGGCAATCCCGACGTCACAACGCGCGCCAACTGCCGCTGACGTTCCTGACGGGCCTTTCGGCGTTTCTGTTCATACGGATCAAACATGGCCGCCAATCCTTGTCAGCGCACCTTGAAAGGATCGCAGTTGAGGCCAAAGAGTATCTTACGCAGATCGGCGCGGACTTCCAGATCCGCTTCCGGCAGCACCAGAACCGCCGCCAACTCCACACCTTCTGCGCTGTCCCAGGGGATGCAGAAGTCCAAGTGGTCGGTTTCGGGGAATTCCAGTGTGCGGATGATCCAGCCCGAATAGCCCGTCTGGCCGAATTCCTTGCCCTCTAGGTTGATCGTATCCCATTTCCAGCGGGCCCGTTCGCCCTTGTGGCCATAATGCGCCTTCAGATAGTCCTCATTCCCGTTGATGTAGCGCGCCACCACATAGTTGGGATCTTTCTTGGCCGTCGCCGGATTGGGGTTGATGACGCGCACCGAACACTGCCGGTTATCAGGATGGCTGGCAAATCG
Source organism: Kiritimatiellia bacterium (assembly GCA_024405395.1). GTDB lineage: Bacteria > Verrucomicrobiota > Kiritimatiellia > RFP12 > UBA1067 > RGIG6720. The sequence continues at coordinate 20,320 of JAKSOW010000047.1, read as the reverse complement.
CGCCAGGGCAAACACCTGGTACTTGCCGGCGGGCAGTTTGGGATACGCGAAGGTGGCTCTTTCAGCGGCTTTGGAGAACCAGATGCGGTCCTGGACGCTGTCGACGTCTGCGCCCTTGAGCGCAGCGCCCTGGAGCTGTGCGGCGGCTGCCGGCAGGAAACGGGCATTCGGCGCGACAATCACCGTAAGGCGCTTCACGGCGTCGCCATCCGCGATCTCCACGCCCGCCACAGCCGGGAACTCGCTACGTTGCGGTGCCGCCGGATCGCCACTCGCGTACCAGGCCTCCAGGTCATCGCCGCGCGTCATGGCCTGTGACTGAGTCGCGTCATACGCGAGCGTCAGGCGACCAGCCACCAGAGAGGCCTTGACACAACCATGGGTCTTTACAGCCGCAGCGGCCGAGACGCCTTCCACGTCCAGTTCAAGCGTCTGTGCAGGATCCACGAGCACCAGTTGGCGTTCGCATCCCGGAATCGTGCCCGAGTAGGCCCCGCCCTTCACGACGATATCCTTTGCGGGCTCACGCCAGGCCACCGAGACTTTGGCGGCCACCCCCGGCTCGGCCTTGAACGTAAGCGCATTCGCGCCGCCTGTCACCCAGCCTGGATACGTGCGCGTATTGACCTCGCCTTCCGTGCGCAGCGACAGATCCGCGACCTTCGCAAGCGGCGCCTTCACGCGCAACAGGTAGTCGTGGCGCGCCTTGACGCGGTACTCCAGCGTGTAGACGCCATTCGCGCCACGCGGAAGCGGACGGAAGGTCTTGCCGAAATCGGTCGACCAGTCAATCTCCAGGGCCTGTCCGGCTGCGTCCCGGGCGGCATATTCGCCCCACACGATCGGATAGCACGAACGCACGCGGTAGCAGAACGAATCGTCCTTGACCTGTTCAAGGGCAGGATTGTCTTTCGCAATGGGCCCCTGGCGCGTAATCATGCCCGTTGAGTATTGCGGGAAAATGCGATCCATGCGCTTCACCCACATGTTCTTCGAGTCAAGAGCGGCCACGTCCGTGAAGTCATACTGATCCAACGACAGCTTTTTGCTTCCGTACACGCCCTTGCGCGGCCAGGTCTGCAGATTGTTCATGTGGCCATTATTCGCATACCACACACGGAATGTCTCACCCGGATTGAGCACCATGGCACACTTCTCCTGGTAGGAGGGATTCTGCGCCGTGGTGCCGCGTGTGGACTTGCGGATGAAATGGTCCGGAGACCCCTTCACGCGGTTGTGGATGGCCGGCTGGTCGCCCGACTCCTTGAGATAGGCCGCCGTCTCGTTGTCCATAGCCGGGAAGAACTTCTGCGCCGAGAGGTCGTAGATGTGGTTCTTGCCGTCATAGAAAACCTGCTGGAACGAATGGCCATACCCACCCGTCTGCGAGGCGGGGCAGTAGGCGACCGTCGAGAACATGTTGGCCGCCATGTTGTTGAGCGGTCCGCATTCGAACCCGCAGTAGCTGTTGAGCATGATCATCGCCTCATAACAGGCGCTGTGCGGCACATCCGTGCCGGCCGACAGGCAGAGCTGATGATTCATGAAGTAGTCCGATGCCGAAAGCACATACTGGAACGACCGATTGGCCTTCTCACGGTCAGTCAACCCCTGGATGCCAAGAGAATCGGCGAGATCGCCGAAGCTGCGGGGATCCAGCCGCCCCTGGTTCACGAGAATCGGATACTCGAGCACCTTCGTCTGGGAAAGGTTCTCGAAGGAGACGTATTCGGGATAGGCCACCTGTCCGCATGCGACATCAATTCTGCCGCCCGCCTCCAGCGTGGCACTTTTCACCTGCGTGCGTGTGGCGGCACGATATTCGGCCGGCTTGGGCATCACAGGGTAGTTGAGGATATTCAACACCTGGGCGGGATCATTTTCCGGCAGGTTTTCGGCTGGATAGTACGGCACCTTCTTGCCGTCCAACACGAGCATATGGTCAACACGGTCCACATCACGGCGGTAAGAGGCCGGAATGAACCCGAAACCGCCGGCCGACATGCCGTCAAAGGCGCGGTCAAAGGAGAAGTAGGCGCGTGTGGCGGCATCCATCGCATAGTTCTTGGTGGGCGTGAAGGCACCCGGATAGCGCACGCCCGAGGAAACACGTACCGCATCTATGAGGCCCTCGAAGAGCGGATAGTCCTTTCTGGGGCCCGATTCCGAAAGACGCGCCGAAACGCAGGAGCAGCCAATGAAGAACTCCATCGCCCAGAGATCGTTCACATTCTTGATGGAGGTATCGGCAATCGGGATGGCCTCATACTCGGGAATGGGCAGCGTCACAATGGGCTTGCCGTTGAGAAAGACGACGGCATCTTTCTTTGGTTCCCAGGTGAGCGCCACGTGACTCCAAACGCCATCCGGAATGTCGACAGGTGTCTTGTCGAAGCTCTTTTCGTAGAAATGGTCCTGCCAGTCACGCATCACCACGGAGACGATCTTCTCCACCGGCCGATAGCGGAGCTGCAGCATGACGCCCTTGCCCTGCAGACACTGTGCCGCGCGGTAGCCCTGATAGGCCTCGAAGAGCACCACCGGACGCGACTGAAGCTTTGCGGCGGCACGACGCGCGCTGAGGGCCGCCCAGTCAGGCTTGAACCAACCTTCGGCCGTACCGGCGGCAGTTGGGAAATAGACATCCTCTTCCTTGCGGAACTGCGCCGAATCGGTCCAGGCGCCGCGGCTGTGCGTCTGGTAAAACAGCGCTTTCCCGTCTTCGCCGCCAAAGCGCAGCGCCATGTCGCCGGGCGCCCCCGATACGCCGGGCGCAAAGCAGGCGTCATCCCACTTGGGGAACGGCAGGTCCGCCGCGGCGCGCACAGCCAGATGCGACACGAGCAGCTTGGGCAGCTGCACGGCGCGGTCGGTGATCCGCTTGCCGTAGTCGTCAAAGGCCGATTCGATCGCCCGCAGCTCAAAAGACGCCACAAGCTTGCGCGCCTGGGGATGGATATGCCCCTCGTCCCGATACTGCGCTAGCTTCTTGGGCGGCCGCATGTGCGAGGTCCAGCGTCCATCGCAGAGTGATTCCGGCAGCCTGTGGCCAGATGCATCCAGCTGCCAGACATGGATGGTGCCACCCCAAGCGAGATGCCCAAGACCCGTGGCGTCAATCTCCTGCCGCACCGGCGCGCCCGCCAACCCTTCCGGAATGTCAACGGTGTAGGAGACGTAGGCCTTCTGACGAAAGGTCTTGGGATCGGCGCTGAAGAGAATGCCGTTGTCCGCAGCCTCAGCCTTCACCGAGGATGGCACCGACCACTTGGAGAGGTTGGCGGCGTCAAGCGCTGACACGAAGAGATTGTCGACGGCGGCAGATGCGGTCTTCTGGGCCGTGCCGACACCGACTTCGCACGTCAGGGCCTGCGTCCCCTCGGGCACCCGGAAGCGCAGACGCACCGTGCCGGGTGCTTTGCCCGACAGAACGGTCGTGTCCAGCGCCGCCCCGTCCGCCTTCACCACAAAGCCGCTGCCTTCAGGCACGCCCGCCAACTTGGCGAGTTTGGCCGGCGAGATCTCCACCTCATAGGGATGGCGCGTGTCATTGCGCACATTCCACTCCAGATTCATCACGGCAGCGGAAAGGCCCAAACCACCGCAGGTGGCGAGAGAAAGCAGAAGCCGTTTCATGGGGGGAGACCTCCTGTTTGCGGTATTTACTTGCCGAGCGCCGATTTGCCGCCGGCCAAGTTGTTGAAGCGGATGAGCGCCTCCAGGAAATAGTAGTCACCGTAGTTGAGCGGCACGTTCACCTCGCCGCCCTTCCCGCTGGCGATCTTGCCAGGCTTGTGGCCCACGCCCTGCGTGAGGAGGAAACCGCCCTGTTCGCCAGGCTTGGCGAAGTAGCGGTCAGAGGAAAGCGCCAGCAGCGTCTTCACGGCAAAGGCGCGGTAGGCCGCCGATTTCTCGGTGGGAACGAACTGCGAAAGCTCCAGCAGCGCGCTCGTTTCGATCGCCGCCGCCGAGGTGTCACGCTCTTCGTGCGGGATGGCCCAGGCCTTGTGATCCCAATACGGCACGCCATCGGCGGGGACCTCCGCCTCATCCAGCAGATAGTCGGCCGACTTGATGGCGCGCATCAGATAGGCACGGTCCTTCGTTTCGCGGTAGAGCATCGTGTAGCCGTAGATGGCCCAGCTGTGGCCGCGCGCCCAGGTGCCGTCCACGGAGGCGCCCTGCCCCGCACGGATCTCAAGGATCTTTCCGGGCGTGTGCTGGTTGTAGTTCAGCACATGATAGGCGGAGCCATCCGCGCGGAAATGATGCTGGCTGGTCTTGTCGGCATGCGATTTCGCGATCTTCGCATACTTCTCGCCGCCGCCGTTCTTCGATGCCCACTGCATCAGCTCAAGGTTCATGAGGTTGTCCACGATCACGAGGAAGTTCTTGTCCTCGTCGATCTTGCCCCAGCTGCGGATGAGCCCCAGCTTCTCGCTGTAGCGCTTCGTGAGGGCCTCCGCGCCGTCGAGCAGCATGCCGGGATACTCCGGACGCGGATCCAGACGCAGCGCGTTTCCTACGCTCGTCATCAGCATGAAGCCGATGTCGTGGTTGCCGGTATAGTGGCGGATGCGGTCCTGAATGGCCGTGAACTTGGTTGCCTCGGTGCGCCAGAAGCCATCCCGCGTGTATTCGTACAGATACCACATGGATCCCGGGAAGAAGCCGCTGCACCAATCCTCTGGCGGAATCGTCACCAGTTCGCCGTTTTCCCAGCGCTTGGGGAACGGCTTCTTCTCGGTGGCCACCGATTCGAGATTCTTGAGCAGTAGCCGATACTGTTCGGCGGCACGGGCGAAAATGCCCGGCAACTTGCCCTTGAGCTGATTTTCGGCGGCCGATTTCGTGTCAGCCAGCGCACTGACGGCCACAAGGGCCAACGCAGCAAAAAGAAGCTTCTTCATGATTTTCCCCGATAGGTTTCCGATGTGGCGCTCAGAGGCGGCCGGACTTCACGTCGATGATGTCGCACAGGCGCTTGTAGGCGAGGTTGAGGTCGTCATTCACGACCTGGTACATGTACTCGCCCGCACGCGCCATCTCGCCTTCCGCATTCGCCAGACGGCGCTCGATCACATCCGGCGCGTCAGTTCCCCGCCCTTCCAGGCGCGCACGCAGCTCCTCCATTGAGGGCGGATTGATGAACACGTCCACATAGCCCTGACGCAGCGGATCGGTGACGGGAAGATGATGCATCACGTAATGGCGCACCTTGGCCGCCCCCGCGACGTCGATGTCGAGGATCATCGAATTGCCCTCGGCCAGCACTTCCTCAATTGGTTTTTTGAGCGTGCCGTAGTAGTTTCCGTGTACTTCGGCGTGTTCAATGAAGGCATCCTCCGCAAGCAGTTCGCGGAAACGCGCCACGGTGAGGAAATGATAGTCAAGGCCATCCTCCTCTTCGCCGCGAGGTTCACGCGTCGTGCAGGAGATGGAATAGACGAGATCAGGATATTCCTGAAGGAGGAGGTCGATCAGGGTGGACTTACCACACCCCGAGGGCGCACTCATGACGAGAAAGATCGGCTTCGTTTTCATATTTTTCCTTGAGCTCCCGAAGTTGCCCGAAATCGGCCCCATCGGCAAGATCGTCGTTGATCTGGAACAAAATGCCATACACCAGCCCGAAACGACGGTATTTGGCGTCGTCTGCACCGGCGGCCAGGGCGCCCAGCTGGGCGGCAAGCGCAAAAGCCTCGCCCGTCTTGCGCTCGCAGACGGAAACGTATTTCGCGGGATCGAAAAGCGGCGAGGGCTTTTCGGGGGTGGAGGCCTCAAGCGGATGCAGCAAATCGTCCGCCTGGCCTTCACAGAGGCGCAGATGGCTGTCGACGGTGGCCGCGAGCATCTGCGCGGCATTGGCGAAGCCGCTCTTGGCGATCAGCTGATAACCGCGCGCCACCAGCCAGTCGCCGGCGGCGATCGCCACGGCCACACCATGCTCTTTCCATGTTGTGGGACGCCCGTAGCGTTCCTCATCGGCATCCTGGATGTCGTCGTGAATGAGCGAGGCCTTGTGGAAGCATTCCACGGCCTCGCACACGGGAGCGATGTCGCCCTTTCCGCCACAGGCGACAAATGCCGCTTGGCAAAGACGCGGCCGCAATTTCTTGCCGCCGCGTCCGAGGAATTCAAGCGCTATGCTTTCGATTCCCACTTACTTGCCGAACACTTCGATTTCGATGTAGTTGTTCACCGGCTCGGAGGAGGAACCCGCCGAGTAGCAGCGCACATAGCGCGCCTTCGTGGGCTTGCCGTCGACCATCGCGGAGACGGGACGACCGTCATTGCGCTCGCGGTACTCCTTGTCCTTGCCCGCGCCGAGCTTGGCGGAATTGTCGTGGTCGTTGTTGAAGAGCGTCACGACGCCGTCCACGAACTTCTCGTCGTTGGAGACGCGCACGATCACGTCCTTGTACACGCGCTCATCGCCCTGGTCGTGCCACACGCAGACCGCGGTGAGGTCATGCTCGGCGCCGAGGTCGAGCTGCACCCACTGCACGCCGCCCGGCAGCTGGAGCATGGAGGTGGCGTCTGGCGTCTTGTCGCCGTCGACCACATACTCGTTATCGCCCGTCACGGCCTCTTCGCTCGTGGTGACCTTGGTGTCTTCCTTCGTGAGCTTCTTGTCATAGCCATCCGGGACCATGATGGCGGGACGCAGCTTGCCCGGGCCGGGATCCGGCTCGAGGTTTGCGCTCTTGACCTCTTTGGGCGTGCCGCTCGAGTGCGGCGCGGGGAGTTCGAACTTGATCGCCACTTCGGCGGAGACGGCGGCGGCAACGGCCACAGCACCCAACAGCATCAGCTTCTTCATGATAATTTTCCTTTATTGTTTAAATGTACGTGAAACTCATTCGCCCATCAGCAGCTGGAAGTCCTCTTCGATCGGAGGACGGCCGTATTCGCTGATCTCATAGCCCTCGAGCATCTTCGGCAGGGCCTTGCCTGGATACTGCTCCTTCCACGCATCGGCGAAGCGCGTCGCGTCGCGGAGCTTCTTGGCGGCCCAGTACTTCTTCAGATAGGCGTTGCGGCCGGCGATGTTCTTCGAACGGTCGCCGATGGCGGCCACTTCGTCCTCGCAGCCCTTGTCCCAGGCCAGCCACTCGTAGAACTGAGAGACCTGGCAGTCCAGCGCATCGCACCACTTCTCGATGTAGGGATCGCAGTCGATGAGGATGTCGGGGCGAATCGTGCGCGGCACGGTGAAGTCATCGCGCATCAGGAGGATGAGCGGACGGCGGCGAAGCGCCTTCGAGCCCTCGATCCAGTGCGGGCAGCCGAGCATGTAGCCGCAGTCCTTCACCAGCGTGCCCACCGTGCGGTGGTCAACGTGGTAGTCGCAGTCGCGGTGCGTGATGACGATGTCGGGCTCGAACTCCTGAATCTTGCGCGCCACGAGTTCGCGGGCAGCGAAATCGTTCGGCACGCGCGCATCGCCGTAGCCATAGATGTCATAGCTGTCGAGGCCCCACACCTTGGCGGCGTTAAGCGTCTCCTGGCGGCGCACAGCCGCCGTCTTGGACTTGGGGTAGATGTGGTGGCCGATGTCGCCATTGCACACCGCGACGAACTTGACGCGCGCGCCCTTCGCCACCAGTTTGGCCGCCGTGCAGCCGCAAGTGATGTCCGCATCATCCGGATGCGCACCAATGACCATCACGCGCTGCGGACCCGGCGTACGCGGAATCGAAGCCTTCACGGGCGGACACGCCGCCACATACGTCTTGCCGCGCAACGTGTGCTGACGATCCGAAATGCCATTGGCCGCCGGCGCCGCGCCCGCCTTGCCCGGCATCAAACCCGAAGCCGCCAGAAGCGCACCTGCGCCCAAAAAGTTTCTTCTGTTCATGTCCATGGAGTAATGGTCCTTTCCTGTTTGTGCCGTCCCACCATACCCTGATCAGTGGGTGATGTCGATAGTATAGCAAAACCAGCCGATGCGCGCAATGTGCGGATTTGCCAATCCGTCCGTCGGGCCGCCGACTTACTGCAGCGCGGATTCAAGGGCGGTTGCAGGCCGAAGACGTGCCGACCAGCGCTGATGCAGCTTGTCCTCGGGCGGCGAATGGCGGATACCGTGCGCTTCCCAGAGTTTGCCGTCCAGCACGAGCATGCCCTCGGCCGTACTCGCCTTCACGCGCTTGAGGCAAGGCACGAGCGGCGCGAATTCGGGATGGCCTTTGCCCAAGGGCAGAAGCTTCGCCTCAACGGCCAACGTGCTGCTGGAATGCGGGTCGATCGGATCCTTGTCCGAACCATAGCAGCCAAAGAGCATCTTGTCGCCCCACAGGCAGATCGTCTGCACGCCCAGGTTGGTCCAGCCGCTCTTGATGAACCGGCACCCCTGAAACTTGAAGTCGGGCGTATACTTGAAGACCATATTGTATTGGCTGTACTGCGGCGCGCTGGTGATCACCCAGAAGCAGCCGTCATACCATTCAAGGCCATTGTTGCAGAACACAGCCTCAGGGGTCGGATACTTCTTCAGCAGCTTCAGCGAGGCCGCGTCATATTCCCACACCTCATCCCCCACGCGGCTGCCGCGCAGGAAACCCAGATTCATGCCCACATAGACCTTGCCCCCATTGCAGCAGAGATCGCCCATGTGGCCGCCCGAACGCGGAATCTCGTCCTTCGCCAACACCTGCCCGGATCGGTCGGTCTTGACCAGCACCGTGGTGAACGTCCAGAAGATGTTCGTGCCGTCCGTGGCCACGCCCTGAAGATGCCAGGGATATTCTCCCTGACAGAGAATTTCTTCTTTGACCGCGGGCGCCGCCGAACACATCCCAGCCAACGCCACACAACACGCCATCACCCAGCACTTCATCATCTTGACCTCCTTAGCCGCGTTTCTGCAGACCCTTGTCTACGCCCGTTCAGACAATTCCAGCCACCGCGTCTCCGCCTCGTCCAACTCGGCGCGGGCCAGCGGCAGACGGGCCGTAAGCGCACAGGCCCGGGCATTGTCCTTCGAATAGATTGTGGGATCGGCCAGAGCCGCCTCGATTTCCCCGATTTCGGCCTCAAGTGCGGCCATGCGGTCGGGCAATGCCTCCAACTCGCGCGTTTCCTTGTAGGAAAGCTTCTTGGCCGCTGTCGGCGCGGTGTTGGTGGCGGCTACCTGCACAGGTGCCATCTTCGCCTTGGCCTCTTCCGTAGCCGCATTGCGAATACGCTTGAGCAACTGCGCGGCTTCGGCATACCCACCCGCGGAAATGCGCACCGAACCATCGCCCGGCAACACGAAGCACGAGGTCACGGCATGATCCAGGAACTCACGATCATGGGAAACCACCAGCAACGTGCCCTTGAAGGCGAGCAGCTGCTCCTCCAGCAGTTCGAGCGTCTCCACGTCGAGATCGTTCGTGGGCTCGTCCATCACAAGCAGGTTCGAGGGCTTGAGGAAGAGCCGCGCCAGCAGCAGACGGGCCTTCTCGCCGCCCGACAGGGCCTTCACCGGCGTGCGAGCCCGCTCGGGCGTGAAAAGGAAGTCGGCCAGATAGGAGTAGACGTGCTTGGTGACGCCGCCAATGGTGACGGTATCACGGTCCTTGTTCACGGCCTCCAGCACGGGCGCCTCGGGATCGAGCCGTTCGCGCACCTGGTCGAAGAACGCCATCTCCACGCGCGTGCCCTGGGTAATGACGCCGCCCGTGGGCTGCAGACGCCCAGTAAGGAGCTTGAGCAGGGTCGTCTTCCCGGTGCCGTTGTCGCCCACAATGCCGATACGCTCACCTTTGAGGATGTCGGCGGTGAAACCCTTGATGATCGATTCGCCGCCAGTCTCGGAGGCATAGCCGAACGCGAGGTCTTCGATCTTTATGACGCGATCGCCCGACGAGGCGGCCGTGTCGATGCGAATCGTGCTGGTGCCAACCGCCTGGCGACGATTAGCGAACTCGAGCCGCAGTTGCCGCAACGCCTCAACGCGTCCCTGGTTGCGGGTACGGCGGGCCTTGACGCCCTGACGAATCCACGCCTCTTCCTGCGCCAGCTTCTTGGCCTTCTTCTCCCAGAGGGCCGCTTCGTCCGCAATGAGGTCGGCCTTGCGGGCGAGAAAGGTCGTGTAGTCGCAGTTCCAGCCCGCCAGGCGACCGCGGTCAAGATCATAGACGTAGGTGGCGACATCCCGCAGAAATGCGCGGTCATGCGTCACGAAGAGAAAAGCCGTCTCCGTCTGGCGCCGTATGAACGACTCCAGCCACTCGATGGAGGCGATGTCCAGATGGTTGGTCGGTTCGTCCAGCAGCACCAGATCGGGCTGGGCCGCAAGCGCATGCGCCAACAGGACACGACGACGCATGCCGCCCGAAAGCGTGTTGAAGACAGACTCGGGATCCAAATCCATCTGCGAGATGAACTTCTCGGCGTCCTTTGCCTCGCGGCCGCCGGAAACGACCTCCCGCACCGTTCCGGGCCTGTCGGCGGGAACATCCTGCTCCAGATAGGCCACATTCAGCCCCGGCGCGCGGATGATCTCACCAGCATCAGGCTGATGGATGCCGGCAATGACCTTGAGCAGCGTGGACTTGCCCTCGCCATTGCGCCCCGTCACACAGGCCCGCATGCCGGAGTCGATGTTGAGGGACACATCCTGCAAAATGAAGTCTCCCCCGAAAGCGAGGGAGACCTGATGCAGACTGAGCAAATGCCGAGCCAAGGCGGGCCTTAGATTTTATGACGGTAGGTAATGCGCCCCTTGGCCAAGTCGTAGGGCGAAATCTCAACATCCACCTTGTCGCCGATGGCGATCTTGATGAAGAACTTGCGCATCTTTCCAGAGGGGAAAGCCAACACTTCATGCCCATTCTCGAGCTGAACCTTGTACATGGTCGCAGGAAGCACCTTCGTGACCGTTCCCGTAACCTTGATCGCCTGATCGTCTTCTTTTGCCATAAGTTTGTTTCCGTCCGCATCGCAGAAAACGATGCATCGGGTTGTCCTTTTTATAAGTGAGAAATTATTATATCACAAGAAAATTCGCTTCGCAAGAGGTAAAATACCCATCAAAGCCCTTTGAGGGATGGGCGTCATCAACCGCGTCAGAACGTCAGTTCCAGTCGGCAGCCCGCCACAGGGACGGCGCCCAGCGTCACTGTGTAGGTCTTCGCCGCTGCATCCCAAGTGCCCGTCACGCTCTGGCCGTCCAGTGTGGCTGCGGTCGGCGCCTTCTCCAGGTGAAACACGGCTTGATAGTCGGGCTTGCCGGGCGTCACGAAAACACCCTTCTTCGAGCCATGGCGGCGTCCAATCGTGAAGACGGCGCCTTTGTCGGTCTTCTTGACAGACAACGGAATCTGGGCATAGCGTCCTTCACGATAGGCGAGCGTCAGGCCGTCATCCTCATACAGCTCACCCGTACCGTCCGCCGTGGGCCACACATGGAACTCGACCTCGTTGCTCCAGCCCGCGGAAATGCTCTGACGGACCGGCCACATCGGTACAATCGCACCCGCCTTCACGAAGAGCGAGCCACCCCAGTCCTTCTCGCGCGGCACCGGACGCGTGGACGGACCAGTGATCGTCTCGCCGGTACGCCATTCATGCCATTGGCCAGGCGGCACCGTAAGCGTGCGCGTGAAGGCCGAGCACAGCAGATTCGGACCCAGCAGATAGGTGTTCGCGACCTGGTCGTAGGCCGGCTCATCCGGGTACGCGAGCGCCAACGCACGCATCACCGGGAAACCCGTGCGCGAGGCCGCCGCCGCCGTTGTGTAGATGTACGGAATGAGGCGATACCGCAGCTGCGCGTATTTGCGGAATGTGGCGAGCCCCGCCTTGGCCTGAAGCCACGGCTGATACCAGTAAGCCCAGCTGTTTTCCTGACTCCACGTCTGCAGGAAGCCGAAATGCAACGACTCCACATCGAAGATCCCCATGTCGCAGCTCTGGTTGGCGTGGCCGGAAAGGCCCAGGTTCAGCAGCGAACACAGCGGCTTGAACCCGCCGCCCGTATCACCGGCCCACGTGGCCACAAACTGCTGCACACCCGCATAGCCGCCATCCGAGTAGACCATGGCGCGCTTCTTGGTGAACGCCTCGAATCCCTGCACCATCTGCTTGCCGTAGACGAGCGGGTAGAGGTTGTGGGCTTCTTCGTCCGTCATGCCATTGAGCCAGGCGCGGTTGGGATGCTCCGTGACCTGATTGGCGCCGTCTAGCTTGAAGCACTGCGCCCCCTGCTGCACAAACTTGCGCAGATGCGCGAACCACGGCTCCGGACCCTCCAGGCCTTTTTTGATCTTGTCGATGTAGGCCTCGCGCCGCTTGATGGCCTCGGCGTCCATCGTGCCCAGCGTGGTGCGGCCATCGCCCTTCTCCACACGCGGATCGTGGAAAAGGTCATTGGGGTCCTGACGCACGTCCACCTTGGAGCCGAAATCGAAGGGACGTCCCGCGACGACTTCTTCCTCATACTGGAACAGGTCATAGTTGCAGCAGAGCCACAGGGACAGCTTGAAATCCAGGCGATTGAGCGCGCCAATGAACGTGTGTCGTCCCGCCGGCGCCCAGCCGAACTCGAACTTCTCGCGATCCCATTTCTTGAGCACAGAGAAATCATACTTCGCATGCGGATTCATCCAGCCCGGCTCCAGGCCCAGCACATCACACGGCAGCTCCAGATCGCGGAAACGCAGGGCGTCGTTCACGAGATTGAACATGTCGATGTTCTCGTTGCAGACATACGTGAAACCGTATCCCCAGGCCGGCAACAACGCCGGGCGACCCGTCAGCCGGGTGTAGATGTCAAGCAGCGCCGCATGGTCCTTGCCACAGAAGAGATAGAAGTCAAGTTCGCTCTCAGGCGCCGTGAGCACCATCGCGTCCGGGCGGCTGCAGCCCACGTCAAAGTAATTGCGCCAAGTGGTATTCATCAGAATGCCCCACCCCTCGCGAGAAATCGCCATCGGAATCGGGATGTAGCTGTTAATGTTCTTGACCCACACTTCGTATTTCAGACCGCGGCGCATCACGTTGGTGCGGCACACATCACCGATGCCGTAGATGCGCTCGGTCTCGGTGAGCGGAATCGAAAGCTCATAGCCTTTTTCCGTAAGCTTGGGCACGGCCGTGAATTTCGCCGCCGAAACGGCACTCGCGAAACTCACCGTCTTAGCCGCCGCGTCGATGGCTATCTCGGCGGACGGCGTCTTGAACCCCTTCTCCGTCTTCCATTCAGGCTTGGCGTCCGGCCAGGCGCGCGTCAACACGCCATAGCGGTTCATGCCGCTCTCGGTCCAGACATCACCGCGCTTCACGCGCACACGAAAGAGATTGTCGGCCAACGCATCGACGCGTATTTCGCGTCCGTTCCAGGCAGCCACAAGGCTCGTCGCACCAGGTTTGTCCGGATCCGGCCAACAAGTCTTCGCCTGGACCGTCAGACCAAAAGAAATGGCCGCTGTAACAAGCGCTGCCGCACAAAGATTCCCAATCGTGTTTTTCATGGCTTTATGATGTCAAAACTGTTTGTAGGCAATCAATCCAATCGACGAAGACTGACGTTGTCGCACCAGAGACGGGATTCGTCCGAGCTCTTGCTCTTGCCGGCGTTGACGTAGAACATGGCCGAATCGATATCTGCCGGGACGGTGAATTCCATGCTGCACGTGGTCCATTCGGCACCCAGATCCCCAAAGACCTTGTGCACGGCGGGCGTCATGGCGCCCGACGAGCCTTTCGGAAAAAGAACGCGCAGGCCCGCACCCTTCGCGGCGCCCTCCACACGGAAATCGGCGGCATACCGATAGCGCGAGCCGGGAATGAGATCCACCTTGGCGCTGACGCCCAACGTGTCGCGGCCGCCCGCCTTCAGCCAGATCGCACCCGTCGACCCCGCCGCGCCCACGCCGTTGGTGGCGCAGCCGCCGAACGCAGCGCGCGGCACCCACCAGCCCAGGCGTCCGGCGTCGAATGTGCAGGTCCACCCCTGTCGCGGTCCTTCCGCAGGGACCTCCACATCACCCATCGCCGCCCGATAGGCCAGGCAGCCGCGCCAGGCCCAGGCCTCGCCGCAGGCGAAGGTGCCGGCGAAGAGGTTGGCGTAGAAGTCGGGCAATTCGGCCAGGTGTTCCCGACGAAAGGCCAAGAGACGCCAAGCCGCGTCTTCGCGTGCGGGGATGTCCTTCGCGCGCGCCGCCTCATAGAACTTGGCCGTGAGCACATAGTGGCGCGCCCGCACCACAAGCTCACGGAAACGCCGGGCACATTCCGGTTCGGCGAAGGAAAGCCCCTTCTGCGCCTGTTCCAGGAAAGCGAGATCGGCCTCCAGCTCCGCGACCGTGTGAATGCTCGTGCGGTAGTCATAGGTGCCGTCGCTGGGTCCCTGGCCGCGCTGGGCGCGCATTTCGGCGATCTTCCGCTCGCCACGCTCCCGCAAGCGCGCAAAATAGGCGCTGGCGACATCAGCCCCTTCGCCCCAGGCCGCGCAGAAGTCACGCATGAAGTCCTCGAACTTGCCGTCCGGCTCCACCACCATGCGCGCGGTGATGTAGTAGTCGGGCTGTGTTGGGTAGCGGCCCGGATAGCCGTCATAGTCCACGCCCACGATGCCGAATTCGCGCGAGGTCTGGAAATTGTCGTAGATCGCCTTCTCGCAGCCGCGCGGCAGCACGCCCCAATAGGCGTGGAAATTCGGACGCAGGAAGAAGTGCTTCATCCCCACGGCCTTCCAGGCGGCGTAGTCGGCGGCGTAGTCGTCAATGAGCGACGGCACGATGCCGAAGTACATGTTGTCGGGATAGGCCACCTTCTCGCGGCGCGGCGGCAGACGGTAGTCCGAATAGATGTAGGCGCTCAAAATGACGTCCGGACGCAGCGCCACCGCCTTCTTGGCGACCCGATTCCAGAAGTTGACGTACCGGTCGGTCTTGTGCGCGTCGAAGGGCTCATCGGCGGACTTCGGCGCATCCAGCGCGCAGCAGGCCGCACAACGGCAATAGGAACGGCCGTCGTTTTCGCAGATGTTGATGTACTTCGGCTTGCCCTTCGCCACCCAATCGGCGACGATCTGGTCCACCACGCCCTCGCAGGAGACGCAGAGCTTGCCGTACTTGAAGCCCCAGCGCGCATGCGTCATGCCGCGGGCAGGATTGTCGGCGCGCGGCTGGCAGAGGTATTCCGGATGCGTCTTGAGGAAACGATCCTGCCAGTTGAGAAACGCATGGCCGTAGGGGATGCGTTCCCGCGACTGCAGACGCCGACGCTGATACCAGCGCGCGACGTCCGCGAGACGCTTCTTCGCATCCGCCTCCGACAACTGCATCGCGGGCGGCACCTGGTCCTCCTTCTCGATCACCTTCGGCGTGCCGAAATAGTTGCGGATGCCCGTCTGCGTCAGCGGCGGACAATAGCGATCATTCCAGGATTCGGGCATCTCCACCGTCTTGCGCCGCCGAAACACCACGCCGTCATCACCGGGATAGACCCAATCCACCCCCAGCCGCTTGTTCAGGAAGGCATAGACGGCGAAGAGCGTTCCGCCGCCCACCTTGGGCTGACTGTCGTCATCACCCCAGAACCAGGCTTTCGTGCCCTCAATCCGGCAGAATGCCTCGAAATTCTGGACAGGCGCGGCTCCTGGCGGCGGCGCGAAGATGCATTCGCACGCCGCGCCTGACGGAGCTGCCCCCGTGATGCGCGTGAGGTGATCGACCAGTTCCTGGGCCGCCAGGCGCTGTACGCGATTGGGACGAGCCGGCAACGTGATCTTAACGGCCGACAGATCCCAGGTCGCCGCCATCGCCGTGGAGGCCGCACACAGGAACACGCAAACGGAGGAGATGTGGGGCATTTTCATGGCAACACGATCAGAAATAACCGCCCTTGTCGATGATTTCGCTGATGGTGTCGCCCTGGCGCACCCACGAGAAGATGTCCACCTCATTTCGCTCGATGCCCTCGGCGCGCAACAGCACGTCATAGGCGATCTCGCGCGGAATGCACAGCACGCCGTCGATGTCGCCGAAGATGATGTCGCCCGGACGCACCGTCACCTTGCCGATGCGCACCGGCACCTGGTAGTGCGTGATCATGCAACGGCCCAGCGAACCGTTTGACGTGCGGTACTTGTAGAACACGGGGAACTTCTGCTCAAGAATCTGCTTCGTGTCGCGAATGCCGCCGGCAATGACCGCACCGCGGATGCCCTTCGTCATCGCCGTGGCCGTCATCACGCCGCCCCAGAGGCTCGCCTCGGTGTCTTCGCTGGTGTCCCACACCACGACGCCGTTAGGCTTGAAGTCGTCGAGCATCTGCGCACGGAACGTCATTTCGCCCTCGATCATGCAGTTCGGGGCCGACTTCACGCAGAACGCCTCGCCGCACACCACCATCTCGTCGCGCAACGGCATGATGTCGCTGGGCAGATTCTGGTTGAGCAGACAGAACTCGCGCATCACGTCGTTGATGCAGCCCGTGTAGAGCTTCTCGTAGCGCTGACAGAGCTCTTCGATCGGAATCGGGATTTCGCAATCCGGGATGCGCTGACGGTTGGCGATCAGCTTGTCCAGTTTCATCAGGCCGGCTTCCTTGGCCTTGGTGCGCATATCGGCTAATGACGGCATGTTGTTCTCTCCTTGATTTTGATGTTGTAATGGTCTATTCAAGCGGCAGGGCGCCATCTGGCAATGTTTCCTGCGCGGCGAAGCGGAAATTGCGGAAGACCCCGTGGCGATGTACCAGGCGCAGCACCAGCCGCCCCTCCACAGAAGAAGGAAACGTCACTGTCTCCCGCAGCACGAAAGGTCCAGGCAGCCAGGTCGAGGGATCCGTCTGACCTGCCGCACGGACAATGTCCTTGTCCTTGGCGTCGACCAACGCGAACTGTACCGCAAACGGCAGATGGATGGGCGCCACGCCCCTGTTCTCGCCTCTGAGTACAACCTCATAGACACCGTTGCTGCGCGTCACCTCCACCGACTGCGGTACCAGACGCGCCCCCGCGTAGAGGTCGATCTTCTTCAGCAGGGCGAAGTTGGCGACGTCGTCCTTGATGCGGTGTGGATTGGCGGGGCAGGTGTTTACCACGGAAACGTGATTTGTGAGCAACCACTCCACAGAGAACGGCAGCGTCTTGAAGCGGTCACGCACAGTAGTGGCGAGATCACCGTAGAACTCCAGCCAGATGGGCTGGCTACGCCACACGTCCGCCATTCGCGGAATGGCGTCATAGGGTTTCGTTCCGATCCATCGCCCGAAATGCCAAGGCGATCCCACGCCGTCCCGCCGCAGCCCCACGCGTGGCGTCGCTCCTTCGCCAAGGGCATACTTGAGGCACTCATGGTCATCGGTCATGAAGATGAGGGGCGTTTTCCTGAAATTGTCGAGATACATGTCCACATACTGGCGCCGAACCGCAATCGGATAGACGTGCGGCTTTACGCCTTTGCGCTTCAGGGCATCCTTGCGGATACGCCCCTGCGCATCACGCGGCAGGAAACGCGGCGTCACCGGCGGCAGACTGCCACAGTGCCATTCGCCCCAATTGCCGTAGCTGCCCAAGTCGATTCCCGCCAGACGCGGATCCCCGTCATAGTGTGCCGCCAAGGCCTGGATGAACCGACGATGAGCCGCCAGAAAGATCGGGTCGTCAAAGATCGGCGCGCGATTGGTGTGGACATTGCCGTCGTAGCCCAGGTTTTCCCATTCCTCGAACTTCGCCCCCTTGGCCCATACCCAGTCTGGCGAACTGGGAACGGAAGATCCCGAACAGACGCACATGATACGGAACGCCGCCGGAATGCCCCGCTGGGCGGCGTAGGCCAGAAGCTTGTCGAGCTTGGTCCAGTTGTAGACCCCTTCCTGCGGCTCAAAGTCGCGCCAGGTCGGACGATGATAGACCTGCCCGATGTTCACGACCCCCGCGTACTGCTCAGCATTGCATCCCATGGTGCTCCACCCCTGGCCTGGGTTGCAGAACGCCGTCGTGTCCTCGGTGAAGACACGGCGTTGCGGCTCAGCCAAAGCCACACCTGCCAAGGTGAGCGCGAAGATGGCGGCAACGACCCTAGGCATTTCCCGTACCCTTCAGCAAAGCCTTGAGATAGCCGTTGGCGAAAAGTCGCCCCATCGTGAAGTAGCCGGGGATGCAGTCCTCGGTGATGCGGCGGTCGCCCTCCATCTCGGGCACATGGTCGCCGCGCACCGGCACGTCGAGGCCCAGCTCCTTGTAGGTGCGCATCAGCGCAAACTGGTCAGTTGTGCCCTGATCGTGGAAGAGCTCCGTGAAATCGGTCTTGTCGCCCTCCACGTCGCGCACGTGAATGAAGGCAATGCGCGTGCCGAAGTGCTTGGCGGTCTCGATGAGGTCAGCCCCCATAAGCTTGAAGTTGGCCTGACAGTAGGTAACGGCGTTGGACGGCGAAGGATAGATGGAATAGGCCCGATCATAGTCATCCACCGTCTCGAGGATGCGCGCGAAGCCCCCCAGGTCGGGCAGGCAGGGATCATCGGGATGAAGGCCCATGCGCACTCCCAACCGCTCGGCAGTCGGCAGCACGGAAGTGATGAAGTGCGCATAGTTGGCCCACACGTGGTCTTTGTCGAGCTTGAGGGTGGCGCTTCCGCCGGCCGCGGCAAATGCCCGGTCATAGTCGGCCTTGCGGAAACAGGTGGCCTTCGCGCCGCCTCGACCTTCCCGCACGCCCGTACGCGACCAACCGGCCCCCACCATGAAGTTGTAGCAGAGGAGCTTGATGCCCAACGCCGCCATCGACTCCAGAAGCTCGCGGTAGTGCGCCAATGTCGCTTCGCGTGCGGCAGCCTGCGCCTCCATCTCGCCGCGTTCGGCGGATCCGTACTCTTTGATCGGCGCCATGTCGAAGGGATCGCCCTCCAGACCCACCACGCGCAGTCCCGCCGCGGCGAGGCCATCGACGATCTTCTTGAGGGTGGCCAGCTTCCAGGGGTCGTCCAGTCCTGTCAGGGACGGATTGACCTTGACGATCACGTCATTGATCCCCATCTGGCGACAGAGCGTCCAGAGGGGATGCGGCGTAGGCGGGACAAACTCGACGAGCGTCATCTTACACTCCGGCGCTTGCCAGGAATCCGCCGTCCACGGGCACCGTGATGCCCGTCACAAAACCGGCCTTCTCGTCGTCCAGCAGCCATTCCACGCAGCCCAGCAGCTCCGGCGCCTCGCCGAAGCGCTTGATGCACGAATGCGCCATCACCTGTTCGCCACGCGCGGAAAGACCGCCGTCCGGCGTCATCAGATACTGTTTGGAGCGCTCGTTCACGAAGAAGCCGGGCGCCACCGCGTTCACACGCACCTTGGCGGGAGCCATGTATTGAGCGAAGAACATGGTCCAGTTGGCGATGGCGGCCTTGCTCATCGCATAGGGCGCCACGCGGGTGAGCGGACGGTACGTGTTCATCGAACCGAAGTTGAGGATGGCGCCGCCGCCCGACTTGGCCATCTGCATGCCGTAGATCTTGGAGGGAATCACCGTGCCCAGGGTGTTGATCTCCAGCACCGACTTGAAGGCGTTCAGGTCAATGTCCCAGAATCCGCGGTCCTTGTCGAAATCGGTCGTGGGCGTCTGATCCGCCTCGCTGTAGCGCAGACGCGTGGGCATGGCCTTTGTGTTGTTGCCGCCCGCGCCGTTGACGAGGAACTTGCAGGGGCCCCAGTCGGCGGCGACCTTGTCGGCAATGGCCTGCATGGCGGCTTCGTCGGTGACGTCACCCGCTTCGATGCGGCAAATGCCGCCAAAGGCGTCGATGGCGGCCTTGGTCTTTTCCAGCTTGGCGGCCGTACGCCCGATGAGCACGACCTTCGCGCCCTTCTTCGCCAGATCAATCGCAATGCAGCTGCAGAGCGTACCGCCCGCACCCGTCACAACCGCCACTTTACCTTCGCAAAAACTCATTGTCGTTTTCTCCTGTTGACTGTTAAATTTACCTAAAATATTTTCTAACCCACGATTTTATCGACAGGTGTTAATATTATAGGATTTGCGGAGGTCATTTGGCAACCCCAATTTTCGTTTAACGGCTCGCGCTTCTCAACCCACTACCTCAGAATTGTCCGTGCTTCAACTGCCAGAGATAGGCTACCACAGTATCCCGCGTACGGACCACCCGGCCCTCGCGCTCGAGATCCTCAAGCATGGTTCTCGCCTGCCGCTTCGCCATGCTGCGGGCGGAGCGCCCGCTGCCGACATCCACCTCCAGGCGGGCAATCACAGCCCTCAGACCAGCGATCTTCTCATCCAATGTCATTTCCAACCTCCTCACATGTCATGAACGACCATCGAATTGGTGCCGTGTTCTTCAAGGAATCGGAAGTAGGCGGCCTCAC
>JAKSOW010000046.1 GCA_024405395.1 Kiritimatiellia bacterium | reverse complement strand
CTAAGAGGACGGTGGTTGACGCCTGTGCCGTCAACCGAATTCAAAGATCAATTCCACAGATCGCAGGTTACGGGGGATTGAGCACAGACTCCCCCCGAAAAACGACATTATTGTACCACAACTGGCGTACGGCGTGCAAGAGGCGCCTCCCCCCACCCCTCCCAAATGCCGATTTGACGAATCTGAGCGGCGTGCTGGGCGGCGGCATAGCGGGCATTCTTGTATTGCGGACTGAGCCGGGCCCGGCCTTCGCGCAACAGAAGCAGATTGACCTCCACGTCATTTCGCCACACGGTTCCCAGCAGGCTGCCATACGGATCACGGGCGGTGTAGACGACGCGCACCGGTCCGCCCGACACCACCTCAGCAAGGCATTTCGCGCTTTCGGCAGCACCCTTCTGCGTCCCCTTGGGCACCAGCAATCCCGCCAAACGCACCTTGTGCCGCCCGCCGCCAGGAACCGACAACCAGAATGTGCCGCCATCCAGCACCCGCGTCACCACCCCCTGCAGCTCCCACTTATCCACAGGCGAAGGCCCTCCCAAGCGGACACTACGCTGGCTCAGGGGGCGAGCCCATTCGGCCTCTTCCTTGGACACATTCCATTCGCTCGGATAACCGTTCCTGAAGCTACGGTGAAAGGAGATGGCGTTGGCCGCCAGTACCACGCCGACTGCGGAAATGACCAATCCGGACTTCACGCGCCGCCCCTCCCGCAACGCGGCGTGTCCGCCATGAATGCGCAAATGCGCGTGACGACGTTCTGCCAGCCCACAGACTGCGGGATCGCGTGTTTCGCCCCCGGCACCACTGCCAATGTGTGCGGTGCAGGATAGTCGGCGAACCACTGGCGCGTAGCCTCCGGATCCACCACCTGATCTTCGCCTGCCAACATGACCAGCGCTGGCACACGGAATACGCCTTTGTCCCTACGCCGATTCTGCGCCAAAAGGCCAAAGAGCATCTGCAGATGCCGGAACCGCATGAAGCCATCCCTTCCGTAGGTGAAGTCGGGGTCATCCTGTGCGCGGGGATGTTCGCGGAACATGGAACGCGCCACGCGATGCAACGGCAACAGCACATGATGCAGCGCGAGCCGCCATTCGAAGGGAATGATCGGCGAGAAGACCTTGGCCGGACGAAACAACGGCGCCAGAAGGATCAGTCCCGCCACGGCCGGCACACGCACGGCCGCGTCGATCGCCAAGGCACAGCCCATGGAATGCGCACACAGGAAAACGCGTTGATGCGTCTGCGCAAGCTCCCTCAGACGCGTGGCAATCGGCTCACGCCAATCGGCCAGGCAGTTGGCCTCCTCTGGATGGCGCGTGCCGAAGCCCGGCAGACGCAACGCCGCCACATGATACCCCTTGGCCGCAATCAGGGGCGCCATGCGCGTCCACACATACGGCACGTCATTGAAGCCGTGGACAAGCAGCACGGCATCCTTGCCCTCACCCATCGCAAACGGTTCGGCGGCAGGCAACAGGCCTGTCGCCGTCCAAGGCTGTCGCGCACACCAGCGGCGGTAGCGCAGCGTCGAGACGGCGTACACCAGGACGTTGACGAGGACATAAAGCCCCAGCAGCGCCGCGCACCAAATCACTTGAAGAACTCCTCCGCCACACGCACCGTCGCCATGGCGTCCTTGGCGTACCACGTGGCCTTGATCTGTGCCGCGTATTCAGCCGTCAGCACGGCCCCGCCCACCACCGTCTTGATGGAGGGATCGGCGGCATTGAGCTGCTTGATCGTCTCCTCCATGAAAGGCACCGTAGTCGTCATCAGCGCCGAAAGGCCCACAAGCTTGCAATTTTCCCTTTGCGCCGTCTCCACAATCAGCTCGGGCGCCACATCGCGGCCCAAGTCTATCACCTTGAAGCCATAGTTCTCCAGCAGGGCCCGCACGATGTTCTTGCCGATGTCATGGATATCCCCCTTCACCGTGGCGACAATGATGGGGCCGCGCAATTCGGTCTGCGCACCACTCTTTGCCAGCACATCGCGAATCACCTCGAAAGCCGAGCTCGCGGCCTCTGCCGCCATCAGCAGCTGCGGCAGGAACACCTTGCCAGACTCGAAGCCCTTGCCCACGATCTCAAGCGCCGGCACGATCTCGCCGTCGATCACCTCGACGGGTGCCTTGCCCGTGGCGAGCAGACCTCCCGCGATTGTCGCCGCATCCTGCTTGAGGCCATGCACAATCGCCGCCAGCAGCGGCGACTGCGAAGACGCAGTCCCCGCCTGTGGCGTTTGGGCCGCGGCAGAGGGCTGGGTCGGTGCGGCGGAACCGCCCACCTTGCCCTCGTTCACCGCCGCAATCCAGTCCGTGCAGTTTGCGTCACGTCCCGTCAACGCCCGCCAGGATTTGTAGGCCGTCATCATCTCCACCGACAGCGGATTGACGATGGCCGTGGTGAGGCCCGCCTGCAGGGCCAGCGCGTAGAACGTCGCATTCAGCAGCGGACGCGCCGGCAGGCCGAACGAGACGTTCGAGACGCCCAGAACCGTGCGCAGGCCCAACTCGTCGTGCACGCGGCGCAGCGACTCCAGAATCACGGGGACGCTCGTGGCGTCCGCACTGACCGCCAGACACAGCACATCGATGACGAAGTCGTCGGGTTTGAGCCCATATTGCGCGCCTCGGGCGATGATCTTCTTCGCAATGGCCACGCGCCCCTCGGCCGTAGCCGGGATGCCATCTTCGTCCAACGTCAACGCCACCAATACACCGCCATACTTCGCGACAATCGGGAAGACGGCTTCCATCACCTCTTCCTTGCCATTGACGGAATTGACGAGCGCCTTGCCGTTGTAGTGGCGCAACGCGGCCTCCAGGGCCTTGGGGTCGGAGGTGTCGATCTGCAGCGGAATGTCCGTGACGCTCTGGATGGCCTCCACGGTATTCTGCAGCACCTTCGGCTCGTCGATGCCCGGCACGCCCGCATTCACGTCGAGGATGTGCGCTCCGGCATCCACCTGGGCTATGGCCTCGCGAAGGATGTATCCCGTATCGCCCGACTTGTAGGCCTCACGCAGTTTCTTCTTGCCGGTGGGATTGATGCGCTCGCCGATGAGCAGCGAATCGTCCAGGGGCAGCGTCACGCACTTCGAATACGAGCAGATGGCCGTGCGGCGTTCACGCGTAACGGCACCGGGCTTCTGGTCCTTCATCAGATTGTGCACCGCCTGGATATGCGCCGGTGTCGTGCCGCAGCACCCGCCCACGATTGCCGCGCCCGCCGCCACACAGGCGGCGATGTCTGTCGCAAAAGCCTCGGGGCCGACATCAAAATGCGTACACCCGTCCACGACACGCGGAATGCCGGCATTGGCCTTGACGATGACGGGGATCTCGATGAGCTTGGCCAGCCGTTCCACAAAGGGACGCAGGCGATCGGGCCCGAGACCGCAGTTGAAGCCTGCCGCCGCCGGCTTGAGCGCATTGAAGATCTCCGCCACGCAGTCCACGTCGCCGCCGGTCAGCAGTTTGCCGTCTTCGCTGAGCGCCACCGTGGCCAGAATCGGCAGACTGCAGTTCTCCTTGGCGGCCAAAAGCGCAGCCTTGAGCTCATAGGCGTCGTTGATCGTCTCCACCACCACGAGATCCGCACCCGCCGCCGCACCCAGGCGCACCGTCTCGGCGAAGGAATCGTAGGCGGCGTCAAAAGCGAAGTCCCCGGCCGGCTTCAGCAGGCGTCCCGTGGGGCCCATGTCCAGCGCCACGAGGCCCCGACCGCCGGCAGCCTCGCGCGCCAGGCCGATGCCGGCGGCGATGACGTCCTTCAACGGTGCGTCGCCGTGGTATTTGGCGGGGCTTGCGCCAAAGGTGTTCGCATAGACGATGTCGGCCCCGGCGTCGAAATAGGTCTTGTGGATGTCGCGGACGTCATTCGGACGATTCAAGTTCCAGAGTTCCGGCACTTCCCCCGGCTGCAGGCCCTTGATCTGCAGTTGAGTGCCCATGGCGCCATCCAGAAAGGCCACGCCGCGTTTCAGCAGTTCATCAAATGTCATGTCTCCTCCTCCGTCTTCCTGAATGCGCAATCCGTCTTGCCACAGGTACGGCAATCGTGCCGCGTCGGCTGGCCATTCGCGGGACCTACGCCAATGATCGCCGAGACGCTCTTCGACGGCATCATCAGCATCGTGTCCATAAGCGTGATACCCGCCCGCCGCGCCGAATCCAGCGCCATGAGCAACGGCCGCTGGGTCTCCAGCGGCAGATCACCGTAGCCCGGCGAGAAGCGCATCCGCAGCGTCTCGCCGCATACCGCGGGTTCCGACAGCATCTGAATCTGGCAGTCATCGCAGTACGTCTCGATGAGCGCCGTGGAAATCGCCTGCACCATCACCAGGTCTGCGGCACTGCGGTGTCCGCACGTCCTGAGCAGCGCATCCACGCCCGCACCGAGCGTGGCGCAGAACAGGAAGGCGTGGCGGCAGCCCTTCAGCGTTTCCCAGAGCTTGCGGCTGTGGAGCGCAAGCGGCCCCACCTGGTACGTCAACTCGCCAGTAGGCGTTTCGCCGCCCGTGATGGGAACCAGCTGCCAATACGCCGCCGGACGGATCTTCGCCAAGACCTCGCGTTCGACGGACGCCAAACGCGCTTCCAGCACCGCGTCCGGCTGCACGTTTCCCATGCGCAGGTAACGCAAGACCTCTGCCCGATCCACTTCCATCCGCATCACGCTCCAGGGGCAGGCGTCTCCACCTGAGCGGCCGCCTTCCGTTCGACATCGGCCACCACCAGTCCTGCGAGCGCGAACCCGAAGATGGCAGTCGTATGCGCCACCGTGCCGTTTATCCGCGCTTTGGTTGAGCACCACTCGTGCGTAGCCAAAGAAGCCTCTCCCACCCCTTCGTCTTTCGGGCACACGCATTGGCCCAGACCACACGCAGCCCCGGCTGGCCCCAGATTCTCGCGGCGCTCCGGGCTCCACACGCAGGTGAAACGCCGCTCCGGCATGCCACCCGTCTTCTTGAATTTCGTGCGCAGCGCACGCGCCAAGCCATCCCCTTCGATCTTGCGGAATTCGGACGAACGAATCTGGAATGGATCCATTTTGAGCGCCGCCCCCATCGACGCAAACAGCGTCACTGAGGGAATCGAAAGCGCATGGCGCACCAGCGTCGCCTTCTCCGTGAGGGAATCGATGGCGTCGATGACATAGTCGTAGTTCTCCAGACCGAAACTCGACGCCGTTTCGGCGTTGTAGATCTGCTGGCGCACATCCAGCTCCACCAGTGGGTTGATCTCCCTGAGGCGTTCCGCCAGTACCTGCACCTTGACCTGCCCCGCCGTCTTCGTGGTGGCCATCAGCTGACGGTTCACATTGGTGATGCATACCCGATCGGAGTCGACCAGGAGCAGCTTGCCGACGCCTGAGCGCACGAGCGATTCGGCGCACCAGCTGCCGACGCCCCCCAGGCCGAAGATGGCCACACGTGTGGCCTTCAGGCGGTCGAGCGTAGGCGTGCCAAGCATCAGTTCGGCTCTGCGGAATATTGCGGGATGTGCCATGGGGATGTCCGTTCCAGAGAGTGGGAAAATCAGTTCTTCGTCCGAATCACGCCGCCACAAAGCACCGTGCCCGACTCATCATAGAATACAGCAGACTGCCCCGGCGCCACACCGAAGAGCCCTTCGCCGGCCGCCCGGCACACCCCGTTCTCGAACGTGACGGGGCCGAACGGGATGCCGGTTGAGCGGATCTTCACCCACGCCGTCAGCGGTTCCCCTGTGGGCGGTTGCCCCATCCAATGCAGATCGGACACGGCGAATTCCTGCGAGTAGGCCTCGGCGCGCGTACCCACCACCACGCGGTTGTGGCAGGCATCCAGGCGAATCACATAATGCGGTTCCGGGCCAAACGCCCCCAGACCCTTACGCTGGCCCACCGTGAAATTCCAGAATCCCTCGTGATGGCCCAACACCTTGCCGGACATGTCCACGATGTCACCCGCCTTGGGGGTGGCGCCGATCAGCTCCTCCTTGTCGCCGGAATAGAAATCCTGCGAATCCCCCTGCTCCGCCGTGACCAGACCATGCGCGGCGGCGATCTTCCTCACTTCGGGCTTGGTCAGCCCACCCAGCGGAAAGAGCGTGGCGGCAAGCTGCTCCTGCGAGAGTCGGTAGAGGAAATAGCTCTGGTCCTTGTGCGTATCCACGGCACGCCGTATCGCCAGACGGTCCCCCTGCGGCACGATCTGCGCATAGTGGCCGGTGGCGAAGCGGTCAAAGGGCAGTCCCGCTTCCCGCGCCAAACGCGGCAGAAGGCCGAACTTCAGCGCCGCATTGCACAGCACGCAAGGATTCGGCGTCTCGCCCCGCAGGGTAATCGCGCGAAAGGTGTCGACGATGGCGCGCTCATAGGTTTCCGAACAGTCGAAGACGCGATAGGGAATGCCCAGATCTTTTGCCAAACGCTCCGCCCGCGCGATGTCCTCTTCCTCGCCGGGTCCAAAACAAGCATCGCGCGTGCCGCCGCGGTAGGTACCGCGCCAAAGCCGCATGGTGATGCCCACGACGTCATGTCCCTGGTCCTGCAGCAGCAACGCCGCCACACTGGAATCCACGCCACCCGAAAGTCCAACGGCAATCTTCATCTTTCTTCTCCTCGCGCATGCAACGGGTCCGCACGCTCTCCCCAGGCGATCTCCTCCCCGATCGAATGGATTCGCCGCCCCAGACATCCGCGGCAAAGTTCCGAATCTTCATGCGTACAGGGCTTGTTGGGGTAGAGCAGATACTCTTCGCGGTATTTCCGCGGCGTCACATTGGGCATGATCACGTTGGCGCCCGAAAGAATCCCCTGCTCTCGCCCATCCGGCGCAATGGCCTGCAGCGCCGTCGTCGAGGCAATGTTCACGTCGGGCAGACACAGCCGCGTGAGCGCAATCATGCGCAGCGTCATCGCGTACGCGGAGAACGCGGGGGCGGCTGCGGCAGCCAGCGGCGTCTCCGGATGCGGCAGATAGGGGCCCATGCCGATCATGTCCACTCCCTCGTCGCGGAAGAAGGCGATATCGCCAGCGAGATCTGCCACTGTCTGTCCGGGCAGGCCAATCATCACGCCCGTGCCCACGATGTACCCCAGCCGCTTCAGCGTGCACAAACACTCCCGCCGCGTCTGCCACGAATGGTCAGCCGGATGAATCCGTGCATACAACTCGGGGTTGGACGACTCGATGCGCAGCAGATAGCGATGCGCCCCTGCCGCCCGCCAGCGCCGGTAGACATCTTCGGTCTGTTCGCCCAGCGAAAGCGTGACGCCCAGATCATCCCCGAACTGCGTGTGGATACGCGTGAGCACCCGCTCCACCAATGCCGTATTCGCCTCGTTTTGGATCTCACCAGCCTGCAGCACAATGCTGCCATAGCGGTTCTCCGCCGCCCAAGTCGCCGCTTCGACGATTTCGTCTTCGGTCATGCGATAGCGCACAACCTTCGCGTTGCCGCCGCGAATGCCACAATAGAGACAATTCTTTCCGCAGATGTTCGAACACTCGATGAGACCACGTAAGGCCACCTTTTTGCCGAGCAGCGCGACTTTCTGGCGATACGCCTCCGCACGGAGCGCCGTATCGTCCGAATCCGCCAGAATTTTGGCCAATTCCGCCGGCGTTATGTCTCTATCCACGTGCATACTTGCTGCGTCTGCATCCTTGTTGTTTCAAAGAGGCATATTATACCGAAAATCCCCCGCTTCTGCAAATCGGCCAAAGGCTCGTGAAACGCGAAAATCCCCCTGTCGGGCAGACGTATCCGCCACGACAGAGGGAGGGGGAATCAGGACCTCGATTGAGTTAGAACTGGTACTGGATCGAGAGCACGAAGCCCCCGCCAACGCCCAGATCCTTGGTGCTGCCATGACGATAGAACTTGTCCTTGTTGCCCGTGTAGCCATAGGCGCCAACGAGCGTCAACGCATCCGTCACGAACCAGGCCACATGCCCGTCAAAGTAGTCGTGGTTGGAGATGCCGTCACCCACGTGAACGCCCTGCTTGTACTCGAAACCAATTGCGACCTCTTTGACGGGAATGAGGTCGATGTTGGCGAAAGCGGCGGCACCATAGTCATTATGGCCAACGACGCCATTGACGACTTCGTCCGACAGCAGGCCGCCCACCGAGAGCAGCACCGGGATCGGCGTCTGCGTCACCAGCTTTGAAGCCACCACGTAGCCGTCAAAGCCGTCGTGGTCCAGTCCAAGCGCACCCACCGTCTTGGAGTCCGTGTACTTGTAGACAGTGCCCACGGCAAGCGCCGGCACCCATGACGTGTCAAACGCATTTTCGTCCAGGAAACGCAGTTTCGCGCCCACATTGTAGGTGTTGATCGACCGATCGCCATACTTGTGGGCGTTGATGCCCCCATAGCCCGCAGAGAGCTCCAGGCGTTCAAAGACCGTGAAGGCCGTTCCGGCGGCAAACCAGTTGATGTCCGCATCCGGCAGCGTGACATACCAGCCACCGACCTGCGGTTTGGAGACGATCTTGTTCACCACATTGCTCTCGCCGCCTTCCCATTGACGTCCGGCAGTATAGGCCAAGGGGTTGAAGGCGATGCCGCCCGTTCCCTGGAGGTTGTTGAGCGGCACCCCACCCTGCCCCGAAAGGGCAGAAATCGCGAAACCGGCGATAAGGGCAATCTTCGTGATGTTGATGTTCTTGTTCATGCGCAGCTCTCCTTTACTACTAATTTGATAGAGTTCTTAAGTCTTAGGTTTTTCGCTACTTGATCTCTTGGGATTTATTCACTACCTGTTTGGTAGTGGACGAGCAATAGTATAGCACACGCCTTGCGATTCCGCCAATCGGAAGCTCCCACCTGTGGCCATAGGCAGAACCTTTAGCACCTCACGGGACACATAGAAGGACAAAAACCATCAAGCCAGCTTCATCTTATTCGAGACATTAAAGCACGATGGATTCCCCGTGGTTACCCATTCGGTTCACCCCAAAGGGAAAAAAGGCAAGTCACAGCCTTGCCGCCGTACGCAAGACGGAGTCTTACGCCTTGCGCTTGGCCAGGCGTTTGCGCAGAGCCGTCACATAGGCATCTGCCACACGCGAGAGCGGCACATCACGCCGATGAATGAAGCCCACGCGAATCTCATCGTCATATTTGAACGGCACGGCGATCACGTCCGGCCCGTTCAGTTCCCGTGAGACTGCGCCAGACGCGATGGTGTAACCGTTCAGGCCGATGAAAAGGTTCGTCATCGTCGCGCGGTCGCGCACGCGGATGTTCTTCTTGCGGTCTATGGCCGGCATCACCTCTTCGGAGTAGTAGAGCGCGTTCTCGCTACCCTGCTCAAAAGAGATGAACGGATAGTCGTCCAATTGCTCCGGACGAATGAGCTTGACCTTGGCCAGGGGATGGCCTTTGGCCAGGAAAACGTGTGGCTTCGCCACAAAAAGCTCCTCAAACGCAAGACCCTCTTTCTTGAGGATCTTCGTGAGGGACGCACCATTCCGCCGGGAAAGATAAAGCACGCCAATCTCGCTGCGGAGGCGGGCGACATCATCGATGATTTCGCTCGTCACCGTCTCACGGAGCGTGTAGTCATAGGCCTCGGCGGCATTGTCGCGGACAACTTCGATGAATGCCTCAACGGCAAAGGCATAGTGCTGACATGACACGGCAAACTGCGGCATCCGCACCGCCTTGCCTGTGTATTTGGCCTGGATGCGCGACGCATCCTCCAGTATCTGACGGGCCGAGGCCAGGAACTCCTCGCCTTCGCGCGTCACCGTGACGCCTCTGCTCGTCCGCGAAAAGATGGCAATCCGAAGCTCTTCCTCAAGAGCCCGGATTGCCTCCGTGAGCGTAGGTTGCGTCACGAAGAGTCGCCGTGAAGCCTCGCTGAGGCTACCATAGACGGCGACTCCGTCTGCATATCTCAGTTGCTGTAAGGTCATTACGCCCAGAGCCAAGTCGAGAGATAGCGCTCGCCCGTATCCGGCAGGAGCGCGACAATGGTCTTGCCGGCATACTCAGGCTTCTTGGCGAGTTCCAAGGCCGCGAATGCCGCCGCACCCGACGAGATGCCCACAAGGAGCCCCTCCTTCGCCGCCAACGCCCGCGCCGTCGCGCCGGCGTCTTCTGCGGCAACCGGGATTACGCCATCGTATGCCGCTGTATCCAACGTCTTCGGCACGAAACCCGCGCCAATGCCCTGGATCTTGTGAGGACCGGACTTGCCCTGCGACAGCACGGGACTGGTGTCGGGCTCGACGGCGAACACCTTCACGCTGGGCTTCTGGGCCTTGAGATACTTGGCCACGCCCGAAAGCGTACCACCCGTTCCCACACCGGCCACGAAGACATCCACGGCACCATCCGTATCCGCATAAATCTCCGGACCCGTTGTCGCCGCATGCTTGGCGGGATTGGCCGGATTTTCAAACTGCTGCAGGATCACCGCGCCCGGCGTGGCGTCGCGCAGTTCATTCGCCTTGGCGATGGCGCCCTTCATGCCTTCCGAACCTGGAGTCAGCACAATCTCGGCGCCATAGGCCGCCGCCAACTTCCGGCGCTCGATGGACATCGTCTCGGGCATCGTGAGAATCAGATGATATCCCTTCACGGCCGACACCAGCGCCAAGCCCACTCCCGTATTACCCGAAGTCGGCTCGATGATCGTCGCACCCGGCTTGAGCGTACCGTCAGCCTCAGCAGCCTCCACCATCGCCACGGCGATGCGATCCTTCACGCTCCCGCCCGGATTGAAGAACTCAACCTTGGCCAGAACCTTGGCTGCGCCCTGATTCACCTTGGCGGACAGCTCCACCAATGGCGTGCCGCCAACCTTATCCAGAATGTTCTTCGCGATCTTGCTCATCGTAAACCTCCTCTTTTTATTACTACCTCTTTGGTAGTGGTTGGCGCATAGTATACCACACCCCGTCTTGATTGTCTACCGCAAAAGTAGAATTATTATCAAAAAGTTTTGTTGTCGCATTTTTCAGCTTTTTCTACCACCATTCTCCAGATTTTGCGTCAGATCGAATACTCGGTCAATGCGGCAGGAACGTCACATCCCGCTTCCTGTGTGCGCACCAGCACCTTCTCCAGCGTCACCCCGGCGAGTGCCGCCCGCACGGCCATGTTGACGTCAAGCCAAACGCTGCGTGCCGCACACGCCTTCCCTTTAGGGCAAGTCTTGGGTTGTTGCACACAATCTACAAGCGAGATGGGGCCCTGCAACGTCTCTATCACATCCAGTAGCGTGATGTCGCTCGTCGACTTGGCCAGACGAAATCCACCTGATTTTCCGCGAAGCGAATGAATCATACCCGCTTCCCGTAATGGAATCACCAGCCGACTCGTGAACTTTTCGGAAAGACTCTGCGATTCGCAGATCTCCTTCATCAGACGCGGCCTCTCAGGCGTCTCATGCAAGGCGATGTCGAGCAGAATGCGGAGTCCATAACGAGCTTTTGCCGAAATCTTCATGCGAGAAGTATAACACAAAAGATCCGTTTAGACTACCAGAAAGATAGGGTTCTTCAAACCCCTCACTGTTGCAGCCATTCAGGATGTTCACGCACGCCTTCTGCTTCGCGCGGAAGCACGGGGCGGTTTGCATTCACGTAAAGTCCCGCCTCCTGCGGGTGGATGGGCACAATGCCGAGCTTCAACGCCGGCGAATCGGCACGGTAGGAGTAGTCACCCTTGGCGGGATCGGCGAAGAGCGGCTCGGCAATCGACGCCTGCACTTCCTCCCCCCAAGCCCGCCAGCCGGAACACCACACTTCCTCGCTTCAGTGGCCCACCAGGACATCTGCCGAACCCGACCAGATCACATTGAAGTCGAAGATGTTGTTCTTCACGTTGTAGTTGCCGGGTCCATAGACAATGGATGTGGGCTGATCTGGGTAGTACCACACATTGTTCACTATCCGATTGCCCTGCATGATGTATCCGTCTGGCGCATCGGGATTGGCAGGTGGATGGGCCAATGTGATGAAGTTCGTCCAGGCCGGCGCGTGACCGATCAGTTCCTCATACGACTTCTGGGCCCGCGTTCTCATGTAGGCCATGCAATGCCCCTTGTCTGAGAGTCGCCATCCCCGAATCGAATGCTGACGCGGACGCCCGGAAAGTCCGCCATTGGAGACGAACACGTTGTTTGAGACCACATTGAAGCGCGCACAGTGCATGTGCATGCCGCCGCCATTGCAGTGCTCAACCAGATTGCCCACCACCTCGGCGCCGCCCGAGCAATCATCAAGATAGATGCCCCAGGCGCAGGTCTTGCGGAAGGCGTAGTTCCCCTTTGCGTCGTGGCTGAAGCCAATGGAGTCGCTCACCCAATTGCCGTTGATCTTCGTTCCCGTGTTGTTGAGATAGCCCCCGCCATAGATCGCCGCCGTATCCTCCATCTCCAGGTTGCAGTGCCGGATGCGGTTGCGGGAAATCGTGAGGAAGCGTCCCGTGTAGAAAATACCGCCACGCGGCACATCGTGAATGAGGTTATGCTGCACGGCCGAACCTTGTCCACCAATGTAGACACCAAAGCCATGGCGATTGAGCGCGCCGACATGATGGATGTAGTTGTTCTCAACCAAGTTCAGATCACGCGTCTCCGGCGCGTACAAACAACTCCAACCGGCAGTAACGGAAATGCCATAGGCCCCGCAGTTCCAGATGTCGCAGTCCCGAACAGTGTTCTCGGTTCCCGAAAGGCCAACCGCATTGCCATCGAAGAAGCCCACATCGTGGATACGGCAGGCCTCAACCAGACAGCCGCTAACGGTAGAACCGGACACACCGGCGCCAGCCTCGCAGATCTCCAAGCCCTTCAACACGATGTTGCGAACCCGCGTAAAGTCAAACACGGCGTGCGTGTCGGCCAGCACGGCCGTCCGCTTTGTGTTTGGATCCTCGCCCTTGGGCGTTATGAAGTAGAGCTTTCCGCCTTTGAGGTCATGATACCATTCGCCCGGCGCATCCAACTCCTCGCGCAGGCCCATCAGATGGTAACGATCCTGCGGGCGCGGCGCAAATCCCTCGCGAATGCGCTTAGCCAGCACAATGACGTGATTTGTGGGGTCTACCTCCAGAATGGGTTTCACAGCGTTCCACCAATTGTAGCGCGGGAAGATGTTCACCCGCCCTTCCGACGGACTCGCCCACGCATGCCAATCTTCCGTCCTTACGGGGACAAGGTCATCGCGCTCGTTCGGCAGATCCTTGTACATGCTCACAGGCTTGCCGGGCACATACGCCCAGCCACCCGAATACGGACGAGTCACATCGGCGTTCGGATAACGGCACAAGGTCATCGAAGCGCCGTCATAGTAGAACAGCGGAAGCTGCGCCTTGAGATTCAGCTCCGACACATCTGCCACCCACACATCGTCACGACCATTAAACGACGTCTTGCGCCACCCCTTCACGGGCGTACCACCGCAGAGTCTTGGTCGGTTTCCAGGCGCGGCACGAAAAGTTACCCGCGCATCCGAAGAGCGGAAGCCCCAGCGCCCATCAAGCCGCAACGACGCCGGCACATTGTAGTCCCCCGACGCCAGCACGACATCGATGACCGCATTGGAGTTCGCCTTTCGCGTCTTGACGATCTGCTTGATCGCAGCGGTCAATTCCTCGCCGTTGGAGACAGGAATCGTCTCGTCTCCCACAACAGGCCAGACCAACCCCAGGGCAACGCCCCCCAACAATAACACAGACTTCATACGCACCTCCTTTTCGAACTCATGCCAGAATCCAAAGCGCCAATCCCACGACGGGCGGCATCGTAATCGCCGAGAGGAAGGTTGTCCCCGTAACGACACCGACCGACACCGGCACATCGCGCTCGTAGCGCGCCGCCAACATCGTGGTGAGCGCAGCCACAGGCGCCGAAGCGGCTATGACGATGGCCTTCGCCATGATGCGGTCAACTGACGGAATCAGCCGACAGAGCGCGTACATACCCGCCAGCACCACAAGCGGAAGCACCACAAGCCGCAGCACGGACGTGAGATAGGCGGCGGCGCAATGGAGCACAGGACGAAAATCCGCCCGCGCCAGATACCAGCCGATCACGATCATCGCCAACGGCGTATTGACATCGGCCATCATCTTCACGGGTTCACCTATGACAGGTGGCAACTTGACGGAAAACAGGAAGAACGGCAACCCCAACGCAATGCCTACCGTTCCGGGATTCACCAGCAGAGATCGCACGCTCAGGTCCTTCAGGGAGCCGCACATCACCACAAGTCCATAGCTCCAGCACAGGAGGTTGAACACCACCACATACACCGCACCATAGAAGACGCCCGTATCGCCCAACAGCGCATGTTCAAGCGGAATGCCCATAAAACCCGCATTGGAGAAGATGACCGCATACCGCAACACACTCTCCCGCGCCTTGTCGGCGGGGCGGATGAGGAACGAAGCGGCGATGCCCAGCAGATGGACGGCCACTGCCGCACCAAAGGCCCAGCCCAGCCCAGCCAGCAGATGGCGTTCAAAGGGACGCTGAAACACATGAACGATGAGACAGGGCGTAACGACGATGACGAGGATCTCGACCATTCCCCGAATCGCCCGCTCATCGACAAGATTGCGCCGTGCGCATATGAACCCGATGGCCATAAGCGCAAAGAGAATGAACACCTGCTGCGAAACAAGAAGGAAGGACGAAATCATGACGCGAAGAAGTTATAGAATTGATACCATTGATCGGGACGCTTCAGCGTTTCCTCCTGAAGGAAATCCACATAGGCGTCCAGCAAAGACTCAAGTTCGCGTCCTGACGTCGGGCGGCGATATTCCGCGAGATGAACCTCGTAGGCGTTCCATCCTGTCTGCAGACAGGTCACGAAGAACACTGGCGATTCCATCAGCTTGGCGAAGGAAAACACACCCTTGGGCCAACGGCAGGGACGCCCCAGGAAGTCATGCGCCAGAACCTTGCGCGAACCCGCGCTTACGCGATCACCGGCCATCAGCACCAATTCTCCGCGCCCAATGGCCTCCTGCATCGCCACCGCCGTTTCGACCCCTATGTCCTCCACGGCATGCAGCGTCAGGGCCGACGCATCAAAGTACCGCATGAACACCTTCATGAACTGCGCGTCGTGTCCCATCTGCTGGAAGGCATGGACATGGGGGGCTTCGTAGCCCTGCGTCTTGGGAAGAGCCGGCAACACTTCAATGGTTCCCAGATGAGTGGAAATCAGAAAGGCGCCCTTATGTGCATCCACCAACGCCTTGAACGCCCGCCATCCGACGTCATCCCGAACCGTCATTCTGGGCAGATTCTTCTTGAGCGTGCAGGCATCCGTCTTGTCAGCCATGGCCCAGGCGAATCCCAGCAGATGGCGAAACAAGCCAAGCGATCGCACACAAGCCGTTGACGACGGGTGTCGGTCTCGAAATGCAGCCAGCGTGGCATAGAATTCCGACAGGGCTTTCCGGGCAGGACGGGCAAAGGGATAGATGAAGGCCATCACCGGTACACACAGCGCCTTCATGGTGCCCTTCCCAAGAAAACGGTAGACGCCCCACATGAAGGCCATCCGGAAGCGGCCTGCGCTTTGCTCGCCTTGCTGATGCCAGGGCGCATCGGTCGACGTCTTGGCGGCGCGCTGCGTCACACGGCCACCTATCCAGGCAAAGCCATACGCGTACGCCAATCCCAGTGCAAAGGCAATGCCCATTGACCGTGTGACGGCGAAGTCGGTGAAGGCGAGTGCTCCCAATCCCACGAAAGACGTCAGAAAGGAATAACGCACGGCTCTATGCGTGGCGGAAGAAGCCTCCGACGACTGGAAAATGGCATAGTCAAACGCCAGTCCAATCAACACGAAGAAACACAACAACGTAAAGAACGTGATGGGGATGCCCAACCAGCCCAATGTGCCGGCCGTGGCCACCAGCGTGGCCGCCACAGGCGCCACCAATCCAAGTACACGGGAACGAAAGAGAAATACCAGCAAAACCGCCAAGACAACCAGAGACAATCCCAACAATCTCAATGTCTCACGCGTAAAGACACCAAAGAGATTCTCCAGCGCGCGTTTTGGTTCCAGCACAACAATCGCAGGATCGGATGAGACGAAATCTGGCGGACAAGGCGAGATCAGGCCTCCCGCAACACGCATCAGATCCACGAGCCCACGCAGACGCGCATCCGAGATCCGTTCGGGATCCAACAAGGCGGACGCACGTCGCGGTTTCGGAAGCGGCAGTCCCGTTTTCGCGGAAAAGGCCTTGCCCTCCGCGTCCATCAGGCTTGCAACCAACTGCACATTCTCGCGTTGCCGCCGCAAAGACGGGATCAACGCAGAAAGCCCGCGAATGCCGGCCGCCTCTTCGCGTTCAAGCGCTTCCTGCACAGTTGCGCCGCGCACATAGACGAAACGTCCCGTGGACGAGGGATCAAGACGAGCGAAAAGCGCCTCGCTCTCGGCCAGATAGGCATTCGGACGGTAGAACGCCGCGGGGTTCTGCACCACCGAGAGACGCAGGAGACCAAAGGCCGTCAACGCCACCACGCTCCAGGCGAGGACCCGCATCCAAGATCGTGCAGACGCAACACGCTGGGCGACGACACCTTCTTCACCAAGGCGGCCAACGTGCACATGCCCCGACGACACCAGCATCCACGCCCACACGGCCAGCAATCCGCCCACCGTGAACACAGCCATCTGGCGCAACACCGGCGCGGCGGCAAAGAACAAAGGCACGAAGGCGGCCAACGTGGTGACAAGCGACTGCGTCATCGGCCGCGCCACGCGCCAGGCACCACCCGCAGCCCGTGCATGGTAATAGTAGTCAACGGAAAGGCCGATGAGCGACGTGCCGAAGACGAAGGAAAGCACATGCGGGCGCGGGAAGAACGCGAAAAGCGCACCCGCCGCCGCTACTGCGGCAAACATCAGCGCCAGCAACAGACCAGGAACAAAACGGCACGTGCCAAAGAGACGCCACCCCAAGCACAACACGACCACAAGCGAAATCAGCGACAGCACATTGATTTCCCATTTGGCGCGCGCCGCCGTGCATGCCGCGTGGAACGGCGGTCCGCCACACCATATCCTCACCTTGCCGCCCGTGGTGCCAAAGTCACTTCCCCCAGCATTGAAGGCCTGCGCGCGCGCCAGAAATTCCGCCAGCAGCGTCTGCTCGCCGCAAGCTCCGTCAATCTGTACCATCCAGTAGGCGCGACCATCCCGCACGCACACTGGATAGCCGCCCTTCAACGTCCATCCCTCCGCCAGACGCGTCTGCAGCGACAACGCATACTCAGTGGCCAACTGAAAGGGATCATCCTTGACGGAGAAAAGCGGTGGCGCAAAACCATAGAGACGCGCCAGCGCTGCGCCGGCGACTTCCGCCATCTGCCCCGCGAGCAGTTTCTCGCGCGTAGCGGGGGCCAGCAAACCGTCCTTGTGGGCTGCCAGGAATCGCAGCGTGTCCGCAAATGATCCTTGCGGACGCTGTCCCAACGCCGCCGTGACCTGCTCGGCCAGAGACGTCAGATCGGCCTCCGCAGGGCCTTCCAGCAACACACGTCCACGCCCCGCGAGGCTACCGGCGATTTCACGCAGCACACCTCCATGCGTCAGGTCCGCCAAACCATAAAGATCTGTCTCCACCCCGTTACCGACGCGCCCCGCCAGCACGGCAACGGCGCCCAGGATAACCAGCGCGAAAAGTGTCCGCAGCAGTTTCACGGCACCCGCGTCAGCTCAATCTCAAGACGATCGCCGTTTTTGAACGCCACCTTCACCTGCTCGGGAAATCCGGCGGGAGGCGTCGTCTCCACCGACTTGACGAAATCCTTCATCTCCTTGACCTCGAAGATCTTGGCCACATCGGTGACATCCACATTTAGGGGACGGGTGGTGGTGCGCCCAGCCACCGTAATCGAATAATTGGTGGGCGTTGCGAAGAAGGTGGAGGGCATGGGTTCCTGCGTCTCCCATTCGAAGAAGCGATCACGTGCGAAGCGAAAGAGCCCCTTGGACACCAAGGTCACCTCAACATCCGCCAACACCTTGCGCTGCACAAACGTGCCCTGCGCCGTGGTCGGCAACTCCACTGAGGGAACGGCCATCGCCATGGTGGCCATCAGCGTCAGGAGCAGTCCTAATCGGAATCCGAATCGCATGGTCACCTCTTTCCCGCCAGGCCGTCCCAGGCTTACCGCCTATTTCTTGGCCTTCACGCCCAGATCCGAAAGGCGCATCGAGATGATGCGGCTCACGCCCTTCTCCTGCTGGCTCACGCCGTAAACCAGGTCAGAGCCGGCAATCGTATGCTGATTGTGCGTGATGATCAGGAACTGCGAGCGGTCGAGGAACTCTTTCAGCGCATCCACGAAACGACCGATGTTGGCGTCGTCAAGGGCGGCGTCAAGCTCGTCCAGCATCGTGAACGGCGCCGGCTTGATGCGGAAGATGGCGAACAAAAGCGCCACGGCCGTCATCGTGCGTTCGCCACCCGACAGCAGCGTCACCGACTGCGGACGCTTGCCTGGAGGCCGTGCGATGATGTCGATGCCGCACTCCAGCGGATCCTCCTGGTTCTCCAGCAGCACCAGCTTCGCCTCGCCACCGTTGAAGAGCTTCGTGAACATCTTCTGGAAGTTGGCGTTGGCCTGCTCGAACGTGGCACGGAATAGTTCACCCGACTTGCCGTTGAGGTTCGTGATGAGCGCCATGATCTGCTCCTTGGCGGCAAGCAGGTCGGCCTCCTGGGCCTTTTCGCGCGTGTAGCGCTCCTCGAGCTCGCGGAACTCGTCAATGGCCACCATGTTCACGGGGCCGAGGGCGGCAATCTGGGCATTGAGCGAATTGACGCGCGCCTCGAGTTCGTCGTTCGGCGGCGGTTCCTTGCGCTTGCCCCAGTCGGGATCAGGCTCGCGCAGAACGGCCTGCGGATCAAGCCCATATTCCTGGCTCAAATGGTCATAGACGTTCTGACGGCGCATGGTCGCCTCGGTGGCGGCGACCTCAAGCTTGCCCTTGAACGCACGCGCCTCGTCCAGCGCCTGACGCTTGCCGCCCACGGCGGCATCGGCCTGCGCGAGCTGGTTCTGGAGGGATGTGCGGTTGATCTTCTCTTCCTCCACCTGGCTGCGCACCATCAGCGCCTTCTCGCGCAGCGGATCAATGGAGGCCATCAGCTCGGCCGTCTCTTCCTGCAGCCGCTGAATGCTCTCCTCATACCCGCGGATGCCGTTCTCACGGCCTTCGATCGTCTTCTGCAGCTCGGCACGACGCTTGGCGGCGTCTTCGCTCTGGCGCGCCGTAAGGTCGAGTTCCGACTCCATGTGCGCGGCGGCAATGCGCTTCTCGGTGAGATGCCGGCTTTCCTCGGCGTTCGCGGCCTCCAGCTCAATCTGGCGATCCTGTAGTTCCGTGGTGCGGTCCATCAGCGCGTCGCGCTTGGCGATGGTGTCCTCAAGATCCTGGGTCAACTCAGAACGCCGCGTCTCTTCGCCGGCATTCGCCTCCTTGACGCGGTTGAGTTCACCCTCCACGGCCGTCAGTCGGGCACGCACGGCATCGGCGTCGCGCGCCACGCTCGTGTACTCGCCTTCCGCCTGGGCAGCGGCGCGACGAGCCTCAGCCAACGCCGCCTCGGCGGCACGCGTCTCCTCCTGAAGCACCTGCGTGCGTTCGGCCCCCGTGGCAAGCGTCTCGCGCGCCCGTTCGATCTTCTCGCGCAGTTCTGCGAGATCGTGTTCGGCCTGCGTAATCGGCGAAAGGTGTCCAGACGACGGCGCCATCGACGTGGACGGCATCCACACACCATCTTTGCCGCCCACCAGCACCACGTCGCCGAGCAGACGGTCCGCCGCCTCGCGGTCTTCTTCCGTCAGCGTCAGATGCTCCACCAAACGATCGCCTTCAGCGATGGTGGCGCCCTCACGGCCCGTCTCCAAAGCCGCGATCTTCACATCGCCCGTCTGATCCTGCAAAACGTTTTCCAGCACCGTCTTCGCAGCCGACTCATCCTTGAGCATCTCAAGCTGAGCTTCCTTTGTGGCGGCGGCGGTCTGCATTTCGCCCAGATTCTCACGCGCCTCGGCAATCTCGCGGCGCAGCGTCTCCAACGCCTCGGAAGACGTCTGAGCCCGTACCGAAGCGGATTCCTCCTGGGCCTGCGCCGCATCCAGACGCGCCTTCACTTCCGCCAGGGTCGCATCCGCACGGGCAGTGGATTCCTGCAGCTGGGCCAGCTCGGAATTGAGGCGCTCGCGGGCCAGAATGGCCTCGCGGGCCTGACCTTCCAGGCGGGCGATCTCATCGCGCACCTCGGCGGCATGGCGATCGCAAAGCGCAGACCCCGTACGGCTTTCCTGCAGTTGCTGGCGCAACTCGTCGATCTGCGCGGTCGATGCCTTGAAGCGGGCTTCAGCCTCATCCAGTTCGGCCTGGGCCGTCTCAAGGCCCTCTTCCAGCAGGGCACGCTTCTGCTCCAGCGACTCCACCTGCATGCCGAGCTCTTCGAGCGTCTGACGCGTCTCGGCGATCTCGCGGCCGTCGCGATCGGAGAACATGCGGTATTCGGTGATGCGCTGCTCGTTTACGGTGATCACCTCACGGGCACGGGCCAGCTGGCTCTCGGCCGACGCCGCCTCGGAGGCCAACGTCGCCAGACGCTCCTCGATGGCGTGGATGTCGGCATGCAGCTGCTGCGATTCGCTCTCGGCGGCGTTCACCGCAATCGTCGCGTCCTGAATGGTCTGCTCGGTCTCGCGCTGCTTGACCACATTCATCTCAAGCGCGAGGTTGAAGGCCTGGATCTTGCCCTTGGACACATAGATGTCCAGCCCGCGCAGTTCGTCACGCAGTTCCTTGTACTTCTCGGCCTTGCCAACCTGACGCTGCAACGAGCCGATCTGGCGCTTCATTTCGCGCAGCACGTCCGCCTCGCGCAGCAGGTTCTGCTCGGTCTGCTCGATCTTGCGGATGGCCTCCTTGCGGTCGGCCTTGAATTTCGTGATGCCGGCGGCCTCCTCAAACACGGCACGGCGGTCTTCGGGCTTCGACGACAGAATCTGGTCGATCTGGCCCTGCGCCATCACCGAGTAGGATGTGGTGCCGATGCCCGTGCCCATGAAGAGGCGCTTGATGTCCTTGAGGCCACTGCGCGTCTTGTTGATGAAGTATTCACCGGCGCCATCACGATACACGCGGCGCGTTACGGTGACTTCATGGTACTCGGTGCCCAGCTCCTTTTCGCAGTCGGCAAAAGTGATCGACACTTCGCAGAGGCCCAGCGGCTTGCGCGTATCGGTGCCGTTGAACACGACATCCACCAGCTTCGAACAGCGCAAAGCCGTCGGACGTTGTTCGCCCAGCACCCAGCGGATGGCGTCGGAGACGTTCGACTTGCCGCATCCGTTGGGGCCGACAATAGCGATCATGCCTGGCTCGAAGGTGAGCCGGGTCTTGTCCGCGAAGGACTTGAAGCCAAGGATGTCGAGTTGTTTAAGGTACATGGGAAGGAATTACACCAGGCCACGCTTGATCAGGTGCTCGGCGATCTCGACCGCGTTGAGGGCGGCGCCACGGAGCAGCTGGTCGCCCGAGACGAACATCTCAAGGCCCTTCTTGTCGTCGCGGCTGAGGTCCTGGCGGATGCGGCCGGCCAGCACATCGTACTTCGCCGTCGCGTCGAGCGGCATCGGATAGCCGCCGTTGAGCGGATCGTCCACCACCTTCACGCCTTCGGACTTCGCGAGGATCTCGCGCGCCTCGGCGGGCGTGATCTCCTCCTCGAATTCGAGATTGAGCGATTCGGAGTGGGCGCGGGCGATCGGCACGCGCACGCAGGTGCAGCTGAGCCTCAGCTCGGGGTGATGCAGCATCTTGCGCGCCTCGTTGCGCATCTTGAGCTCTTCGAGCGTGTACCAGTTGGTCTCGTCGAACTTGTCGATGTGCGGAATGAGGTTGTACATCAGCTGGTGCTGGAAGGCCTTGACCGTCAGCGGATCTCCCTTGGCATAGGCGTGAATCTGGTCTTCGAGCTCGTCAAGACCCGGCTTGCCGGCGCCCGAGGCGGCCTGATAGGTGGCGGCGACGAGGCGCTTGAGTTTCTTGGCCTTGTGCAGCGGCGCCACGGCCTCGAGCATGATGGCAGTGGTGCAGTTGGGGTTCGCGATCACGCCCTTGTTCCAGTCGAGATCCTCGGCATTCACCTGCGGCACCACGAGGGGGACTTCAGGATCCTGGCGGAACGCGCGGGAGTTGTCGATCATCTTGGCGCCGGCCTTGACGACAGCATCCTTGAGCTCGATCGCCACATCCGTCTTGCCCGCGAAGAGCACGATGTCGAAACCCTTGAAACTGTTCTCGTCGGCCTTCAGCACGTGGTACGTCTCGCCATTGACCACTTCCTCGCGTTCACGCGAGGCGAAGATCTGAACCTTGCCGCAGGGGAAATTGCGGTCCTTG
This sequence comes from Kiritimatiellia bacterium, assembly GCA_024405395.1. Lineage (GTDB taxonomy): Bacteria > Verrucomicrobiota > Kiritimatiellia > RFP12 > UBA1067 > RGIG6720. The sequence continues at coordinate 4,546 of JAKSOW010000046.1, read as the reverse complement.
AGAACCTTGATCATCTCAGCGCCCACGGCACCCACGCCGACGAGCCCGACATTGTACGTTTTGCTCATTTTGTTGCCTAAAACTTTCCGTCCCCTACCTTTTAGGGACAGTATATGATACCAAATCCCAGCTTAGTAAGCAAGTAAGCAAACTAGACTGCAACAGATGTTGGTTCAATCCACAGCCACTTTTGAAAGGCTAAACATAAGTCGTCACTAAAGGCCCACGTTTACCCTTTCAGAGCCACGTTTAGTTTCACAAGCGGCACAACCACCCAAGATTCGACCAGCGCGAAGCGATCGAGCTCGTCTACAACGCGAACGTCCGCCTGCCGCCGGGCAGGCGGCGATCCCAGAACCAGCTCGCGAAAGACCTCGGTCTGGCGAAGTCCACCCTCAGCCGGGAGATCAGCCGCGGCAGATGCGCGAATCCGACGTTCTGCGCGGGCAGGACGTTCTGGGAATACTCGGCGCACAGGGCACAGGACTCGGTCGACGAGGGGAACAGGAACAAGGGCTGCCCGATGAAGATCACCAACCGGATGGTCCTCAGGCTGCAGGAGCTCATCCTGAAGCAGGGCCACTCGCCCAACCACGCCCGCCTGACGATGGTCGGCGAGGGCTTCGCCATGCCGCAGACGCGGACGATCTACAACCACATCGAACACGGCGACATCGGCATCCTCCACGGCCAGACGCCCTACCATCCAAAGCCACGTCGAAAACCGCAGGAAAAGCCCAGACGGTCCTACAGGAACCCGTTCGGACTTTCAATCGAGTCAAGGCCGGAAGCCGTCGACAGGCGGAGTTGGTTCGGCCACTGGGAGATGGACACCGTCGTCTCGGCGCGGGGCGGCACGGGCGGGCTGCTCGTCCTGACGGAACGCAAGACTCGATACACGCTCATCGAGAAGATCCGCGCAATCTCTCAGGAGGAGATCGTCGCAGCGATCAAAAGGCTCGTCAGGAAGAACGTCCTCAAGCACGTTCGGTCGATCACGACGGACAACGGCGGCGAGTTCCACAACCACAGGGAGATGCGCAAGGCGCTGCGGAAGGTCAACCGCTTCCTGAAGATCTACTACACGCACGCCCATGCGGCCTGGGAGAAAGGCTCGGTCGAGAACGTCAACCGCCACATCCGCCGATTCTTCCCCAAGGGCACCAAGTTCAACCGCGTCTCGCGCAGGCGCGTCAAGGCCCTGCAGGACTTCATCAACTCCATTCCAAGAGCATCACTGAAAGGTCAATCCGCCAATGAGTCGTTTCTTCTGGTTCGCTAATGTACTGTTCCATTTAGCTTGCAATTCACCTCTTTATTCCCATACGCCATAGGGGCGCGAATGATGGTTCATGAACTTGCCGTATTTCTCCATCAGATCATACTGCGCATTCCAGGTGGTGTACATCCAGCCCGTCGCATTCGGCGTGCGGTTGAGCGTATCCATCCAGCCGGCATCGACTTTGTGGTCCAGAGAATCGTAGTAGGCCCCCGCCTGCACGCGGAATCCCTTGCGTGTGAAGAACGGCACCGTGAGATCGCGTTTGGCGCGATACCAACAGCTCATGACGATGTCCTTCGGTATGAGATCCCAGACACCTTCGTATGTTCCCTTGCAGCCAAAGTAGTTGTCCACTGCGTTGTGATTGGGATCAAACATGTCACTCCACGCATAGACCATCGCCTCAGGACACACCTTCTTGATGATGGCGTGCATCCGCGTGACACAGTCTCCCAGAATGTGCGCCATGTCTGTGTGCCGCGCCCGGCAAAGCGGGCACGTGTTGCCGTTGCGCACCTCGTCCACGGACAGGAACCACTTCCTGGGCGCACAGGCCTCCATGACGCCTGCCGCCGACTTCTCCAGAATCTCATACAACCGCGGATCACTCATACATGTGGATATCTGGCTCTTCGGCCCATGCCGCGACGGAACATAGGCGTCCAGAAGCAATCGTTCGCCCTCCTTGATGGCGCCGCCCGGCAGCAGCCTGAAGGAAATGTCGTTCCCCTTCGCCATGCGCGCCGGCGGCATTTCATAGTCACGCCCCGCGACATATTCCTGACCCGAGACGGCACTGCGCACCTTGAAGGGCGTGCCTGCCCGTCGATTGATCTCGCGTAGGCCAATCTCCTGGAATTTGCAGTCGTCCACCCAGAAGCGTCCACCAGTCGCCCCCCACGTCCCCACATAGAGAATCACCTGATTGAGCTCACCCGCACTGAAATCAAGCGCCACCGTGCGCCATCCCTCTTCCTTCATGAGACCGTTGACTTCCTTTGCCGCAACGCCACCCTTCGGTGCCTTGGGCCCCTTCCCGTACACCTGCACACGCAAGGCGCCACTTCCGCCTTTCGGCACCAGATCTTCGCCTCGGATCTTCAGCGAGAACCGATAGCGATGACCTGGTTGCACGGGAACAATCTGATACATGCGCGCATGGTCATATTTGTTCTTTCCCGGAGCTGGCTCCATGCGCATGGCGGGACCGCCACTCACGCCCCCCTGTTCATCCACAAAGCTCACCAGGCCAGGATCATCGGCCCACCAGGATGCAAAACGGTTCTTGTCCAGATCGTACTGCTCGAAGTCGCCGTTGGCAAATGTCGTATCGCCGGACTCAAAAACTGCCTGCCCATCCCGGGCCACATACGCAATTCCCGTCACGGATTCGCACTCCGCAAGTTCCAGATCACGACCGACAAAGGCCCCATAGCCTGTTGACCAGATCAGCGGGATGATCTCAATGCCCGCCTCAGCACACATACTGCGCAGGCGCTGGAAATTCTCCTTCTGGCGTCTGTCCTTGGTGGCATACCAATAATCAAGGCCATGCGCGTATAGCATGCCATTGTAGCCGCCGGCTTTTGCCTTCTTGAGCAGATCGCGATGGAAGTCGAGATCCGCTTCCGTGTTCACGCCTCGCGAACAGTAATACCAGCGGTCAGCATAACGGGAGCTTCGCGCATCAACCGTATCACGCGCGCCAGCCGTCACAAAGGCATCACTGCCGGCCTCCCGGTAGAACGCCGCCGTCTGAGGGTCGTTGACAAACCAACTGGACACCCAGAGCCCGCCCTGATGCAATTTCGCGATCGTCTCCGCCGTGACCATTCGCTTGGCCACGGGCATATTGACGCCCCAAAGTCCCATTTCCTGTTTGTAGGCGAGCACGGCATCGGCGACGGCATCCATCGAGGAGCATTTCCCCTGCTGGACATTGGTTGAATAGCCTTCTTTCGCACCACCAATCCAGATATGCCCCACACGGCGAATGACGGGATGGTGGTCGCGGAAATATTTCAAGGCAGACTTGTTGAAGGTAGCCACCATGACACGACCCAAATCAACGTCCTGTGCGGCCAGTTCCGCAACCGCCTTCTCTGCCATCTCCGGCGTGAAGCACTTGAAGTCGATCCATAGCTCGGGCAAGGCCTTGGCCACGGCCAGCGCCTCCCGAAACGTTACTATGCGCTCATCCGTGTAGGGACCAACCTGCTGGAACACGCCCTTTGCGCGGATCTCGGACAACGTGACATTCGTGATGGCCACGTCCCAGTTCATCATCCGTTTGAGCGTGACATCATGACTCATCACCAGTTCGCCGTCTTTTGTCACGCACAAATCCATCTTCATGATGTCCAGCTTGTGTTCAACCGCCAGCCGATAGGCCGCCAAAGAGCCCTCCGGCGCAAGCGACTCCTCGCCGCGGTGCGCCACCAGCTTGACGTCTTTCGCCTCGGCGATTTCCAGCGCGCCAATTACCACCGCAAGCAGACAGACCTTGTACCAGGCATTCCGAACCATCATTCTCGTCCTCCAATTCATCGATCTGGGCAAAAAAGGCGCCTGCTTTGCAGCAGACGCCTCTTGTGATTCTCCACAACGGGAATCAGTTCGCTTCCGCGATCAACGGGCCCGCAAGCTCCTTCAGGAAGAAGAGGCGGCCGGGGATCGTGGGGATGTAGCTGGAGGTGATCCAGCGCGTCGGCCCGTAGCGGAGCGTCATCCACAGCGACATGCCCTGCCACTGCATGCCACGGCCGAAGATGCCATCGGCGCCGCCGATCGCGTAGTCAGCCTGGAACATGAGGCCAGGACCCATCGTGTTGGCGCGGCACGGCACGAGCGTCGTGCGGCTCTTGAACGAGGTCTGGGCGTTCTGCTCGATCGTGAGCGGGTGCAGCTGCACCGCGATGCGGTACGGCTGGGCGAGCCACTCCTTGTCGGTCTTGAACTCGGCACCGATCGTGGGCTCCCAGAACGCGATGTGGCACATGCGGCCAATGCCGTAGACGAGCACGAGCTTCGCGCCCTCGGCCTTGAGAGCCGCGATCTTCTTGGGATAGGTGGGCAGATTCTTCTTCGTGGCGAAGTTGCGGTGATCGACCGGCACGGTCAGTTCGCCGAGCGGATTGTAGAACGCCTGCTCCATCGCGTACTGGAAGCTGGCGTCGCCGACGAGCGTGTTGCCCTTCGAATCAGCCCATTCGTCCATGTTGAAGCACCACACGTGCTCGCAGGAGACGTTCCACTCCTTGAGGA
>JAKSOW010000045.1 GCA_024405395.1 Kiritimatiellia bacterium | reverse complement strand
CGCCAGCTTCGACAAGATCATCGACGCCATCTGCACCTTCAATTCCAGGCTCTTCACCTCCAACGCCCCATCCGGCGCGACTCGGGAAGCACACACCACACCACTCACCTCACACCAAAAAAGGAAACAACCACCATGAAGCTGAACATCAACTGGAGAGAAATCGTGATTCAGATCCTCAAGGCCATTTGGCCGGTCATCGCCGGGGCGCTTACGGGCGCGACTGTCGTGACCGCCACGGGCTGCACGTCGATGGCCACCCAGCCACGCGGACAGACCACCGAAATCATCGCCTGCGGCATTCCCGCCATCGCGTGGATATCCCATTCCTCGCAAATGGCGGAAAACTATGGTGGAGACACGAATGCCCCCACCAATGTCACCCATCAGGTCGTGCCCGTCACGACCGTACTCGGGAAATAAGGGAGCCCCCCTCATTCGCTGGCGTCGAACACGCCGCGGTTGTGCAGGGGGGGGGGTGAGGTTATTCCGCGCCCAGTTTACGCAGTTTGGCGATGGCCGCACGGACAGGCTTCAGCTCCGCGCCCTTGAAGGGCGTGAACGGCGCCGTCATCACGTTTTGGATCAGCCCCATTTCCGCGAGTGCCGCCTTGACGCCCTTGAGGAAGCCGATCTGCCCCTGGCCCAGACCGTAGAGGAGATAGCTGGAGGTCGTCGTGATCGTCTGCAGGCGCCTAACCTCTTCAATGTCCCCCGCCTTCGCGGCGAGATACATCTTCTTGAACGTGGCAGGCCAGAGATTCGCGCCCGTGCAAACGCCGCCGTCCGCCCCCATCAGCACCGCCTCGCCCATTGCCTCGTCCGGCCCCATGAATAGGGAGAACTTGTCCTGAAACGGCTCGAGCGCCACCCTGAATTTGTTGAACAGGGCAATAACGGACGACGAGTCCTTCATGGCGACGACATTCGGATGCCGGGCGAGTTCCGCGATCGTCGCCGGCTCGATGACCGTGTCGGTATGCGCCGGCATGTCATAGACGACAAGCGGCAGCGGCAGGCGGTCGGCCAGCGCCGTGAACCAGGTGACGCATTCCTGCTGCGTCAATTTGAAGTAGTAGGGCGGCGCGGCGACGACGCCCGCGGCGCCAAGCATCTTGCACTTCGCGGCGAACGCCAGGGCGTCCTCCATGTCCGTCTCCGTGATGCCCACGAGAACGGGCACCTTGCCCTTCACGGCCGAGCAGACCACCTTCACCAGCTGTTCGCGCACGGCATAGGGCAGATGCGGCCCCTCGCCCGTCGTGCCCAACAGGAAGATGCCGTCGACGCCTCCGGCCAGGAGGTGCTGCGCCATCCGCTTCGTGGCGGCCACGTCGAGTTTGTGGGGCGCCGCAAGGGGCGTAACCATGGGGGGAATGAGTCCTGAGAACTTCTTCACTTGTTTCTGCCTTTCCTGGATGACGGAAGCGCGGGTGGCGTTCCGGGCGTCATTGCAGCGTCAGACTGAAGCCTACCGGCCGCCTCAGCGAATCGAGCACGGCGGAACCTTCGCCCGTGTAGGCAAACGACAGCTGGTTGACCGCCAGCGCATTTGCGAAACGCAACTTGCCGCTGGACGTGAGCGTGCCCAGCACCTCGCCATTGAGCATGACGACGAGCGAACCCGTGCCGCTCAACACAGCCGCGATCTCATAGGCGGTGTGGCGCCCGCTCCGGCCAGTCCAGTCGATGGCGATCTCCGCGCCATGGGCGAGCGTAACCCGCCCTTCGGCCTCCACGACCTGCGCGGCTTGCGTAACCGTAACCTTGTCGCCCAACGCCAGGCTGTAATCGACCAGCCAATCATACTCGAACGCGCCGATGTCCACAGTGCCGTTCTGCACGCGCGCCGCGCCGACGGCGTCACCGTCTTTCAGGAGCGCCAGCGCCTCCGCCGAGCCCGCATCCACCGTTGGCGCCGTCCGTGCCTTCGCCACGCCGTTTTCGTACAGCGCATTGAGTTCCGTCCGAGAGAGCGAATCGTTGACGTTCTCGGCCGTGCCGCCAAAGCCAGGGCTGGACACTTCACTGGGAATGACGATGTTCTGGACATGATTGCCGAATTTGATGTTGGCGGCGGTAGGCGACAGCAGGAGGAAGTTCCAGACGCGCGCGGCCGAGCGGATATTCGCGAAAGGTTCCGTCATGCCGCCACTAGTCGACGAATTGTTCGGGCCAAAGGTGCAGTTGACGCAATCGTCCAGCACATCACACATGCGCGACCCGTGGCAATCGTCCACGTAGCAGTTGTAGCAGGCGCCATGGCGGAAGAACCCGCCAAAGTTCACGCCCCAATTGTTCGTGACCACGCAGTTGTGGAAACTCGTGATGCCGCCCGCACCGCCCAAGTCGGCGTAATTGTCGGTAATGATGCAGTTCTCGACGCGCGAACCGGCCAGGACGCCGTTTCCATTGGCCTGCTCGGCGCGGCCGAGAACGCCGGCGCCATAGAAGTCGTCCTGGTAGGTGTCGCCGTCGACGCCCGACTCAAAGTAGTCGGTCCGCCCCTTGCAGATCGTGAATCCGCGCACGACGGCGTTCCGCTCCAGGAAGACGCACCGAATGGCCCCACTGCCGCGGCCAAACCCCTTCGGATCCGTCGACGCGGGGTCGGCGGCACCCTCAATGAACGTCACCTCAGGTCCGTCGCGCGAAACGAGCGTATGGCCTTCGGGCACCACCACCCGGCTCCTGACGGTCGGTTCCGGACGAACCGTGGCGGAACTCTGCGTGTTCTTGAACGAATTGCCGACATGCACGGCCCAACCGTCCGCATAGTGCCCCGGCAGCGCGACAATCGGCACACTGCCCGCGAAGTCCGCGACCGTAGCAGCCGCGGCACTGAGCGTCCGCTTCGCCGTCGCCTCCGTGAGGCCGTCATTGGCGTCATTGCCGTGGACGGCATCCACATACACCTTGACGTCGGGGGCGATCTCCGCCACGGCGCCGGCGTTGAGCAAGCCGTCTTCGTGCACGAGCGGCTGGTTGTAGTAGTCGCCGTGCAGGAACGTCAGGAAGTCCGTCGACGTCGTCATTCCGTAGGGGTCGCCAAGGACGCCGTAGCCCACGGCCGGACTGGACCGCTGCAGACGGAAGTCCAGCTCGCTCGGCCGCGTAAAACTCGGATCGGCGTAGAGCATTGCGTCCGGATAGTCCTGGCTGGTCTGCTGGCGCGCCTTGATCACCGAGCCGATGGCGGGGTAATACGAACCGCTGACATTCAACATGCGGCCATTCCACGTCTCATAGGCACAGTTGACAATTCGCCCGTTGATGTTCTGCAGGTTGCCGCCACTGAGCGGATCCCAGATCGTGCAGCCGAACGCATAGACGCGGTTGTAGAGGGTATAGGCCGTATCCGCCGCGCCATTGCGGGCGAACAGACAGGCCGTGAGATACGATTCATAGGCCACACTGCTGCGGATGTCGGTGTTGTCCTTGAAGAGACAGCGCGCGAAGAGGCCCCGGTAGACGACGCCACGCCCATGGTTCTCGGCAATCACGCTGTCGTAGATGTGCTGATAGGTGTAGCCGCCACAGTAGATGGCCGCGCTGTAGCTGCGGTTCTGATCCGTGACTGCATCGTTGTTGTAGGCATAGCCGCGGCGGAAGGTGAACCCGGAGAAGGCGACATTCGCGGCGTTGTTGATCGCCAGACAGCGCGTCGCGTTCGGTCCGCAGCCCTGGGTGTCCGGATCGGGCGCGCCCTCGATGAACGTCACGGCGGCGCCACCCGTCGACTTGACGAACAGCCGCTTCTGGGCGGGAATGTTGATGCTCGAACGAAGACCACTGTTGACGGAATCGGTGTCCATCGCGCCGGGTTCGTTGCCATACGTGCCCGTCTGGCAACCATACGTGCCGGGCCGCACATGGACGAGCGTCTGCGTCTTCACGACGGCGGCGTCAACCGCCTTTTGGATGGTCGCGAATGGCGCGCCACTTGTGCCGTCGTTTGCGTCGCTCGCATTGTCGCCACCCACGTAGAACTCAGCCGCGGGCACCCAGACATTCCAGGAAAAGGTCTCCCCCACCTTGGGCAGAAGCTGCCAGACGTCGGGATACTGGCCCAGATAGCGGACCGTCGAGCCCAACTGCAGGGCGATGATCGGCTTCTGATTGTTGACTTTGACCATTCGCTTCGATTGGCAGAGGCGCACCTCGCACGGATATTTGTCGCTCTGGACGAGAATCGGCCGCGAGGCCGCGTCGACGCCATCGACGGCCAACTGCGTCTCCAGACGGAGCACGCCTGTCTTCACTTCCGCCACCGGCATGCGGATGCCGATCGGCAGCGTCGCATCGGCGGCAAGAGGCTGGCCATTGAAGTCCTTCTCGATCTCATCGGCGGGAATGTCGAAGGCCGTCAGATGCGCACGCTCGCCCGTGGCGTCCAGAAGGCCGCCCTTGACGGGACGGAAGTCGCGGGTCCAGGGCGACACGTAGAGCTGGGCGATCTTGTCCTCTTCCGTTGCATCCAGCACTGCCGGCGTCGCCGCCTCGTACCGATCATCCGAAAGCGAATTGACCGAGATGCCGCGGTCATAGCCGGCCAGGTCATTCCAGCCGGTCGTGAAGTAATTTCCGAAGCTCACGCAATTGTAGTGCGTTCCGCCGAAGCCGGTTGCCGACGAGCGATAGAAGCCGCCGCGCGCGAAGTTGTTGAAAACCGTGCAGTTGACGGCGATGCAGTCGCAGAAGTCCCAGGTCGAAAGACTGGTGCCGCTGTAGTTTCCGTCATAGGAGAGGCAGTTGTAGAGACGGGCCTCGTAGGCGGCGCCGCCGCGCCAGTTCGTCTGCCCGTCCAGGAAGAGACAGCGGATGGCGGTGCCACCGTGCAGGCCGCCGCCGCCACGCCCGAAGCAATGGACAAAGGCCGAATCCATCACCAGGAAGTCACTGGCCGAACTGGGCGTCGCCGAACAAAGACCACCTGCGGCGACGGATTTGGGGGCTGCCGACTGGTGGGCATGGCCATCGCGGAAGGTAATGCCGCGGATCACCGTGCCAGCCGCCGCCGTGCCGATGACCATGCACTGGACGCTGTCCATGTTGTAATAGTAGCTGTTGCCGTTGCTGCAAAGCTTGCCCGTGCCGAAGAAGCCCTTGATTGTCGTCACGTCCCGGCCACCCACGCCGAGAATGGTCAGTTTCTTCGTGACGTAGACGCGCGTCTGCTGATTGAACGTGTAGCCACTATGGCTAACCTGCCAGGCATTCGTCGAACCTTGATCATAGACGCCGGGCAACACCTTGACGGTATCGTCGGCGGCAGCCGCGTCAACGGCCTCCTGGATGGTCTGGAATGGCGCCGCCTGCGAACCATCGCCGCCCACCGCGGCGTCGGCCTTGACGAACCAGTCGGCGGCAAGAACCGCATGCGCGCTCGCCAGCAGGCCCAGCACAAGGACACATTTCGGCAATTTTCCGCAATAGAACTTTCCGCTTGTGAATTCATCTGTCATTTTGGGCAACCTTCCATTGTTCCAGGATGATAGTCTTCGCCATTGCACACAACCGTCTTGGGTCTGTATTATACCCCCAGCCCCATCATTTCCGCAATTACAAAGTTGCAATTCATTGGCGTTTCAGGCGACGGCGCATCGGGCAGGGCTTCAGCGGCCTTGGGGGCACGGCATGAAAATCTCCCCCCAAGCCCGAAATGGCGAGAGCATGTTCGCCGCAGATCACCTGGGCGCTGAAATAACCGCCCTGCACAGTGCAGGCGGCGTTTGTGCAGACGCGCGCCATCTCGATCTCAAGCGCATTCGCCCCCTTCTGCGCCGGCAGGCGCCACACCTGCTGGTAGGCGCATTCCCACGGCGCGCAGAAATCCCCCTTTTCGCCAAGATCCTTGCCGTTCAACCACACACGGGCCCGATGCGGGGCCTCCATCTCCAGGCGCGGGCACCCCAACCCATCCCAGGCGAAGGTCGCCGCAAATCGCACAGACGCGGCCTCGCCCCCTTCAGGCTCCTTGGGCCACACGGCCCCATAGCACGAAAATGGCGCACAGCCGCCCACACGAACATTCGCCAGAACCTCATACTCGCCCGTGGCTGTCTTGCGCACAACCTGAACCGGGCTCCGCCACGTACCCGCCACGCCGCGGCACACCGTGACGTTCGGCGTTGCCGAATCCGCCACGACAATGGCGCGTCCCGAGCGCATCAGACCGCCGTTCAGCTCCATCACGCCACCCTCTATGAAGGTATTGGCCGAGCCAAAGTGGTAGATGGGCGTCAGCCCGCCCCATTCGCCGCCATAGCGCGTGTTGAGCGACAGCAAGGTACCATGGTTGTCGATCCAGCGGATCTCCCCGTTCTGAGCCGGCAGATGCACCTGGGAATAGGCTTCGGACTTGGACATGTTGACGAAATAGCACGGCACGCCCAGCATCTCACGCAAGGTCAGCCGCCCGCCGACCTCATTGACGATGGCCGCGTACGCCGCGCGGAATTCCCCTTTGGGCCGTTCCGTCAGTTCCTGATACCAGAAGGCATCAAAGGTCACCTCGGCGTTGCCGCGATAAAGATATGGCGCATAGGCCTGTCCCCCTGTCACGTCAAGCGTAAAGGCATTGGCCGTCGACGCCGAAGCCAACAAGGCGGGGGCCTTTTGTCCATAGAAGGCGCAGTCCAGAAAGCGCACCCGCCCCTTTGTGGATTCCGAGACCAGTACAGACCCGCCTTCCACAAAGAGAATCCGCTCGAACGCCGCATCAGGCGCCTCATCCGCCGCCACGCGGAAGAACACGCCATCCCCATCAGCCATATCCAGCGCGGCCCGCCCCGGACAGGTCACACGCGTGTGGTTGGGTAACCTGAAGCCATGCGACACGCGTATCCAGCGCGCCGGCAATTCCACGACGCCGCCCCCGTTCGCTTCCGCCGCCGCCAAGAGAGCCGCTACCTTGTCCGTGTCATCGCCGGCGTCATGACGGCGCCTATGGCCAATGGACTCATCCCGGAAGACTTTCCCCTGAGGCAGGTCACGCGCAAACGACACGCCGCTCCGCGGCTGGAGCGGACGCGTCCAGGCGGCAGGAGCAGCCTCTCGACGATACTTCTCGAGTTCACTTGGCAGGGTCGTGTCGAATTCGGCTGGGGCCAGTCCCCGCGTCATGAACGCCAGACAGTTCTCGGCGGGAATGCAGCGCGCCGTCTGCGCATGCGCCATCTTCTCGTCGATCGCATCACGCGTCGGCTCGCGATCAAAGGCCACCAGACGTTTGCGTCCACATTGCAGATTCACCAGTTCGCAGGCCAGAATGCGATTGGGGAAGTCATTGCTCACGCAGGACACGACGGGTGCCGCCCCCGTGGACAGCCGCACGTTCAGCAGGTCCAGCATCGAGGGCGAGCCATATTCGTTGAAACGCGAATGCGAACGGACGGCGACCAGCGCCTCCCGTGCGGAAACCGTGCAGTTCTCGAAAGTCACGCGCCCACCGTCATAGCGAATGGCTGCCGTATCGGGAGCCACGCTGCCCGGATAGTCGATGGTGCAGTCCCGAAAGGACATCTCAACGCCCAATCGGCCACCGCTACCTGCGCGAATCTGTTCTTTCCTGGCGGCAGAAGGCGCCAGGAACTGACAATCGCGAACGGTCGTGCCATCCGAATACAGATGCAGGGCCGTGGCGTTGTCGCGAAAGAGACAACGCTCCACCAGAATCAGCGTCGAATTGTTGTAGGGGATGGTCGCGTCTTCACGGCAGACGCCCTGCGCATCCTTGTGGGAATCGCACACCAGCGCCGTCGCCGAGGCGTTCCGGAACACACAGTCCGCGACATGAAGATAGGAGACATCGCGGTTCTTCGTCCAGCACTTCAGCTGAATGGAGCCGCCGTCAAACTCCAGTCCCTGCACAATGAGACGGTGGCTTTCGCTGAAATGGAACAGGGTGTTCGTGGGGCACTCCTGTACCAGACGCGCCCCCTTCTCGCCCAACAGGGCCACATTCCATTTGAAGTCGACAGGCCGCGTGAGCCGATAGGTCCCGGACGGAAACAGCACGGCGGCGAAAGGCGCGTCAATGCCGCCCTTGAGATTGCGCGTCATGCAATGGGCGTCAGCACCACGCGCCTTGTAGGCCGCATCCGCCGCACGCTGAATCGCCGCCGTATCATCGGCGATGCCATCACCCGCGGCGCCGAAGTCGCGGACGTTCAGCCCGGCCGCGTTTGCGGCCACAACCATCAGCACAATGCCGAAGGCAACAACACCAAACCTAATTCCTGACCACCTCACAAGACACGTCCTCCCTTGATCTGAAGCGGAGTTCCAACTCGCATGAGCGCCCCGAGCCCGAAGCTATTGCCAACCATACAGACGGCCACCGCTCCCGCCACGAACACACAGACTCCATGTGCAGAATTGTAACACACCCCCTTGTTTTCCGTCAAATGTTTCCAGCCCGATAACAACAGACGTCACATGTCAATTGATCCTTTCCCTTCACAACCTTCCAACCAGGACTTTCGACGCTTAATCTGGGTTGACAGCACACAAACGGTCTAGTACATCTTTCTTAGACGCCACGACAGATTCCCTGCCCCCGTGATCTTCGTGTCGCCGGTCTGCACCCGATATCCGTGTTCCTCCGCCAGGTACTGGGCGCATTCATCCAGCAGACTCGGCCCTGCCGCCATCCTGTCTATGTTTTCAAATGTCATCTTGCCACCTCATTGTGCATCAGAATAGAGACAATCCCTCTTAATCCGTCACCAATACTTGCTTGGTAGTCTCATTTGGCTCACGGCACCTTCCTTAGGGAGGTTCTTACTTTTTACGTGGAGTCAAGAAGAAGCACAGGGGGGGGCTTTTGTCCCCACATTTGTCACCCCAAGAACCACCTTGCGGGGCATTTCAGGGGCTTGCACGACGATGGAGAAGGAGGTTGTGTCATGAAACAGAAAACGCACGAAGCCTTGTTTTTACGGGCTTTCGTGCGGATTCGGAATGGTGGGCGCTACTGGACTCGGACCAGTGACCCCTACCGTGTGAAGGTAGTGCTCTAACCAACTGAGCTAAGCGCCCCAATCCCTCGCGGGAAGTGGGGAATATTATGCCATAACCACGGCTAGATTGCAAGCGCGAAATGCGAAAAGCGACAAATTTCTTCTCTTGCCGCCTTTCGCCTACGCAACACGCCCCCTGACGTCTCAGTTCCCGAACACGGTGGCCGGCGTACCCTGGATCTTGTCGGCCTCCTTGTGCCAATCGGCCTTGAGCGCAAAGAAGGCGCTGCCGGCCTTGTTCTCGGTCTCGATGAAGAACACACGGCTGTGGCCCGTGCGCAGATTGGCGCGCTGATCGGTGCGCATGGCGCCTTCGTGCCCAAACCAGTCGCCATAGAGCCAGCTGCCGCAGGTGTAGGGATTCGTGATGGCGGCGGGCGTCTGCTTGACGGCGAAGATCTCATCGAACGTCTTGCGCGAGATGAGGCGCTTGCCCTTCCATTCGCCATGATGCGCCAGCATCTGCGAGAACTTGACGATGTCCTGCGGCGTGGAGAACATGCCGCCGCCCGGCGCGGCGCAGAGCGGCTTCTCCTTGGGGAACACCAGCTGACGCGCGCAGTTGTCGGCGGCCGGACGCAGCGGCTTGTCATCCGACGTGTAGGCCTTCACGAGGCGGCGGATCTGGTCGGCATTCGGCGAGAACGTGGTGTCCACCATGCCAAGCGGATCCAGGATCTTCTCCTTGAGGTAGACCTCAAAGGGCTTGCCCACGGCCACCTCCAGGCAGGCGCCTGCGGCGTCAACCGTGGCCGTGCCGTAGCTGAACGTCTCGCCGGGCTGGGCGACGAGCGGCGTCGCCGCCAGCTTCCGCGCCACCTCGCGCATCGGGATGTCACGGTTCACGAGCGGGTAGCCGCCGCGGAGGCCATTGACGTGGCTGGAGAGGTCGCGCACCGTGAGCGGACGCTTCGGCTTGGAGCCGTCCTTCATCTTCACGTCCGCAAACTCGGGCAGGTACTTCGACACCGGATCGTCGAGCGAGATCTTCCCTTCGTCGATGGCGCACATCATCGCCGCCCCCAGGAAGGTCTTCGACATCGAGAAGATCGCGAAGACGGTGTCGGGCTTCATGGGGACCTTGTTCTCCATGTCGGCCCAGCCCACGCAGTCGTAGCGCACGTTGTAGTCGGCGTCGCTCAGCACGCTCGTAATGCCGGCGATGCGTCCGCCGTCGACATAGGTGTCCAACATCTTGCGGAGGCCATCCTGCTCTGCGCCCATCAGCGCAAACGCCGAGGCCAACGCCATCGTCATCATCGTGTTCTTCATGTCATTCTCCTTTTAGATCGCAATGCGCCAACTCACTTCGCCGCCGGGCCCAGCTCCTCCAGCAGCACGCCGTCAAACCAGGCATCACCCGTGGCGTTGATGATGCGCAGCACGAAGAACGGACGCGGGATGAGCGTGTCTATCGTGCTGAACTCCATTTCGTGGTAGATCCAGTCCATGGTGCCGGAGATGCGGGTCTTGTTCGATTCGGCCCAGTTCTTCCCGCCGTTGTTCATCTCCATGTACACGCCGCCCTGCTTGGCGCACGGCACGACGTCCTTCGTCTTGATGAAGCACGACAAGCGGTAGCGCGTATTGGGCTTGAGCGTATGCGGGGCCTTGTCCAGGACGTTCGAGAGATAGAGCTTGCCCCCGATGGCCCGGATGTGCAGCGGATGCGCGCCCGTGGGGCCCACGAGCGTCTCGTCCACCAGCGGCACGCCACCCTTGGACGGATAGGGCGACCAGCGATTGGGGTTCGTCAGATTCTGCGGAGCAGGAGAAGCCGCCCGACGCGCCAACGCCTTCTCCACCGAGATGCCCTCGAGGTAGTCGCCCATCAGCTTCGCGACTGGGGCCAGGTACTGCGTGCGGAAGAACTGCACGCGGGCGCGCACGAGCGCATCTGCCGCCTTCGCCTCGGCCGCGTCAAGGAGCGCCGCCCAGGCGGTCAGCTTGGCGGGCGAATACACGCGCGTAGCCTGCTCATATTCGCTTGGCGGCGTGGTGACGGGTCCAAGGTCGGTATCCACCACCTTGCCGACCACCTCCATCCAGGCGTCCTCCAGCGCCTCGAAGAACTGCTTCATCTCCGCGGCGGCCGGACCGAACATCTTGGCGTAGTGCTCATCGAGCAGCGCATTGACATCCAGCTTGGTGTTCCACGCCAGCTTCGCGAAGACATAGTAGTTGAGGTAGTGGTAGATGGCGCGCTCCGTCTCCGACTCCGTGAAGCTGCCGAAGATCCACGGCGCCGCCGCCTGGAAGTAGGTGCCCCAGGCACGGGGCGCCACGCTGGGCAGGCCCGACACGGCCGTAGGACCATACTTGTGCGGATAGGTCCACACCCACACGGAATGGCCACATTTCTCGGCCCAGGCGCGGTAGTCGTCGAGTTCCTGCTGGAAAAGCTTCGGGCTGCGCACATTCCACGGGCCCGTTCGCGCCACCATCACCAGCACGTTGTCGGGTATCGCGACATCCGGCACGCGCGCATAGGGCGTGTAGGCCATCTGCGTGACATAGCCCTTCACGCCGTCGGCCTTGAGGCGGTTGGCGAGCTTGACCGTGTTGCCCCACACCAGGTCGGTGGCGTAGTGCCTCTCCTTGGTGTAGGCCTTCTGGCAGTTCTCGCACTGGCACGCCGTGAATCCGTCCTGCGGCATGATGTCGACATACTTGCCGCCCACGCAGTTGCCGTTCCAGCCGAATTTCTTGGCGTCCCAGCGCGAGGGAATGCCGCGCACACTGGCCTTCTGTCCGGAGAGGTAGGACTTCGCGTCCTCGTAGAATTCGTCCCACACCTTCGACGTGTGGCAAAGCTGATTGGGATGATAGGAGAGCTTGTGCGCGGGGTCGGTGTCGCGGCGCAGCTGCTTCGTGGCATAGTCCTTGCCCAACATGAAGTACTCGGGATGCGACTGGGCGAAACGCTCGTGAATGGCGAACCCGCCTTCGCCGTGGCAGCAGGGAATCGACTCGGTCTGCAGACGCAGGCGCAGCCAGTCCTGTGCATTCGCACGGCGGCGGAAGAGGTTCTGGGCCTTCTCCTCGGCCGGTTCATCGGGGCGGGCGGCGCGGGCATAGCGCAGATAGATGTCGCGCACGGTGAAGACCGGGGCGTTGGTGCGCGCCGTGTCCGGCAACGGCAAGGATGCGGCCTTGGGGATCACCGTGCCCAGAGGCCCCGGGAAGTAGAAGCGGCAGCCGGCGAAGTCCTCAAGGAAGCCATAGGCGGCGAAGAGCGTGGCGTGTTCGGTGTGGCTCACGCCCCAGTCGAGACCCCTCTCGAACAGATGGTTGATGTCGGTCGTGAGGTCATCACGGCCCACAAGAAACACCTTGCCGTTCGCGATCTTGGTGACGAAGGCGTCGCGCACCAGGCCGTTGGTGGAGATGCCGGCGGCACGCGACCAGGAGGTGTCGCCCAAGATGATGGACATCTTCCCCTCGGTCGGCGCCTCAACCACAGGAATCTCCGCCCCCAGCACTTCGCCCAGCAGCGACTTCATCTCCTGGGCGGCATACGCCACCGTGCGCGGCGCGCCTTTGGCCAGCACGATTTCGGCATTGGCGGCATTGAGGCAGGCCACGTCCTCCTCAACGCGCACGCCGGTGACGTAGGCGCTGCCCGTGGCGTTCCAGAGGAGGAACGTCAGCGTGTTCTCGCACTTGTCGGCACCCGGACCGGCGGTGAAGAAGTACTCCTGGTGGATCCAGTCCGTCGAGCCCGTGAGGCGGTGATCGGGGAACCAGACGTTGCGGTCGTGCCACACCCGTGCGCCGAAGCCGCCATCCGAACCGGCGGGCACCACGTTCTCGAGCTTCACGAAGAACGAGATGCGATAGCGACGGCCCGGCACCATCTGCGTACCCTGGCCCCGGAAATACTGGGTGACGTTCACGCGCATAGGCTGTGCACAAGACAGCTTCAGCGAACGCGAAAGGCCCGCGGGAGCTTCCTGGGCGAGCGAGACGCAATCCGCCTCCTTGGGGCCTGTGATCCAGCCGCCCTTCCACTTGCCCTTCTCAAAGACGCCATAGTGGCGACCCGTGGCGGCACGCGGCTGTGTGAAGTCGCCATTCACGGCGAAGTTGTGGCGCTCGGGATGGGCGGCGCGATCCGCCTGCGCGGCGGCAACGGAGATCGACGCCAGATACCGACGCGCCTTCTCGGCCAAGGGCTGGAAATACTCGCGGCGGAAGAGCGCGATGCGGCGACGTTCAACCGAATCGGGCGCGCACTTCGCGGTGGCGGCGGCAAGCCACTGATCAAGCTGCGTCAGCAGCGCCGGCGAATAGACCTCCGTCCAGAGCGCATAGTCGCCCGGCACCTTGCCGACGGGGCCAAGCGGCGTCTCGATGGTGGCACCGGCGACCTGCTCGGCCCAGCAGCGCTCCAAGGCGTCGAAGAACTTTGCCATCTCCGGGGCTGCCGCGCCAAACATCAGACGATGGTGTTCCGCCAGGATCGCCTCCACGTCCTCCTCGGGATGCCAGGCCACACGGGAGAAGACGTAGTAGTTGAGGTAGTTGTAGAGATAGCGGTCGCACTCCGACTCCATGAACGCGCCCGTGACATGCGGCAGCACGCTCTTGTAGTAGCGGGAGACCGCGCGTGGCGTGGAACTGGGCACATCGTCGATCTTGCGCGCGCCGTACTTGTTGGCGTAGTTCCAGAGCCACACCTTATGTCCGAGCTTCTTCACCCAGGCCGCCACTTCCTCGTTCTCGCGCTTCCATTCCACGGGGTCGGCCACCGCCCAGGGCCCAGTCTCGGCGACCATCACCTGCACGTTGGGCGGCAGCTCCACCTGGGGCACACGGCGATAGGGCGTATAGGCCATCATCATCACCTCGCCGGGAACGTTCTCGGCGCGCAGGCGATTGGCAAGGTTGGCCACCTGGCCCCAGATGAGGTCGGTGGCGTAGTGCCGTTCGTCCGTGTAGGCGCGCGTGCACTTCTCGCAATGGCAGCGCTGATAGCCGTCCTGCGGCATGACATCCACCATCTTGCCGCCGCGCGTGTTGTAGCCCCAGCGCTTGAGTCCGCGCGTCTGGGCATCGCCGCCCTGAAGGCATGTCTTCACGTCGAGGTACATCTCCTCCATGAGGCCCGAGCTCCAGCAGAGCTGCCCCACATGTCCGGCCGAAGGATCGAATCCCCGCTTGCCATTGGCCAGAAGCGTGAAATATTCGGGATGCGAATCCTTGAAGCGCTCCAGGTAGCGGAAGCCGTTCGATCCGTGGCAGCACGGGCGGTTGAAGGTCTCCAGGCGCAGACGATAGCTCTGCAGATTCTTGAGCGGCCAGTCGCGGCGCGACTTCATGTACGGGTTCTTGGGCTCGGGGATGGGCTCAAACCACGCGCCGCCCGAGTGCGTGGAGACGCTGCGGTCGAGGAACGTCGGCACGAGGTAGATGTCGGTGCCGACAGGGACCTCCACCTGGGAGGCCTTGGGGATGACGGTGCCCAGCTCGCCGGGGAAATACATGCGCACGCCCAGAAAGCGCTCGGCGAACTCATAGACGCCGAAGATCGTGCCGCGCTCGTAGAGCTGGGACCAGATGCCGCCTGTGGCCACGGCGTGGAAAGAATCGGCCTTCTCGTCGTCAATGCCCGCCACGTAGACGGCGTTCTCCTTCTCGCGGATGGCAAGGGCGTCACGCGTGAAGCGATTGGTGGGGAAGCCCGCGGCCATCCATTCGCTCATTCCCAGATGAATGGCGGCACGGCCGGGCGTGGGCCTGGCCACAACCGGCACCTCGCCGCCCAACGCGCCTTCGCAGAACTCCTTGAGTTCCTTGGCGGCGAAACGGACAACCGCGGAGGGCTGCTCGCCTGTCACAATCTCGGTGGCGGCAGGACGAAAGGCAACGGCCTGCACAGGGAGCGAAAAGGCGGCAAACACCACAGCAACGAACAGGACCGACACATTTCTCATAGTCACCTCTCTCAACTACCGAGCGTTTCAACAATCTCCTGCCACCCACGCACACGCGTCATGTTGGGGGACAGGCCAAAGGCTTCATTCCACGGGCGCGAAAAGACCAGGATGCGCGTATTCGTCCATTGCGCCAGATGGCCGAGCACGGCGGGCGAATCGTCGATCGCCACATCATAATGTCGCTTCATCAATTCAGCCAAAGGCACTGTGGCGGGATCACCGGGATTGTGGGCGTAGCAGGCGTCGCGTCCATACTTGTCCACATACGTGACGGCAAAGTCGCCAAGGCCCGCCGCGGCCAGCCAAGCCTCCGTGCCCACATGGGACGAGGCAGGGCGGCCCGTGACGATCTCGACGGCGTGACCAGCCGCCCGCAAGGCGCGCACGCCGGCGACAGCCCCCGGCGTGACGGGATAGGAAGCCAGTGTCTCGGGCGCATGCGACACCACCATGAACCGCTTCATCTCCTCGTCCGTCAGCCCAAACACCTGCTGGAGATCAAACTGGCGCACCTCGGCATACGGCACATGGCGACCGAACTCCCGTGCGGCGACGCCACAGAGGCTGGCCGCCGTCTCGCAGAGCACATCGTCGATGTCCACGTAGATGCGCATGGATCCCACTTACGCGCGGGCCAGGCGAGCCACCACGCGGTCTGCGCCCAGATTGCGGAACCCAAGGGCGATGAGCAATTTGCCGATGAGCGAACTGGACTCTGCGCGGACCTCGCGCACCACAATCCCTTCCTTGCGGCAGAGCGCGAGGAAATCCTTGAACGTGAAGAAGTGCGTATTGGGCGTATCGTACCACTCAAAGGGCAACTCGCTGCCCACGGGCATGCGGCCCGTCAACAGCAAGTGCAGGCGGATGCCAATGGCCGCGAAGTTCGGGATCGTGACAATCGCCTCCTTCGCCTTGTCCAGGATGTTGACGAGAATCTCACGGGGCTTCTTGACCGTCTGAAGCGTCTCGGAGAGGACGGCGACGTCGTAGGCGTTGTCGGGCAGCAGGCCCAGGCCCTGGTCGGCATCCTCGAAGAGGACATCGAGATTCGCGCGCACGCCGTTGACGATCTTCGAGAAGTCGATCTCCACTCCGGTTCCCGTCACACCCTTCTCGCGCAGCAGCGTGAGCAGCGAGCCGGAACCGCAACCGATGTCCAGCACACGCGTGTTGGCGGGCACCATGTCGACAATCGGCGCAAGCTTGGCTCGCTTCTCGGGCGTGACCTCGCGCGGCGACGGCGCAAAGAAAGCGCCCATCAGCTTGCCCAGTTCCTTCGTGTGGGTCAGGAAGCCGTCGTGTCCGACCTTGATGTCCAGATGCGAATACGAAACCTGCTTCCCCTGGCGCAGCATGGCGGCCGCGATGGTGCGGCTCTGCTCCTCGCTGAAGAGCCAATCGCCCGAGATGGAGACGAGCAGGAGACGCGACGTAATGCGCTTGCAGACCTCATCGATCGACCCGTACTTTAGGGCCGCGTCATAGCGGTCCATCGCATGGGTGATCTGGAGATAGGAATTGGCGTCAAAGCGCGAAAGGAATTTCTTGGCCTGATAGCCGAGATAGCTTTCGATGGCGAAAGTGGTGCCGAACTTGGCGGCATGCGCCTCCTGCCAGGCCGCGTCCTTCGCCAGCCAATCCTCCTGCTGCTTGCGTCCGAAGCGCCGATTGAGCAGATCCAGCGAAAGATAGGTGATGTGGGCCACCTGACGCGCCTGGGCGAGCCCGATGTTGGGGCGGCAGTCGGCCGGCTTGTCGTAGTAGTCTCCACCATGCCAGTTGGGATCCAGCGTAATGGCGTAACGGCCCACGATGTCAAAAGCCAGCGCCTGGGCATTGAGCGCAGCGCCCGAGGCGATCATGACGGCGGCGTCGACCTCGCCCGGATGGGCGGCCAGCCATTCGATCACCTGAATGCCGCCGAAGCTGCCGCCCACGAGTCCCGCCAGGTGCGTGATGCCTAGCTGACGCAAGAGCGTGCGGTAAAGCTCCACGGTGTCGCCAATGGTGAAACGGGGAAATGCCGAACCGTAGGGCTTGCCCGTGGTCGGATCAATGGAGGACGGACCCGTCGTGCCCTTGCAGCCGCCCAACACATTTGCGCAGACCACACGATAGCGATTCGTGTCAATGGCACGGCCAGGGCCCACAATGCCATCCCACCAGCCCGAGGACTCCGTCTCGCCCGGGCGCCGCCCCGCGACATGGGCATCACCCGTGAGGGCATGACAGATGAAGACGACATTGTCGTTTTCGGGCTTTTCAAGTCCGCACGCCTCCCACGCCACCTCTACATGCGAGAGGGAGCCGCCGTCCTCCAGACGAAAGCCCCCTTCGGGAAGATCCAGCGTCAAGACCTGCGGCGTAACGACGCCAACTGAACGTGATTCGAGATCTGTTTCCATGTCTGCCATATCCCCTACAAAAAAACCCGGGCTGTTTGAGCCCGGGCTTTCTCACCTTTAGGAGGGACTCACTCCTTGTCGGAGGACTCCGCCTCAAACTGAGGACGGTGGTTCTTGTAGCACCACATCATGATGGGCGTCGCGATGAAGACCGAAGAATAGGTACCCGCGAGCACACCGATGACCATCGTCAGGGCGAAGTCGAAGATCGAACCGTCGCCGAAGGCGAAGAGCGCCGCCACCGCGAAGAACGTCGTCACCGACGTGATCACCGTACGGCCGAGGCAGCGGTTGATGGCACGGTTGCAGACATCCTTGAAGGAGGTCTTCTGGTCCTTGCGGAGATCCTCGCGGATGCGGTCGAACACGACCACCGTGTCGTTCACGGAGTAGCCGATGATCGTCAGGAGCGCCGTCACCACGATCAGCGAGACCTGACGGCCGCAGAGCGAGAAGAGGCCCAGCGAGATCAGCGCGTCGTGCGCCAGCGCGACGAGCGCGCCAAGGCCGAAGCCGAACTGGAAGCGGAAGCCCACGTACACGAGAATCGCGAGAAGCGAGAAGCAGACCGCCAGCGTGCCGGACTTCTTGAGGTCGGCGCCCACCATCGAACCGACTTCGTCGACGGAGAGGGACTTGACCTCGGCCTTCGGGAAGGCCTGCTGCAGAAGCTTGGTGATGTGGCTGCCGACGTCATGGCCCTCGAGCGCCTGGCCCTTCTTCGTCTCGGCCGTCTCACCCGTCTTGACGAGCAGCGTCGCATCGCCCACGCCCTCGGAGTACTGGATGATGGCGGCGTTGTCGAAGTCGTTCAAAGCCTTGCGGACATCGCCGACATCGGGCTTCGCGTCCTGCTTGACCGCATAGACGAGCGAGGTGCCGCCCGTGAGGTCAACCGCCAGCACCGACGCCGGGTTGGTGAAGGCGCGGGCGAAGAAGAGCGCGACCGTGGCCACCACGATGACCGCGGAGGCGATGAGCGTCGTCTTGCCGTACTTGACGAAGTCGAAGTTCGGCTGCTTGAAGAACTGAATCATGCGGAAGGGCTTCACACGCTCCGTGTCAACGCACTTGTCAAGGACGAGGCGCGTCACGACAACGGCCGTGAACATCGAGAGCACCACACCCGCCGTGAGCGTGATGGCGAAGCCGCGCACAGGGCCGGAGCCAACGATGAAGAGGATGATGCCCGTGATGATCGTCGTGATGTTGGAGTCGAAGATCGCCGAGAAGGCGCGGCCATAGCCGTTCTTGATCGCCGTGCCGGCGGACGCCTTGTTCTGGAACTCTTCGCGGATGCGCTCGAAGATGAGCACGTTCGCATCCACCGCCATGCCGAGCGTCAGCACGAGGCCGGCGATGCCGGGCATCGTGAGCACGGGGAGCTGAAGCGAACCCGTGGCGCCCATCGTCGCGTCCTTGGCGAACACGCCGAGCACATTGGCGACGAGCACGAGAGCCGCCGGCAGGAGCACGATGTCAAGGAAGAGCGCGAGGTTCGCCACCAGACCCGTGAACCAGTAGTAGAAGAACATGAACAGCGCCACGAGCGTGAAGCCCATGCCCGCCGCCACGAGGCCGGCGTGAATGGCGTCCTCACCCACCGTGGGAGCCACGGAGGATTCCGCGAGGATCTGCAGCGGCGCGGGCAGTGCACCGGCGTTCAGGTCGTTCGCCAGCTGCTGCGCCTCAGACGCGGAGAAGTGGCCCGTGATCTGGCCATGGGCACCAATCTCGCTCTGGAGAACCGGCGCGGAAACGAGCACGTCGTCAAGGATGATGGCGAGCTGGCGGCCACGATCGGTAGGATTCTTCGGACCATGAGCAACGTAGTTGCGCGTGATCTGCGAGAAGAGACGCGCGCCCTCGGAGTTGAGCGAGAAGGAAATCGCAAGCGAACCGGCAGGGTCGCGCTCGACAGAGGCCGACGTCAGGAACTCGCCCGTGAAGCGCTTGGACGTGCCCGTGGGCGACGAACGCGAAACAAAGGCCGGACGGAAGCTGCCGTCGCCCGACTTCTCAAGCATGAACTGGTAACGCGGATCAGGCGTGTGGAACGCGGCGAGACGGGCGGCATAGCCCTTCTTGGCGGCGACCTCGTTGTAGTTGGCGGCGCGCACATAGCCCGAACCGCCCTTCTCGTAGCCCTCGGGGGTGGCCTCAAGCGAAAGGAGCTTGTTCACGAGCTCGTCATTGCGCGGATGCGTAAGGCGGAACTCCAGGAACGCCGCGGACTGCAGCGAACGCTTGGCCGCACGACGCGTCTCCTCGTCAACGCCCGGAAGCTGGACGAGCAGGCGATGGTCCTTCATGCCCTGGATGACGGGCTCGTTCATGCCCATGCCGTCCACACGGCGACGCACCACCTGGATGATGCGAGGATCGCAGCCCGCGAGGGTATCCTGCATCTTCTTCTCGATGGCGGCCACGTCGTTGGAGATCGATGGCTGGTCGGCGATGATCGTCTCACGCAACTTTTCCTTGTCCACGCCCAGCGTGAAAGACGTGCCGCCCTTCAAATCAAGACCGAAGCGGAGCTTTTCCTTGACCGGGAATGTGACATAGATGGAGAAGACGGCGATGATCAAAAGCGCCAGCCATTTCCAGATGTCGTTGCGCGAAGAATCCGAATTCATTCTTGTGTACCTCTATTTGTTCTTTTCGAAAAGAGTGGATATTATAAACTATCCGCGGTGTTTTTTCAAGTGCCTAAGCAGAAGAATCATCAGCCGCAAAATGGCCCAATAGGCAATCACGCCCGCCAACACGAAGATGTAGAACGAGACCACGTTCGATTCCATGATCTGGTTGTCTTCGCCGTAGCGCACGGCGAAACCAAGCGCCACCGTAAAGGCCGCAGCAACCAGCAGAATCACGGGGCGCCGCCACGAGCATGTAGATTCCGCAATCATTCGAACTGCGCCCATGCGGGCCAAGGGGTTTCGATGCGGCAGGGCGCCTGGGCCGCGGGATGCGTGAACTCGGCCGCCAGCGCATGGAGACAGTGGCCGACCTGATCCTCGACCGCAAATGCGCCATAGAGTCGGTCATTGACGATGTGCATGCCCGCCAACGCGAGCTGTGCGCGAATCTGGTGGGTAACGCCCGTGTAGATCGTCACCTCCAGCAGCGTCAACTCCTCCATGCCACGCCGTGTGAAGCCCACCGGCTTGAATTGCGTGACGGCATGGAGGGGGCGGAGGGCGCGATTGGGGGATACGCGCAGGCGCGAGATGTCGATCATGCGGCAATAGGGCAACGTAGGATCATGCACCAGATCATTCTCCAGCGTGCCACCCGCGGCAACCGCACCCTCAACCAGGGCCAGATAGGTCTTCTTCACCGTCTGGGCGGCAAACTGCGCGCGCATGGCCTCAAAGGCAGGCTGCGTGCGCGCCACCAGCACCAGACCAGAGGTGTCCGCGTCAATGCGATGCAGCGCACCCGCCATCAGGGGATGATCCCCCACCTCGGCAACCTCGGGCCAACGTGCGACCACACCATTGACAAGCGTCTCCATCTCACGTCGGTCAATCGGCTGCACAGGGATGCCGGCGGGCTTGTCGAAAGCCAACAACGCCTCATCCTCAAACACGCATTTGGCCCTGACCGCACGATTGGGCTGAACCCGATTGTCCGCGACTTCAGCCAGGGCCGTCACCGTCACCATCTCGCCGCCCCGCAGTTTGAGTCCCTTTTCTGCGGCACGGCCATTCACCAGCACCTGGCCAGCCCCACAAGCCTCACGTGCGAAGGCCCGGGTCGTCGTAGGAAAGCGCATAAGCAAAGCGGCATCCAAACGGATGCCGCTCTCTGCTGCGAATGTGACGTTCTCAATCATATTGCATCGCATTCGGAATGGGGATCATGCCCTCCCACCCCTGATTGGTCGACCACGGCAAGTCCGAATCAGCCGCCGTATCGGCAATGCACCCGCCCACGAGCACCAGCAGCGCAACCAGCGCAAAGCCCCAGGCGAGGGAATGGGCAGCCGCCTCAGCCTTATTCCGCGAAGACGGCATCATCCTTCTCCACAGGAGCCTGCTGCCAATCGCCGAGGATATCGGCAATCACGAAGTTCTTGCCCGCCACAGCCTGGCGCAGACGCAGACGGCCGATGTACTTGTTGTCACGGCGGATACCGAGCTCAAGACGCGGCAGCGGATTGTTCTTGTTCTCGCCGAGGAGCTCCTTGATGGCCCCCTCGCTGAACTCGACGACCGCGAACATGTACTCGTTGTTGACATTGACGACCTTGCCCTTGTTGCCGGCCGTAAGCGTCGTGACTGCCGTACCGCCGCCCGTCTGACCAGGGGCCGGGGTCTGGGCCTGCGCCTGAACCTGCTGGAAGAGCTTCTTGAGCTGCTCGTACTTCTCCTTCTCCTTGGCGATCTCCTCCTTGGCGGCCTCCGTCTCGTCCTTGGCGGAAGAGACCTCGTCCTTGAGCGACGTGATTTCGCCGTTGAGATCGTCAATCTGGCCCTTGATCTTGGCGACCTGGTCAACGGCGGCCTGACGCGCCTTATCGGCCTCTTCGATCTTGCCCTTCATCTCCTCGAATTCAATCTTGCTCTGGCGCGCCGGCGGCTTGAGCTTGTTGTAATCCGCCACCAAAGTCTCCAGCTTGGCACGGACAGTCGCCAACTCGGCACGCGTCGTATTGAGGCGCGCCTGCTGGGCCTTCGCGCGGTCAAAGAGCTGCTCCAGCAGTTCGGCGGCCGTGCCCTTGCCCTTCATGACATACTCACCGGGATTGGCCGCATCGGGCATGCGCTTGCCATCATCATCCAGAAGATAGATTTTGCGGAGCTGGGCCTTCTCGGCGTCATCCCACTTGAACGTCTCGAGATTCTGCTCCTCAAGATGAGCCGCGTAGTCCTCAAGAAGGTTCTCCGTCTCGGGCGTATCCACAGCCTTGGCCTCGACCGCCGAAATATCCTTGCGGGCCTCCGGCGCCGTTCCCGTCTTGGGCGCATCAGCCTTTTCGATCGTGTGCGAAATCTTCACGATGTAATCAGCAAGCTGCGTAATGCTGTCATTCTGAAGATTACGCTTGTCAAAGATGTTCATCTCAAAATACAACGCCGCACACGCGAGCACCAAGATCACGTAAACGATAGCATGCAGAGCCTTGTTCATGTCTATTTTTCCTCTTCGCTGAAATTCCTTTGGGGCCACAAAGCCGATGCCCTATGTCCCTTAGGCGAGTAGAATAATCTAAATTCACTGGAAACGCAACAGGAAAATGCGAAAAAATTTTTCTTGCCCCTCTTGATTTTGCCCGCGTTTTATGTTTTACTACCCCCCGCATGACATCTTCAGCTCCAGTGGGAACCTTCAGAATCAAGGTACGTGACGCGCAGACGCGCGCGCGCACGGGTGAACTGCATACGGCGCATGGCGTTGTGGAGACGCCTGTTTTCATGCCCGTAGGCACCCAGGCTACCGTCAAGGCCCTTGAGCCACGCGATCTCAGGGAAAACGGCGCCTCGATCATTCTGGGGAACACCTACCATCTGATGCTTCGTCCTGGGGCGGATCTTGTCGCCCAAATGGGTGGTCTGCATGCGTTCATGAACTGGGATCGGCCGATTCTCACGGATTCCGGCGGATTCCAGGTCTTCTCCTTGGCGAAAATGCGCAAGCTCACACCTAGCGGCTGTGAATTCAGCTCACATCTCGACGGGCGGCGCGTTTTCCTTGGTCCTGCCGAATCCATGGAAGTTCAGCGCCTTCTTGGAAGCGACATCGCCATGGTTTTCGACGAATGCCTTCCCTGGCCCTGTGAGCGCCTGCGCGCCGAGAAGAGCGTCGAGACGACCATTCGGTGGGCGGGCGAATCCTTGGCGGCGCCACATGCGCCAGGGCAACTCGTCTTCGGCATCGTCCAGGGCGGGGAGTATGATGATCTTCGGCAGCACTGCGCAGAGGAATTGGCCAGGATGCCCTTCCCGGGCTACGCCATTGGCGGCGTATCCGTGGGCGAGCCGGAGGAAACGATGTACAAGGCCGTGGAGGCCTCCATCCCCCACCTGCCGGAAGACAAGCCGCGCTATGTGATGGGCATGGGCGTGATGTCGCAGATGCTGGAATGCGTGGCGCGTGGTGTGGACATGTTCGACTGCGTCATTCCCACCCGCATCGCGCGCCACGGCACGGCCATCACGCGACGCGGCAACGTGGCCATCAAGGCCGCCAAGTGGGAACGTGATCCGGGCCCCGTCGAAGAGGGCTGCACCTGCTACTGCTGCCAGAACTTCTCGCGGGCCTATGTGCGCCATCTGCTCCACGTCGGCGAGATCCTGGGCGTGCGCCTGCTCACGATCCACAACGTGCACCGTCTCTGCACGTTCATGCGCGAGATGCGCGAGGCCATCGACTGCGGCCAATTCGCGGCGTTCCGTCAGGAAACGCACCGAATGCTGGCGCAGAATGGACAGAGCTAAAGCTTTACCGAAAAACGAAAGGATGAAATAAATGAACCTGATTGGATTGTTTGCGGATGCGGCGCCTGCTGGGCAGGCCGGCGGTGGACTTGGCATGTTCGTCCCGATGCTGCTGATCTTCGCGATCTTCTACTTCATGATGATCCGTCCCCAGCAGCGCAAGGAAAAAGAACGCCGCAAAATGATTGAAGAGCTTCGTGCCGGTGCGCGCGTCGTCTTCGCTGGCGGATTCATCGGCACAATCGTCGAGGCCAAGGAAAAGACCTTCAAGATCGAGATTGCGGATGGCGTGTCCGTTGAAGTCGCCCGCAGTTCCGTGCAGGACGTCGTCAAGCCCGAAGAACCCAAGGCCGCATAATCCTCTAGGGAGAAATGGCCTTTTCGAGAGGCAGATACGGCGTCGAGTACAACTCCGCCGGACGTCGCGATGGTGACCGGCACCTGCTGAGATGGGCGCTGGTCATCATCGGCGTTCTTGGCGTCATCTCCGTCATCTCGGTGCGTGGGCGAATCTCCTACGAGAAGCTGCCGCCCATTGTGCCGCCCCCTCAACCGCAGCTGCCCACGCCACCTGAGCTGCATCCGGCCAATCCTCCCTTGGCGCCTGCTTCCGTCAACAAGAAACCGCAGATCCCACCAGGGGCGCCACGGCTCGCCCGACCGGCCACGCCCCCCACCGAAAGACCCGCGCAGCCCGCCCCCCTTACACCGGCTGCAAAGCAGGTTCAGCGTTGGCTGGCCGATTCAGAAGGCCGACCGCCGCAGGACCGGAACCTTCTGGAGCGGCTTTTCGCCGCAGAGCGCGAAGGGAATGCCCAACTAGCGCGCGATACCCTGGAGAGACTGCGCCAGAAACCCTCCATGGCGGATCTGGACGAACCTTTGGCGCGTCGGCTTGGGGCCTTGAACATAGCCTGGCTGTTCTCGGACCGTCCCGCCCCATGGACAACAACCGTGACGACGCGACGCGGCGACTCGTATCACCGAATCGCACGCGAACACGGAACCACCCTGGCCGCCGTGTTGGCGCTCAACAAAATCGCCGACGGAACCACAAAGCCTGAAGCCGGCCTCAAGCTGCGCGTGCCCGACTTTCCGCGCGCCACGCTGGTCGTGCATCGTCAGACAAAGCAGGCCGACATAACCCTCAACGGGAAATTCTTCAAGCGCTATTACGCCTCAACCGGCGCGGCGACCAAGGTTGGCTCCTATCCCGTCACCCGCGAGATGGGCCCCCGCATGCGCTTCAAGGATCTCGGCATCACGTTCGCGCCTGCGGATCTGGATGAGATCGCCATGCTGCTGCCGCCAGGCGCCTCAATTGCGGTGACCAACCCCTAGGTTCTCAGAGCGCGCCGACCAAGGCGCCAATCTGCGGCCACAGGGACTCGACCTGGGCCTTGTCACCTTCCTTAAGCGCCGCCCGCCAGGCCTGAACGACCTCAAAAAGCGGCTCGTCGCCCACCTGCAGCGCATTCCCCTTCAGCGTATGCGCCAGACGGTCCACCACTTCGAATGCAGCCCCTTCCGCGCGTTTCGCCGCCAACTCGGCATAAAGCTCCGTCGCCATGGTCCGATAGTCGGCGTAAATCGAATTGAGCGTATCGTCATCCACGCCCGGCATCTGATCTTCAAAGAATACCTTGATGCAGTCCTTCATGGAAACCATCCTGATGAATCTGTCGAGTCGTCACAAATCCAGCGCCGTGGCAATCCGCTCGGACACGTCTTTTTCGCGAAGGGCATCCAACACGGGATCCAAAGCGCCCTCGACAATGCGATCAAGCGAGTAGAGCGTCAGATCGACCCGATGGTCGGTCAGGCGGTTCTGGGGAAAATTATAGGTGCGAATGCGCTCCGAACGATCGCCTGAGCCGCGCAGCGACATGCGGTTGGCGCCGGCCTTCGCCTCCTCTTCGCGCCGCTTCTGGTCGAGAATGCGCGCCTTCAGCGTCGCCAGACACTTCTCCTTGTTGCGCTGCTGGCTGCGTTCGTCCTGACACTGCGCAACCAGTCCTGTCGGCAAGTGCGTCATGCGAATGGCGGAATAGGTGGTGTTCACGCCTTGACCACCATGACCTCCCGCGCAGAAGATGTCTATGCGCAGATCCTTTTCCGGGATCTCAAAATCGTCTTCCTCCTCGTCCGCCTCGGGAAAGACTATCACCGTGGCGGCGGAAGTGTGGATACGTCCCTGCTGTTCAGTTTCCGGGATGCGCTGCACGCGGTGCCCGCCCGACTCAAAGCGAAACGCGCCATACGCGCCTTCCGCCTGAACGGTAAAGACGATTTCCTTGTAGCCGCCCAAGGGCGTGGAGCTTTCGCTCATCACGTTGATGCGCCACCCCTTCTCTTCGCAGTAGCGCGAATACATGCGGAAGAGATCCCCCGCAAAAAGAGCCGCCTCGTCTCCACCCGTGCCGGCCCGCACCTCAAAAACGGCGAATCGGGAATCCAGCGGATCGGGCGGCAACAGCCCTGCGAGAACATCACGTTCGGCGCCGGGAACGGCCGCCTCAAGGGTGACCAGCTCCTCCTTCGCCATCAGGCCCAGATCGGGATCTTCCGCAAGCGCCCGATTGCCCTCAATATCCTCCAACAGCTTAAAGTAACGCTTCGCAGCCTGTTCGAGCTTGCGAAGCGCCGTATGCTCCCGAACCGTCGCGCGGTAGCGGCGGACATCGGCAATCACAGCGGGATCGCCCATGTCGGCCTCTACACGCGCAAGTCGGTCGAGAACCTTAGCTATCTGGTCTTTGCCAATCATTCCTCGCCGCCGAACGACGAATCACCGATCGTATCGGCCGAATAATCGTCGCCCGTCTGGTCAGGAGCCTGGTCAACAGGTGCCTGCGCGAACTTGTCCGCGTCGACAACCTCGAACGCCGCAGAGTCTTCCTCGTCGTCGCTCTCGTCCTCGGGCGACGGCGTCGCACCGAAGATGGCCTCCAGCTTGGCCTTCGCCTCGGCGCGCAGCTCATCCATCTCCGCATCGGAGATCGGCTCGCACAGGGGCACCAGCTTGAGGTAGCGGTGGAGCGGGAAGCCCGTGCCGCCCGGAATGAGGTGGCCGAGGATGACGTTCTCCTTGAAGCCGCGCAGTTCGTCCACACGACCCATCGTCGCGGCCTCGGTGAGGACGCGCGTCGTATCCTGGAAGGACGCGGCGGAGATGAA
>JAKSOW010000044.1 GCA_024405395.1 Kiritimatiellia bacterium | reverse complement strand
ACTGTAGCTCAGTTGGTAGAGCACGACACTTTTAATGTTGGGGTCGCGGGTCCGATCCCCGCCAGTCCGACCACTCTTCGGCAAATCAACGGCCCGAACCATACGGGACCTCAAGTGGTAATGAGCAGCCGCCTATCATATCTTCTTTCCGTCTTGCTGATGGGAATGTCGCCGTTCTTGGGATTTGCGGAAGAACCCGAGGCCTGGTCGCTGGAGCCCTTCCACTTCTCTTTCCGGCAAGATGTGCGCTCGGCCTACCTCTCACGCGCAAAGATCGTTGAGGATCGTCCCATTTCCGCGTATGACATCTTCCTTTCGGCCGACTGCGGCGACTATGGTGTTCTTGGCACGCGTTTCTGGGGCTATTCCTCTCTCTGCAACCGGCGGCAGCATGTCCATCGTCGTGCGCTCAACGAAGTCGACTACGCGCCCTACTGGTCATACGACCTGGACATCGCCCAGGATTGGCGGCTCGCCAGTTCTGTCAGCTGCTGGTGGATCACGTTGCCGGGATTCCGCGAGGACTATCGCGGCAAGGCAAACAACACGCAGTTCGAATGGTGGTATGAAGGCGCACTCAAGAATCCCTACCTCACCCCTTCGCTGCTCGTTCGGCGAGGCTGGAAAACCGCCGCCTGGACCTATTACAAGATCACCCTGTCCAAGCCTCTCACCCTGGTGGAGAATTGGGTCCTGACGCCGGCCATCTACAGCGAACATGGCTGCGAGACGCTTTATCACATCCGCTATGGAGCCCCTCGACACGGCGCGCATTACCATTCGGGCATCATGGCCGCGGGTCCGCAGCTCTCGCTTGACTGGCATTGCGCGAAGAACCTCTCGCTCTTTCTGATTGCGAACGAGCATTTTCTGCTGAACGACAAGGCGCGCGACAACGCCCATGCGCCCAACCACCGCAATTACTTCGTCGTTCAGACGGGATTGAAGTTCTACTTCTGAGGACGCACACGCCGCGTCGCCACAGCAGTCAGCGGATCCTCGGGCCAATAGTGCTTGGGATAGCGTCCGCGCAGATCTTTCCGCACCAGCTGATAGGCGCCTCGCCAGAACCCCGCCAGATCCTTGGTGATCTGCACCGGCCGCTGTGCCGGCGACAGCAGCTTCATTACGATCGGAACCCGCCCGCCTGCCACCTTGGGCGTTTCCTCCAGGCCAAAACACTCCTGCAGACGCACCTGCACAAACGGCTCCGCCTCTTCGTAGTGAATCGTCATCTGCGAGCCTGACGGCACCTCCATCCGCGTCGGCGCCAAGCGATCCAATGCACGACGGTCTACTCCGGCCTCCGCCAGTGCGGCGTCAAACACGTTCGCCAGATCCAACTTGTCCAGATGCGCCCAGCGGGACATGCCCAGCGTGAACGGTCCAAACCAATCCACCAGATGCCGAGCCAACGCCTCGTCGCCTACATCGGGCCATTCCGATCCCAGAACGCGATGCAGGAAGCAGATGCGGGCCTGAAGTTGCCTCAACCCCGGCGACCAACACGGCAGATTCGCCACACCCTTCTGCCGAATGCCGTCGAAGAGCGCCGCCTGCACGGCCGCCTCGTCAGGCGCGCTCTGGCCGCCCGAACGAATCACCATCCGTCCCAGACGCCGCACCCGTACCGCCTTAACGGCTTCTGTGCGCCGATCCCATTCGGTAAGCGTACCCTCGACGATGTCATCTGCAAAGAGCTCCTCGATCTCGTCTTGCGAAATCGCCTCGGCCAGGTGGATCTTGGCGTCGCCACCCGCATCATTGAGCTCACAGCACACCAGATATTCCGCGCTGGCCAGCGCTTCCGTGCGGTCAAGAAACGCACCACCGCCTCCCGTCATCTGGAACGTGCCGTTGCCACGGTTCTTGGCGATGCGATCAGGAAAGGCCAACGCCGAAGCCGTATAGACGCCCTGGCTGTCCCGATTGGACGGCAGCAGACGCAGCCAACGGCGCCCCAGCTCAATCACACGACGCGAAAAGCCGTCATTCGGGCGTTCGCGCACCAGATCGACCACACGCCGCAGATCCGTCTCGCGTCGAGGCCCGCCATTGGGCAGTTCCTCCAGAATCGCCGCCACCACACACGTCTCAAGATCAGGCGAGGCCAGCATCATGTTCGCCAGGCGCGGATGAACGGGCAAACGCGCCATCATCCGTCCGCGATCCGTGATGCGTCCATCGGCATCTAGGGCGCCCAGCTGCTTGAGCAGTTCGCAGGCCGATCCCCATGTTCCTTCGGGCGGCGGCGTAAGCCACGGCAGACCATCAATTCGGGTAGTGCCCCAAAGAGCCGCCGAAAGAACCGTAGGCGCAAGATCGGCCTCCAGTATCTCGGGCTTCATTGCGGGCAGCAGTTTCTGGTCCTCCCGTTCCGTCCAAAGACGGTGGCAAACACCAGGTGCGGTACGTCCGGCACGCCCTCGGCGCTGATCTGCGCGATCACGGGTAAGTCGCAGCGTCTCCAGCCGGCTCATGCCCGAACGCGGCGAAAAACGGCTTACCCGCATCAAGCCCGAGTCGATCACCACCGTGACACCGGGGATGGTGAGCGAGGTTTCGGCGATCGAGGTGGCTAGGACAACTTTGCGTCCGGCGGCGGGACGCAGGGCTGCATCCTGCCGTTCCTTCGGCAGCGCCCCATACAGCGGGAATATCTCCGCCGCCACGTCGCGCAACTCCTCTTCCGCACGCCGGATCTCCCCCTCACCTGGCAGAAACGCCAGCACATCGCCACCCGGCACAGACAAAGCCCGTTTCACCGCAGCAGCCACTGTGAGCGCAATGGGCACGTGCGGCTCATCCACCAGGTATTTCGTCTCAACCGGAAACATCGGCGCTTCAGCCGTATGGACATCGGCGTCGCCCAGATGTGCGGCGACAATGGAAGTATCCAATGTGGCGGACATCACAAGAAGCCGCAGGTCGGGCCGAAGCGCACGCCGCACATCCAGGGCCATGGCAAAGCCCAGATCGCAGGCCAGCGAACGCTCGTGGAATTCGTCGAAGATCACCAGCCCCACATCGGCCAGTTCGGGATCGTTCAGGAGGCGCTGCGTGAGCAGCCCCTCAGTGACGATCTCCAGGCGTGTACGCGCCGAGACCTTGCGCTCAAGACGCACCTGGAAGCCCACCGTTTCGCCAACAGGCTCGCCCAGCTGGCGGGCAATGAAGCTGGCACAGGAACGGGCCGCCAAACGACGGGGCTCCAGCATCAGGATCTTCTTGCCTTCCAGAAACGGCAGGTCAAGCAATGCCGGCGGCACACAGGTGGTCTTGCCCGTGCCTGGCGGCGCGCGCAGCACCACGTCGCGATTGGCGGCGAGTGAGGCGCGCAAGGCCGGCAGAATGGTCTCAACGGGGAACACGTGCGCTTACATCACGGCATTGTCGATGAGGCGCGTGGCCCCGCAATAGACCGCCAGCAGCACCGTCGTCTTCTTTGCGACCAGCTTTGTGACAGGCTTAAGCGTATCGGCGTCAACGGCTTCTACGTAGTCCACCTTGAGCTTATTGGCCTGAAGCTTGCGGACGATGCGCGCACGGCAGGTCTTCCAGTCGACCTCTCCCGCCCGCTTCACTTCGGCGCGCGCTTCGGCCAATGCAGCGGAAAGCGCCAGAGCCTGCGCCCGTTCGGCATCGGAGAGGTAGGTGTTGCGCGAACTGCGGGCAAGGCCACTTGGTTCACGCACGATGGGCGCCACCACGATCTTCACGTCGAAGTTGAGGTCGCGCACCATGCGGCGGATGATGGTCTCCTGCTGGTAGTCCTTCTGCCCAAAGACGGCGAAATGCGGTTTGGCGAGATTGAAGAGCTTGGCGACCACGGTGCACACACCACGGAAATGCCCCGGACGGCGTGCGCCACAAAGCGAATTGCCCAGTTCCATCTCGTTGATGTACACGGAATGGTCTGCGGCATACATGTTGTCCGGCGTGGGGAAGAACACGGCCGTGGCCCCGGCCTGACGGCATTTCGCCAAGTCCGCCTTCTCGTCACGCGGATAGCGCGCATAATCCTCGTTAGGTCCGAACTGGATGGGATTCACGAAGATGGACACGACAATCTCGTCGGCACCCTTCTTCTTTGCGGCCGCAATCAGCGAGAGATGCCCCTCGTGGAGGTAGCCCATCGTGGGCACCAAGGCGATCTTCTTTCCTGCCAGACGCCGGCTTTCGGCCCACTTCTGCAGCTTGACGGGTTCAGTGAAAATTTTCATGATGCGGGATATTATAGCACAATTCGCGCCCCAGCTCACTCCATAACCTGTCCACGCGCCTTAAGTATCGCACGCAACTGGACATAGTCCACATCCTGTACGGCACAATTCGACTGGCAGGCCAATGTGGCGGCGACACCCGCCGCACCGCCCAAGGCGAAGAACGCCGGCTCCATGCGAATGGAGCCAAAGGCCATGTGCGACGAGGACAGGCACACGGGGACGAGCAGATTCACGCAGTCCGCCCGCTTGGGCGTAATGGCGCCATATCCCACCGAGAACGGCTTGAAGCGCTTGTAGGGCTTGCCGGGGGGATTGGCGCTGTAGTCCTCGATGTTGCCCTCGTTGTAGGCGAAACCATCCGTGCCCACATAACGGCGCACATTATGGGAATCCATGCCATAGGCGCCCATGGCGATCGGCTTCGGCGCCTTCACCTGGCCACGGCAGTTGTGCTCCGTCATCACATAGTCGCCCACCATACGGCGCGCTTCGCGCACATAGAGCTGGTTCTGCCAGCCATCCCCGCGCTCGCCGACAAACTCGTCCTTGCAGGTGCCCCAGCGCGACACCTCGCGCCGCACGGCTTCAGGCACACGCGAATGGTTGGCGAGCGTCCACATCAGCCCTTGCTGATACTTGAGGTGCGCCGCCTCGATCTGAGCGCGTTCCGCATAGGAGGCTTCGGGATAGCGCCAGTTCTGCCCGATGAAGTCGGTGGCGAAGCCTGTGCGGTTGTTGGTGTCGGTCTTGCAATTGGGCATGGGCGAGTTGATCCAGGGCAACCCCGAGCGATCCCGCTTCTTGCTGATCTGGGCGAAATCGCCCCACTTCTCCAGATTGCGGAACAGGAGTTCATAGTCGCGTTCGTCATAGCCTGCAGGCTTCTTGAACGGAATGCGGTTTTCGGGACAGTCCGTGAGGCACATGCGAAAGCAATACGCCTGCACCCGTTTGTCGCCCGTGCCGTCGGGTTCAGGGCAATCCGGCTCAATGCCAGGCAGCAGGCCAGAGGACGGATCCCCACGCTTCACATAAGGATCGACGCCGGGATTGAGCTGATGATTCTCCATCAACGCACGCTGGATGCCGCTGATCGTCTCACCATAGACGGCATTCGCCTCACGCCCTACCGTGTACGAGACGCCTGCCGCCGCCAGCAAATCCCCTTCGTAGGTGCAGTCCAGAAAGACTTTGGCCGAATAAACATTGCCGCTCTCCATGCGGATGGACTCGATGCGGCCATTCTTGACGACCACGCCGCCTTTTCCCCTGTCCAACCGCTCATGGCGACGTAAGTCGATTCGCCAGTTCCGCATCCAGCCCTCCAGCACGGTCGTGGCCGCGCTGGGCTCAAACGTCCACATGGCGTCTTCACCACGTTCCCAGCAGCTCTGCCCCCGCGGTTTGTAGTCAAGGCGTTTTTGGAAACGCCAGGCGCCATCCGTCTCGTAATGGGCCTTGATGGCTTGGTAGAATTCGCGGGCAATGCCACCAAAAGCGGATTTGTTGCCGATGTCGGTCTGTCCCAGACCGCCCGTGGTCAACCCACCGATTTTGCCGGTCGGCTCCAGGAGAATCGGCGACATCCCCAGCCTTTTGGCCTCAATTGCCGCCGCAATGCCACCCGGCGTAGCGCCATAGATGACAATATCGGCACCCTTTGCGGCCAATAGGCACATGCCCGCAGCCGCACCCAACACAACCATACGGAAAATGGATTTATCCATGATGACGTTTCCCTTAACTGGAGAGGACGACTGCCCTCTCCCACCCTCAATGGTTCGTGATAGTACCATATTTCAGGCCTACGGGCAAGCAGAAAGCTTTCAACTGTAGAAAAACGCATTCGCCCACTTTTGCCTCTTGCATGTAAAGTCCGCATTTGCTATACTATGAGGACTTTTCCGCGTGGTCCCGTCGTCTAACGGTTAGGACACCAGGTTTTCATCCTAGTAACAGGAGTTCGACTCTCCTCGGGACTGCCACTAAAGAAGAAGCCGCCCCTTTCAAGGCGGCCTTTTCTTTTTTCTTGCATCACTCTTGGCGGTCTGCGCCACTCATTTACAGCGCTCCACCACAACTTCGGCAGAAGCCAGTCCCGGCACACAGCCCGCCTTGCGTACGGAGGCCACGACACGCTGCACACGCGGTTCCGCCAGACATGTCTGCGCCACCAGCTCGGCTGCACGTTCCACGAGACGACACTTGGCGGCGCGAAGCGAGGTGCGGATCTGATCAGCCAACGAGACATAGTCAACCGTATCGGCCAAGTCATCGCTGGCAGCCGCCGCAGCGAGGTCCAGAGAAAGCGCCACATCCACCCGCAGACGCTGCTCGCGCACACGTTCCTGAGGCAGATCCCCTATCACACAGTCAACTGCGATGCCGTTGAGCTTAAGCTGGTCCACAAGCCATCAATCCCTCTATCAGCGCCACTGCATGCGCTGGCGCGGCTGGTTGTACTTGGGCTCCTCCAGCTGAAGCGCATACCACTGCTCGCCAATTCCCGCATTTGAGAAATGGGCCAGCCGGTTGTTGGCCAGGTGTTCGCGATTGGTCTTGAGCACCACATTGTCGCTGTTCTCCAACGCGCGATTGAGCGCCTTGAACGCGCCATCCACGTCGTTACGCTTGATGAGGATCCAGGAATATGCAGCTGCCAGCAGGACATTCTGATTGTAGCGCAGACGCCGCATCGCCTTCGTGTAGACCTTGGTGATCTCTTCGGTGGGCGCGTTGAGCATCTGAAGGCGCGCCAACTTTATGGCGCTCATGGTGGGATCCAGGAACATCGCCTTCGGCATCAGCTCATCCACAGCCTTGAAATCCTTGATCATCCAATACAGCTGGAACTGTGCCGTGGCGATCTGACGCTTCATGAACGGAACCCACAGGTCAAACTGGTGAAGATTTTCCGTCTCGGCAAGCGCTTCCTTGACAAACACGCGCTGATCACGCGCCATCTCCGCCTGCGCGGCCTGTATGGAGCTGGGCGGGCGCATCTGCCAGCGAGCCACCTTGGCCTGGAGCTGCTTCTGCCCCCCTACCAGGATGGCCTGAACCTGCGTCATCGCGGCCTTGACCTTCTTCTGGACAAGATACCCCGCCACGCCCTGCACAACGCCAAAAGTCAACACGCCGAAAAACGTGCTCCAGCCGTAGCCGAACGTCTCCGTGAGCCCCAGCACGAGCCCCATCAGAACACCCGCCAAGACTGCTATCGCCACCGTAATCATCGCTTCATTCCTTTACAAACGCCATTCCCGTCACTGCTCACCGAAAACCGCCTCCACGTTGATTTCGGCGAGGTCATGCACAAGCCAATCACATCCCGCGAAATCCTGGCGAATGGACGGATTGCGGTCCAAGCCCAGCACATGCATGCCCGCCGCGCGTCCAGCCCGTACACCAGCCGAAGAATCCTCAATGACGACGCATTCCGATGCGTCGACATCCAGCATCTCGGCCGCCTTGAGGAAGCTGTCGGGGGCAGGCTTGCCGCGTCCATAATCCTCGGCGCCCAGCACAAATTCGATGAGATGCGCAATACCGCACGTCTCAGCCGCCGCCAGCACATCATCATGCGGCGATCCGCTCACAATGGCGCACGGCGCCAGCTTGGCGACCTTCTTGAAGAAGGCCACAGACGAAGGAATCACCAGTTTGGCGGGGTCAGTCGCCAGACGCGCATAGTAGGGACGCAACTGCGCGGCATCCTCTGCGGCCGAGGCCGCAGGAATCTGCGGAAACTCCTGATGGATCGTCTGCTGGATGTCTAGCCAACTGTGCCCAAAGACAATCTCGGCCACCCGCTCCACCGAAGCAGACGCACCACGATCGGCCAAGAAGCCGACCAGCGCCTGCGCCCAGAGCATCTCCGAGTCAATCAGCGTGCCATCAAGATCAAAAAGGAACGCCGCGGCCCACCCCTTTCGCAGGGCGGGCACCTTGACGAACTTCTCCAGCTTGCGAACCGGTTCGGGCACAAGCTTCTTGACTGGCTCGGGCACCAGGCTTTTCACCTGGCTGAGGACGCGGCTCTTCATTTATCCTTGCCGCAGCACTTCTTGTACTTCTTGCCGCTACCGCACGGGCAGGGATCATTGCGCCCGATTTTCGGGGCCTCACGGCGATAGGGCTCTCCCGTGTCGATCTTGCCGTCGATGAAGCGCCATTCGCCGTCGATTTTCTTGAAGTAGGAGAGTTCGCGATGTTCGCACACCTGGTCGTTGGCCGTATAGTGCGCCACAAACGAGACAAAACCTTCGTCGTCGCCCGCCTCGCCCTTCTCCGTGGCAAGAATCTCGAGGCCTTCCCAGGAAGCGCTCTTGGACCACTCCGCCGTGGTCTTCTCGTCAAACTCCTCGCGCACCTCGGGACCCGAGGACTCATAGAGGAACTTCACGTCACCCACGGCATAGGCCGCATAGCGCGCACGCATCAGCTCGGCGGCAGTCTCTGCCTTCTTCGCGCCCGACAGCACGGGCCCACAGCATTCACCGAAATTCTTGCCGCTCTTGCACGGGCACAACTCATCATTCTTGACTTTGCTCATTTCCGTAGTCCTTCTCGAACTGTTATTTGTCAGAATCCAAAACTCATTTCGCGCCGAAGCGATACTCAGTGCGGGACTTGTACGTCTCGCCGGGACGCAGCACGGCGGAGGGGAAGTTCGCATGGTTGGGGCTATCGGGGAAATGCTGGGTCTCAAGCGCCACGGCACCACGCCAAGGCAGCGTGCCGCCGAGTTTGCCGGGCACCGGCTTCGGCGTGCCCTTGCCACCGCTCATCACATTGCCGCCATAGAACTGCAGCCCGGGCTCGGTGGTCCAGGTCTCCACATAGCGGCCGCTCGCAGGCTCGGAGAGGACGGCCACCTTCTTGAGCACGCCCTCGTTCTTCTCGTCGACGATCCAGTTGTGGTCATAGCCTTTGCCCAGCACCATCTGCGGATGCGTGGAGCTCAGGCGCTCGCCGATGACATGGGGTTCGCGGAAATCAAACGGCGTACCTTCCACGGAGACGATCTCGCCCGTGGGAATCATGCCGTCGTTGACAGGCGTGATCTTGTCGCCGAAGATCTGCAGCACATGGTCGCAGGCATCGCCGTTGCCGGCACCCTTGAGGTTGAAGTAGGCGTGATTGGTGAGGTTGATCGGGCAGGCCTTGCCGTCCACCGTGGCCTCATAGTCGATGGCCCAGGCATTCTCGGCCGTGATCCAATGCGTCACCTTCACCGTCATCGTGCCAGGAAAACCCTGGTCGCCATCGGGCGAAACATGCCGGAACTCGACGCCGATCGCATTCGGGCGGCGCACCGGGCGCGACTGCCAGATGGCGAAGTTCATCGCATTGGTGCCGCCATGCAGACAGCAGCGCTTGTTCTCGGGGCCCCAATTGAGCGGCAGCTGGTATTCCTTGCCGTCCAGCGTGAACTTGCCGGCGGCAATCCGGTTGGCGAAACGGCCGACCGTGGAGTTGAAGTTGCGGTCATATTTCTCGTAGCCCTCCACGCTGTTGTGGCCAACTGTGACGTCCACGAGATTGCCGTTGCGGTCAGGCGCATAGAGGCGCACGAGACGCGCACCATGGTCGGAGAAATCGGCCACGATGCCGCCCTGACCCATGACGCGGAACAGCTTGGCGGCACGCCCATCCGACAGTTTGCCGAAGTCGCGGACAACCACGCCAGGAACGCCACGACGCGGCGCACCGTAGATGCCCTGCGCACTGCGGACAATCGGCTTGCCATCAGGCCCCAAACGTCTGTTACGGCGCGGGCCATGGGGACGGGCAGGACGAACTTCCTTGCCAGCATCAGCTTTCACAGCGGCCACAGGTGCGGCAGGAGCCGGGGCGGCGGCAGGAGCCGTCTCTTGCGCAAGACAACCGACCGCAACGAGTGCAGCGACGAGGAAAACGGGCTTTTTCATCTTTTGGGGACTCCTATCTCTTGAAGATCACAAATTTCCGTATGAAGAAATTGACGAAGAATGACACCACAACCTCAACGACTACGGCCAACGTGGTCATCATCCCGAAAACGTCGATGAGCACCTTCATGGTGCCCAGCGCCACCACGGTGGCGAAGGTCGCAGCGCCGAAAAACATGAGAAACTCCACATACCAGCGGAACTTCCCTGCCTGGAACACACACCAGCGATTCATAAGCCAGCAGAAGACATTGGCGATCACAAACCCAATGGCCGTGTCTATCGTGGCCAGCGTGCCGCGAGCCGCATACCAAGCCTCCTCGCCCGTAAAGGACGCGGAAGGCAGCCCCAGCAGCTTCACCGCCCAATCGTCCGGCGTCAGGCATCTCAGCCAACACGAGGCGAGCAGATAGAAAATCCCTGTCTGCACCAGCGTGCTCATCACCCCAACGGCGCCATACTTGACGAACTGCGCAAGCGGACCCGCCTCGGGCGAGAGGAATCGCCTTATGGATGTATTCAAATTCACAATGGGAAATTATACCAAAAATGCCCCCTCGCGCGCAAGTGCCTGCGGACTAGCTCCATCTGCGGGAGCGCGTCGGCAGACCATTCGCGAAGACCCCATTGGCGATGTTGACGTCCTCAACCAGCTGATAATCGTACATGCCGCAGCAAATGACGTCGGCCCCACCCTTGTACGCCACAGGAAAGGCGTCTCGGGGATGTTCAATGCCGGCCCCCAGCACCTTGAAGGCGATCCAGGGCTCTGGACGGGTCTGCATGTAGTCAAAGATCTCCTGTCGGTCGGTGTCCACAAAACGGTTGTCGCACACCCCAAGGTCAACGGGCTTCTTCTTGTCCTCGCCCAAATGGGCCGTGGGATAGTCCACACGGTGTACTGTCTTCATCCAGAAATCCGGCAGACAATCGTGTTCGACGCAGAACTTGACGGTTTCCAGACGATGACAGCCAATGCCCGTGGGGCGGTCAAGCTTGCGCACTTCGTCCAAATACCTGCGAAACGACTGCCAGTCCCCTTTGCGCGCCCAGTTGTCGGCCCACCCGCCATGGGTATAGACCATGCACGCGCCATTCTCGATGGAGACGCGTGCGCCCGCGATGAGGTCACCGCCTTTGTAGCCACAGTCGGAGATGAACTGGATGCGCCCACCCTCCTCTCGCCAATAGCGGTTGATGACGCGCATCAGCGCGGGGTTGGTGAGGATGGTGTTCACGCCACAGGCCTCTGCAATGCGGAAGTTGCGGAACACGCGTTCGTCGGTGAAATACGCCTTCACAAGCTTGTCGTAGAACCGCATGTCGCGGCAATGCGCCCAGCCGCCGATCATGTTGCCGCCCAGAATGAGGCGCGAGAGCGTCACGTCGCCGATCTTCGTGAAGGTGGACATGGGGTGCCCCAGCCCCGTAAGATCGCGTGCCCGGTCAAACGCGGGAATCACGGGTCCCGTGGTGCGGACAACGGGCCGCCCGCGGATTGCCCGCGTGTAAAGGGCCGCCCCCCCGAGCGCCAGTAATGCGCTCCCGCCTGCGATCATCTCTCGTCGATTGAGCTGCTTCATGCCGCCACCTCGCTTTCCGCGTTCGTGGGCCTTTTTTGGCCCATTACCCAGAAGAGCATGCACACCTCCACCACATTGCGGTCGACATAGAGGAAATGACTCTCGCCCGTATGGCCAAAATGGGGCGGATTGAGCATGTACATCAGCACCAGATAGGCAATCCCGAAGATGGCGGCCGCCTTAACGCCACGCCCAAGCAACAGCAGAATGCCCGAGACAAGTAGTCCCCAGGCGAAGACATGATCCAAAATGCCCATCATCGCCGAGTTGCCAATGGCATTGAAGAGGTCACCCAAAACCCAATGCGCACAACGGAAGTGGCCGGCCCAGGAAAAGGTCCAGCTCGACGTCAGTGCCCAGACGCCCAGATAGGCCAGATGCCACCCCAGCACCATCCGTACCGCTTGGGAGACGCCATCGGTCCGCTTCTCAAGGAAATCCATCATTTCGACGCGCCCTTCTTCTGAGTATCTGCCGTTGCCTTCACCAAACCGTTCACGACCTCGACAATGCGATAGTCAAGCAAATCAATGGCAACCGCCGTTGCCCCATGCGCCACGGCGAAGCGATAGGCCTTCACGGGATCGATGGCACCGCCGGCCAAACCACGAATGGCCACCCACGGTTCGGGCCGCGTCTTCATATAGGCCGCGGTCTCTTCCGGATCTGCGCACCAGATGTTGTTGCATTTCGTCTGGAGCGTAGCGGCGGGATAATCAAGCGAATGGAACGCCAGCACCCAATAATCGGGCAGAATACCCTGCGCCACGCAGAATTTGACTGTGGCCACATCTTCCGCGCCAATCCCCGTGGCCAAACCGGCGGCCTTGAACGTGGCGACCAGGGCCTTAAGGCCGTCCACATCACCCTTCTTTGCCAGCGCATCCGTCACTTCTGGGCGCGTATAGGCCCCCTTGGCGCCATTGGCCTTTGCCAGCGCCACTTCGTCCGCCGTGGCACAATTGGCAAAGAACTTCAGCTCGCCGCCCACCTCCTTGGCGGCTTCCTGCATCCGAACCAGATAGGCGGGTTCGGCAAAGACCGAGTCAATGCCGCAGAAGGAGCAATAACGCACCGTGCGCCCCAGCGTGACGCCGCCATTGTAACGCCGCATGAACTCATCCGTCCAGATGAGGTCTCGGGCATGCGAGTGCCCCGCGATGAGATCTCCGCCGAGCGCCAGGCGAGACATCTCAACCCCTCCAAGCTGGGCTTTTTCGGCAAACGGCTCCTTCAGTGCGGCCAAGGCCGTGAATTCGTGAACCTTCACCGTAGCTGAGGTCACGGCCTCCACCTTCTTGAATCCACCCGCCTGGTTGTGCCGCCAGAAACAACCACCAAAGACGACCAAAACCACAACACCTGGCAGCAGCGTCTTGACCCAGCCCCGC
Source organism: Kiritimatiellia bacterium (assembly GCA_024405395.1). GTDB lineage: Bacteria > Verrucomicrobiota > Kiritimatiellia > RFP12 > UBA1067 > RGIG6720. The sequence continues at coordinate 13,989 of JAKSOW010000044.1, read as the reverse complement.
CAACACGGCGTGGCCACAATCAGAAGCAGCCCCATCGCCTCGACCACATTGCGTTCAATCAAGAAGAAACGCCCGTCCGCACCCGACATTGCCGGGGCAAAGGGCTCAGGTGGCTGACAGCAGTAGAACATCGCCATCAGCGCCATGCCGAACACGGCCGCCACGCGAGCCATCACCCCTGTTATGAGCGCGAGGCCAATGGCCACCAAGCCAAACTCGACGGCCCGGTCACCCACGGCGACAAGCCACCCCTGCGTGGCCATCCACTTGAAAATCGGAGCCAAAGGACCTTGCGCCGCCGAAAGGTACGAGAGACAACTCCAACCGTCGCTCTGCATCAGCTTCCAGCCGCCCTCATAGAGGAAATGCCAGCCGATAGTCGAACGCACCAGAAAGATGGCAATCTGCCGACAATTCCAATTCATAGCCTTCATTCCATTTGTTTCATTGACGGAGAATGCCCCACTATGGCGACGTTTGCGGCTACATCGAATACTCAGCCACGGAATCAGGCGTCTCCCATACCCGTATCGAGGCCAGGCCGGGCACGTGATCCTTCAGCGTACCGTAGAAATGGCGTGCCAGATTCTCGGCCGTGGAGCGGAACGGCAACGCCACGATGCGCATGCTGTTCTTGGCCAGCACGGCGGCGATTTCGCTTTCGCCCGCCGAGGTCTCGTCATAGATGAACGCATGGTCAAAACGCGAGAGAATCTCATCCTCACAGACGCGCTTGAGATCCTTGAAGTCGATCACCATGTCGCGTGCATCATCGGGCGCCTGCGCCACAGTCACGTCCACGCGATAGGTGTGGCCATGCAGATTTTTGCATAATCCCGCGTGATTCGAGAGTATGTGCGCGGCGTCAAACCGTACCGTCTTTGTCACTTTCAGCATTCGCCAGTCTCCATTCGAGTCCATGCGATTCGCGGCGTTCAATCCCCTCCTGCGGCTCATCCTCGGGGGAAATGGTCAACGGAGCGAGCGGCTTCTCGTCGGGGTCAGGCAACGCCTCCCAGGCGGCCGCGTGAATCGGCAGCCCCTGCCCGCGGAAAAGCGTCTCGAACTCCGTCCATTCGCTTTCACCGCGCGTCATCGGCGCCACCCGCCGAAAGCGGCGATCTTCGGCGAAACACGCCTCCACCACACCAAAATACTCGGCGTGGTCAGTGGCGAACTCCAGCTTGCCGCCCGTCTTCAGGCGATGATGAAGCGCATTGAGGAAGAGAGGGCCAAATAGCCGATGCGAATGGTGCTTCTTCTTGGGCCACGGATCGGGGAAGAACACATAGACCGTGTCAAGGCCGTGCAGCGGCAGCAGGTAGTGGAACGAATACAGCGCTTCCAACCGCAGGATGTCGGTGTTCTGAAGTCCCAGCCGCACGCATTTGCGGTCAAAACTGCGCACGCGCTCGGGCATGCGCTCAATCCCCAGAAAGCGACGCTCGGGATGGGCGGCAGCGCGCCCCGTGAGAAAACGGCCCTTGCCGCACCCCACCTCGACCTCAATCGGCGTATCGGCGGGAAATTCCAGCGGACGGCACGGATCTGTAACGCGGATGATCATTGGTCGATAATCGAGATGAAGTGCTCTGGCGGCGGAATCGGATGGAACGTCTCCGTGGAGACGAAGCAATGGCGCGTATAGCCCGAGACAAGCAGATCCTCTTCGCCTTTGCGGCGCACTTCGCAGGCGATTTCCAGGCGCACGCCCTTGTGCGCACGGCACCAGGCCGTGACCTCCAGCAGGTCGTCATATTTGGCGGGACGGCGGTAATCCACCTCGGCATGCACGACGGGCAGCATCCACCCTTCCGCCTCGCACTGCTTGTAGGTGTAGCCGCAGGCCCGCATCAGCTCGTTGCGGGCACGCTCGAACAGCGTAAGGTAGTTGCCGTAGTAGACGACACCCATCTGGTCGGTGTCCGCATACGGCACGCGGTATTCCATGGCAATCTTCTTCATGGTTCAGGCTCCTCAGTCGCGGTTCTTGAGCGCACGGCGCACGAGCAGTGCAAATGTAAGGCAGATGGCCGCCACAACGGCCGTGCAGAACGGCTGCGACGCCTTGCCGAAGATCTGCGGCAGGCCCTGCGAAAGCGAACCCGCAAGCCCCTGCAGCGCCGGCGCGAACGGTGTGTGCGAAACGAGGTAGGCCGTAAGCGCGAACTGTCCGTAGAGAATCACCAGACCCAGGCCCCTGCGCAGCAGGAAGATGTCGGTGACGATGTAGAGGATGCCCAACGCGAGCGTACACCAGCCCATCGCCTGGAGAGTGAAGGACACCGTGTAGATCGGCTTGATCACGGGCACCCAGATCGAGAGGATCCAGCCGAGCGCGAGCATACCGCCGCCATAGCCCAGGAGACCATAGGCCTTGTTCCACTTCGAGAGGCCGCTCTTGAGGATCTCCGTGGCATGGAATCCGCAGAGCGTCATCACAGCAAACATCAGCGAGGGCAGCACCCAGGTGTAGATCGTGGTGGCCTTTTCGTTCGCCAGATACTTGAGCGACTCGTTGCCGACCGGCAGGAACCACGAGAAGACCGTGCGGTCGAAGCCGACCGTGAAGTTGCCCTGCGGCGTATAGTCGCCGAAGCAGTGGATGAGCAGACCGTAGATGACCGTCAACGCCACGGGAATGGCGATGCGGATCTTGCGGCACGGAATCAGCAGCACACCCGCCGTCACCAGATACCCCACGGCAATGGACTGCAGCGTGTTCGAAAAGATCTTGATCTTCATCGGGTCAAGCGAACACAGGCTGCCCTGCACCAGCATGCCGCAGAACCACAGCAACGCCACACGTCCCAGCACATGGCGCCAGTAGGTCCAACCGGCCTTGCCGTTCTCAAGGCGCTTAGGCAGCGCAAAGGGAATCGCCGCGCCGCACATGAAGATGAACAGCGGCATGATGATGTCCCACAGCGAGAAACCCTCCCAACCATGCTTGAACTGCGCCATGAAGCCAGGAGGCAATCCTTGCCCGTCATGCCCAAGGGCCCATGTGCGGTTGAAGGCATTGACAAGCGGACCCATCACCGTGAGGAGCATCATGTCGCAGCCGCGCAGCAGGTCGAGGCAGAACAAACGATTTGGAGAGTAGGTTGGACCTTTGAAGAAGCTCATGGCGGAAGATGATTTGCAGATTGAGGATAAGAAAGACGAAAACGAAAGAGGATAGGGGATTGCCGCAGGGGCGCTATCCTCTATCCTCTCCGTCTGTGCTGACGACCTTAGGCCTTGAGATCGGTCACGCCGAAACGGGCCAGCGTCTTATTGAGGTCATACTGGCCGCGTGCGAAGGGCTTCATCATCGCCCGCGCCTTTTCGCAGCAGGTGTCCTCTTTCTTCGGGCACCACTTGAGCGAGGCACCGTCCTTCTTGCCGCGGCTGAGCTCCATGCACATCTGGCCGAGGCAGCAGGCCGAGGAGGAACGCTGTGCGCCCTCGGCGTTGGTGACGGTGTAGGACGGATCGCCGAGCTTGATGCCCTCAAGCCAGTCCAGCCAGTGGTCCTCGGAGGTGCGCACCTTCTTGGCGGGGTTGACGATGGGCTCGAGCAACTTGTTCTTCGAGGCCATCAGCGGCTTCATCTTGCCGTTCGACGGCACGTCGGGGTCGCTCGGGGTGACCTTCGCCTGGCCGCGCATGCAGTAGAGCCATTCGCCCTTCTCGCCGATGAACTTGACGCCCATCGGGAACTTGTCGCACACATGCACGTCGGTCTTGCCGCCGTTGTAGGAATAGTGCAGATCGTACTTCGTGTGGACGTTCCAGAGCTTGCCGCCCGAGAGGTCCATCCATTCGCACGTGCCGGAGACGGACTCAGGACCCGAGTCGTCCTTGTCCAGGCCCCACTGCGCGATGTCGAGATGGTGCGCACCCCAGTTGGTGATCATGCCCCAGCCGTACGGCGCCATCTGGATCCAGCCCGGACGATTGCCGATCTTGGTGAGGTCCTGCTGGTGGACGCGCGTCCAGTTGTAGGGCGCCTTCTCGTCCGTCGGGCCCAACCACATGTCGTAGTCGAGGTTCTCGGGGATCGGCTCGGGCGTGGAGCAGCCGCCGGACTTGTCGAGGCCGATGCCCACCTCAACCTGCTTGATCTCGCCGATGCGGCCGTTCTGCACGAGCTCGCACACGCGCGCAAACTGCATCACGCTGCGCTGCCAGGAACCGACCTGCACCACGCGGTTGGTGCGGCGGGCGATTTCGGCGATGAGACGACCCTCGCGCACCGTCTGGGCGAAGGGCTTCTGCAGCCAGATGTGCTTGCCCGCCAGCATCGCCTCAACAGCGACGAGCGCATGCCAGTGGTCAGGAATGCAGATCATCACGGCGTCGATCGACGGATCGGCCATCATGTCGCGATAGTCGGCATAGGCGCGGACAGGGGCATTGGCCTCGCCCGTGAGCTTGCGATACTGGTCCTTGATGAACTTGACGCCGTGGTTGAGGCGCTTGGAGTCGAGATCGCACACCGCGGTGAAGCGGCACTGGTCCGTGAACTTGATCGTACGCGGAATGTCCATCGTCGTGGAGATGCGGCCAATGCCCACCACGCCCACGTTGATCTTCTCGTTCGCCTTGAAGCAGTTGCAGCAGCCATTCATCAGGAACGGCGCGGCAAACGCACCTGTCCCCAGCAGGAATTCACGTCTTTTCATGATATGTCTCAGTTCTTGTTGAGGGTTTAAAGGAATCAGGCCACCTTGCCGAGAGCAATGATGGTGAACACCATCGTGAAGATGGCCACGGTCTCGACGATGCCGAGCGCACCGAAATAGTTGGTGAGGCCCTGCCCCGTCTCAGCCTGCGCATCGCACGCGGCGGCGCCCGCACGCCCCTGGAAGAGCGCGGAGAGGCCGATGCCGAGGCCGGCGAAGATGCCCAGCAACACGCAGGCTAGGCCCGCATTCTGCACGCCGGTCTTGCCCAGCATGATGAACATGAGGATCATGCCGTAAAGCGTCTGGGTGATGGGGGCACCCACCAGGCCAAGGAGAATGAATGGCGCCGGCTTGTTGGCGGCATAGCACTTCTTCCACGCGCCCACGGCTGCAGAAGCCGCAAAACCCGTGCCGAACGCGGAACCCGCCGCGCTCAATCCCAGACAGGCAATCGCACCCGCCACAATCATCGGATCCATGTTCATCTCTCCTTGTTTAGATTTTTATCCCCTACGGGGCTCATAAAAATGTTATTATTTTACCACAAATCCCGCCATCCGTCACGCGGAAAGGTTACGTAAAACGTATCGTGGTTCACCTGTGACAAGGTCTGACGAGGCGACGGAAACGAATCAATTGACGAAGAACTTTCCCGTTCGTATACCTGCATCTACTGAAAACGATACGAGCGAAAAACAAATAAAAAGTATATGGAATGCGAATTAAAAATCTCGATTCCGAGCTAAAAGACTCTAAAGTCCACTCAGAATATCAACCACAAGACTTTTTGCCCCCGCCTCTACTCGATGCGCAGCGTCCACAACTGCAGACGCAGGCGTTCGGAGAGGTACTGGTCCTTGAAGGTCGGTTCATGCGACCATTTGCCAGAAATGTTCATCGTCTCCACCCCAGGCACCTCCTTGAAGGAGCCCAGCTGCTCACACGGCGTCACCTTCACTTCGGCAGTTCCTGTGTCCAGGACCTCCAAAGCCGCGAAGAGAAAATCGGCTGGGCCAATCTGTCGCCCGCCAACGCTGATCTCCGCCGGCAAGAAAGTCGAAAGATCCAGTTTTGCTGCAGCAGCGCGCAGATCCGCCGCCGAAACCACGCACGGTTCGGTCACACCCTTGGGTCGGGCCAGGAAACCATACGTCTTCCCGGGAACGTACTCCTTCTCGCCCCGCAGCAGACGGACAGCGGCCTGAAACACATCCGCCACACTCCAGGATGCCGGCGTGCGGATGCAGTTGAAGTCCCGCAGGAGCGCCTGACGGATGGTGGGAACAGCCGCAGGCGTGATTGCCACACGCGGCTTGAGCGAGGCCTTGAGCGCCTCCATGTCCGTGATCTCAAACCGTTCATCGGCCTTCATGCGGCGGATGAAGGCCCTGAGGCGCTCATAGTACACGGCTGTATCTGCAGCGCTACGGTCGGGCGCCACATTCCATTCACGCCATTTCGCCCAGTTCCCCTTCTTGTAGTTGAGCGAATCCCAATGCTTGGTCTTCACGGCCATGTGCGGATGCATATAAAGGCACAGGAGGTCGCGCTTAGCCAGCTGGTCCAGCGCCTTGTCGAAGTCGGGACAGGGCCGGCCTTCACGCGGCAACATCGACTCCAGATGGAATTCCAGCGAATAGGGCGCGTGATACTGGTTGAAGTACCAGAGTCCCCCCACCTCATTGCCAGGTCGCACCAGCATGCCGGCATAGAGGGACCCCGCATTGGCGCTCGTCATGCCGCACCCTGCCGAAAACCACACACCCAGGTCGGAATAGACGTCCATCGCCACCGCCGACACGCTGTTGCCGGGCGGGCACCAGAACACGCACCGCCCTTCCCCGAATGCCGCATCCAGCATGCCCAGCGCCTTGGCCTCGTCTGCCAGGGTTCGCCGATAGGCACGCTCATAACTGGGGTCGTCACCCAGTTCAGCAATATCCGGATGACGCGTATGATAGAGCGTCTGCGAACCAATCACGTGATACTTCAACGCCTCTACGACATCCTGACGACCCAGCTCCAGAATGCGCGTGGCCAGGAATCCCACGATGTTGAAGTTGCCGCGCACCCCTTCTGATTTGAGCAGGTTCGCGATGTCGCGGATGGCGTCATTGGAGCGATCGCAGGTGTAGTCCTCCGTGTCGAAGAGGAACATGATCTTGGTCTTGGCGGCCGCAGGCCCCACCAACAGCGCCCACGCCATCATCCCCAGCAGAATCTTCTTCATTTATCTTCCCTTTTTATCTTTTCTCAAAACCACGCACAATGAGTTCCATGTCGAAATACTGTTCGCCATAGGTCTGCTTCACATGAACAGCCAACACATTGCCCTTCGGCTTCACGAACGTTCTGAACCGGGCAACATCGATGGCAAACGGATCATACCCATGATTGTATCCCTTGAGCGAGAGCAGAAGCTCGCCATTGAGATAGATTTCGGTGTCTTCGTCGTGGTAGATGTTGGCGAAGACTTCATCTACGTCAGCCTGCGTACCGTCGAACGTCGTGCGCAGCCAGATGTCCTTCGTGTGCCACGGAGTGGCCACCTTCGCGGCCGGGCGCAGATGCTTGGAGCCAAAGCCGCCCGTAGAGATCTTCCAGTCCGCATCCGCGAACGTCGGTTGCTCCCACCCTTCCGCCGGCGCCGTAAACGAATAGCGCCAGGCGTTGGGCGCGAAACGCGGTAGCAAAGTAGTCGAAACCGCCTTGCAGGTGGCGCCGCGAACCGCCGCCGCACAGACACGCTCATGGGCAGCCTTAAGCTTCGCGACATCAAACTTGAAATGCCGCCGATCATAGGTCAGAAGGCCGTTGATCTCCTGTTCCACGTCAGTTGTCTGAGTGTAAACCGAGCCCGCCAGGCCCTCGCCTGCCAGCAGCGCCAGCTTGTCCATCAACGCATGGTATTTGCTCTCGACGGGCGCGACCGTCTCGTCCTTGCCCGTGCCGCCATAGCCCCAGCCTCGAGCATCAGGATACCACACATGGCCCTTGGTCTTGTAGCCGAGGCCGCCGAATTCGCCGATGAACGTGGCGCGATGGCTGTTGACGGGCAACATGACGGGCCCCGGATAGGCGTGGAAGTCGATCACGTCAGCCGACTCCTTCACACCCTCCGGCAGATGCTGGGTGGGCGTGAGCGCGCCTTTGCCGTCAAGCGATTTCCAGAATCCCCCCTCATAGTCGCTCCAGCCCGAGGGGCCATCCACCACACGCGAGGGGTCGTAGCGTTTCACCCAGGTGAGCGTCCAGCTCGTCTGCGCCTGCTTGGGCTGGCCCCAGCGTTCGTTGTAGGGAATCCACATCACAATCGAAGGCGCATTGTACAACTGATCGATCATGCCCTTGAGCTCGGCACGATAGCGACCGTAGCGGCCATTGAGGTCGCCCCACCCGGAAGGCATGTCCTGCAGCACCAGGATGCCCAGCTTGTCGCACAAGTGGTAATAGCGCATGGGCTCCACCTTGATGTGCTTGCGCATCATGTTGAAGCCCATCTTCTTGAGCGCCAGGATGTCGAAGGCCATGGCCTCGTCGGACGGCGGCGTCAAAAGTCCATCCGGCCACCATCCCTGATCCAGCGTGCCGATGGCGAAATAGACCTCGTTGTTGAGATAGAAGCGAAGAACGCCCTGCGGATCCTTGCGCACCTCAAATTTGCGCAGGCCAAAATAGCCCCGCACTTCGTCGTCTCCCAGCGTGATCCTCAGGTCATACAGGAACGGCGTCTCGGGGCTCCAGGCTTTCACCGGCTTTGGCAAGACAAGTCGCACAGGCTTACCCCATTCGGCAACTGTCGCCGACGTCAGTACCTGATCCCCCACGCGCACCTCCACGCGAGCGGCCGCGCCCTTGACGTCACCCTCGCCATCTACCAGCACATCCACAGCCCCTGCATCAAGGTCCGGCGTCGCCTTGTATCCCGTGATGTGGGTCTCCGGAACTTCCTCCAGCCAGACAGGCGCCCAGATGCCCGTGGAGGGCGTATAGAAGCAGGCGTCAGGCCGCAACGTCTGCTTGCCCGAGGAATAGCCGGTCAACGCGTTTCCGCCCATGGGATCCCAGGTCTCGATGTCGAGTTTGTTCTCGCCGGCCTTGAGCTGCGCCGTGATGTCGCAGGTCAACGCCAACTGAGCCGTTTCATGCGGCACATCGGTGACCTCTACCCCATTGACGAAGACCTGCGTACGGAAATCGCTGCCGTCGATGTGCAGCAGCGTGCGGTAGCCTTTGCGTGGATTGGCCGAGAATGTGCGCGCGTACCACAGGCAATTGGTGTGTCCGGGATAGCGCGCCACACCCGAAAGCGAACTGCCGGCGGCGAACGGGACCAGTATCTCACCGTCGTATTTCTCGGGTATGCCGTTGGTCACATCCCAGATGCGGTAGTTCCACAGTCCGTTGAGGGAAGTCCATTCACGCCGCACCATCTGCGGACGGGGATAGTCGCGCCAGACGTTTTCGGGCGTCACCTTGGCGCCCCACTCCGTAAGCATCGGCTCGGCACGCGTGAGAGGCGTGGCGGGCGCCCAGGCACCCACCGTCAGTGCAAAGCAGAAACCCAGAGCGAATGGCGCCAATCTTTTCATTGTCACTTACCTCAATGAGAGCAGATACTTCTCGAAGAAATCCAAGTAGTCCCATGCCGACGAAATCGAGCCATACTCGTCCAACTGGTGGGCACCATGACCTTCCGGCGAATAAATGACCGTCGGCAGATTCAGGTCGGAGAACTGGAACGCGTCCGTGGCGCCGTTGATCTTGTCCAACGTGAACGTACGCCCCGGCCACTGGCGTTCCATCGCCGCCTTGAGACCCAAAATCATCGGGTCGTTCGGATCGTTCACGACCGGCGGCACGCAATAGAGCGTCTCCGGCTCAAGCCCCGTCGTCTCGCGGACGAGCGCGCGCAGCTTCTCGACGCCGTCCTTCTCCACATAGCGGAACGAGAACGTGGCCTCGCTGAAGTCGGGAATGGCATTGGAGGCCTCGCCGGCCTTCAGCACCGTGGGCGTGAGCGTGCTGAAGTACGTTGCGCCCGCAGGCGGCGGCGGATAGGCCGCCATCAGTTTGTTCACGGCAGCCGTCAGCCGCGGAATGGGGTTTTCGAGCTTCCAGGGGATGGAGGAATGGCCGCCTTTGCCCTTGGTGACGAGCTTGAACCCCCAATGCCCCTTCTGGGCGATGAACAGCTGATCACGGGTATCGCCCAGCGTGTCGCCCACCAACACCATCTTCTTCGGCGTGAAGCCCGCCCGCCGCAGCATTGTGCAGGTCGCCACTTCGCCGGCGCAACCATCCTCGTCCGTGGCGAAGAAAGCGCCCACGCTCGCCTTGCCTACGAGGCGCACCAGCAACTGCGCGATGAGGGCGGCGTTGACCTTGGTGTCGCAGGCGCCGCGGCCATGCAGCTGGCCGCCATCCACCTTGATGTCGAACTGCCAGTCCTCGCCCGGAACCACATCAATGTGCGTCACAAAGGCGTAGTCGCATTCCTTGCCCGGAACCGTCGACGCATAGAGCGCATCACGGCCCTCCTTGGTCCGGCACACATGGCAATGGACACCACGCACTTCCAGATAGGTCTTGAGGAAAGACGTGGCCCGATTGCAGGCGGCAATGTCGCGCGACTCCGAGCGGATCGCCAGCAGACGCTGCGTGAAATCGAGGTCGAAGGTCGGCACACTGTCCACATGATGCGCCAGGCGCGCCACCGCCGTAGCCGACTGGTCAATGGCAGACGGAAGCTTCTCGGCGAACGGGCACAACTTGTTGTAGGGATTGCGGCAAGGCGGCCCGAAGGCCACGTGCAGTACCGTTGTGCGTGGATCGTCTGTAAATTCGCACACGTCCGACTCCACCGTGTAGCCCATGCAGATGGACCAGCTCTCCAGACGGTGCAGACCGCGCGTGAGCGGCTCATTGTGCGCCGTCATGATGGCTTTGAGGTCATCCACGCCCAGCTTGGCCTTGGCAGGCTTGACGGCAAACGGGAAGCGCTTCTCGATCCATTCGCGGACAAGCAGCAGACGCAGGGCCTGTTTGAAGCGCCCCGTGTTGTTGGGATGCTCAAAGGCATCCGCCGGACCATAATGGTACGATCCCTGGAAGGCCTCTGAGAAGTCAAAGGGCGTGCCCGGCTTGTGCCAACCGTTGGCGATGGCATGCTCCTTGAGACCGGGCGTCAGCATCACCTGATCGGCCGGCAAGGCGAACACGTCACCGAACGTATAGAGGTTGGGCATCACGACCACCTGGTCATCCGGACAGCGCACGGCGGCGGCAAAGCGGCCATGCATCACCTGAATCATCCAGGCCTCGTCCTTGTCCGCAATCGTGTAGATGCGTGCAGAGGGGGCATATCCGTACTTCGCCACCAGATCGATCACGCGCTGTGCGCCATCACGCGCACTCGTGGCGCGTTCGGCCACGACGCGCCGGAGGTTGAACTTCACGCCGCCCTCGGTCACCAACGTGGGATCGGTCATATCCTCCTTGGAACTGCCGCCCGAATTGCTGCACACATACACACCCTTCTCGTTGAGCATCGCATCGGCGTTGCCGTCACCATACGGCATCTTAACCTCGCTCCAGAAGAAGGAAAGCGTATGCGCCACCTGCGGCACCGTGGCGCAGCAACCCTTCGTGGCCGGCAGCATCACGCCAGCCGGCCAATCACGGGCCGGAACAAGGCCCGCTCGAACCTTGGCGGGCTGAGGATCATCCTCATTGTGGGCCACAATCACACGCCCCGTGGCGGAGACCTTCTTGCCGGCGATCAGCGTCATGCACGCCTCGGCGGCTGCCGCCACAATCACACCAATGACAACAAGAACACTACGAATGGACATTTTCAGCACTCCTCTCAAAAACCTTCTATTCCCAATTGCCTGTTCCACACTCACCGAGGCTCAAACGGCCCCGGATCGGTGGTGACAAGCGCACCCTCCAAGGTCAATCCAGCCTTCACGCCCTTGAACCGCATCACGTGACGCCCCGCCTTGAGATCATAGAAGCGGATGCGGTTGCCGAAATCGCAGCCCGGATCAAACATCAGCCACCGATAGTGGTTCTTCGCCTGCGGCTTGACAAGTTCCATCTTCGCATCGTCGATTGCCCCCTGGAGCCGTCCGCGGTTGCCGTTGTCCTTCAGGCGAAGCATGAAGTAATAGCGTCCATCCTTGGGCAGGTCAAAGGCATATTCGAACGTCTGCCCCTGGGCAACCACCTGCTCGCCCCCCACCTCGGCGTACTGCACGACGGCGCCCGGCGCCTCGGGCTTGAACGGCGGGACGAAATCGGTTTCGGCATACACGGAAACCGGACGCGAGAAACCATCCGGCGTGCGCACAAGGAAGGCGCCGCGGTAGTCATGGCGGTCGTTCATCAGCTCGGTGCGGAACGAAACCGTGAAGACTTGCTTGCCGCCGGCAGGGATCAGCCCCTTCTTCGGCGCGACCACGAGCCACGGCATGTCGTCATTGACCTTGACTTCAAAGGGAATCGCCTCAGTCGCCGTAGAGGTGGCGTCAACCGTGAGTGCCGAAGGAATGGCCACACCTTTCTCGACCTTGATGTCCGAGAAACGGGCGCGATCCAGGAGGAAGCCAAGCGGGCGCTTCGGATAGACAGCCGGCAACGCCGCCTCGGTGATCTCCACACCGAACTTGTCATCCCTGGAAACCGACTTCGGCGAGCGGGCCGGCGACTGAATGCCCTGCTTGCCGCAGAAGGTATTGCCGACCTGCTCAGCCTGCAGAAGCTCCATCCACGTAACGCCCGAGCCTCGTCCCCAGAAGAGGTTGGCGTCCAGATAGGCATGCGCTTCATACCCGTGCGCACCGCCGCCCGTCTTGATGGTCTGGCCCGTGATGCCGAATTCGTCGCACATCGAGAGGAACACATTGTCGGCCACATACACCGGACTCGCCATGCATCCCTGGATCGACACGCCGCAGAGCGCCGCCTCAAAGCGGTTGCCGAAACACCGCACGTTCTGCTGGCCGCCATCTAACTCGATGTTGTCGTCCGCACAGTAGATCATGAAGTTGCCGTACACGTCGGCATCGCGGTTGATGCCGCCATCCTCGTCGAAGTTGCCCTCGGATTCCACCGCATCATTGAAACGGTGCAGATCGCTGCCCACGAAGTCGTTGTAGCGGATGACCGTCGAGTGGTCGGGCCGACGCAGCATAATGGCCTCACCGCCTGCGGGATGCGAATAGTACCAGCTATTCGCGTGCACGCCCGCATCATGTACATAGCAACGCTCAACCACCGTCTCACTGGCGCCACGGCCGATGTCGATGGCGCCGTCGAAGTTCACCATGCCTTCGGCCCGGGTGCGCCAGCCGCCATTGTCCGCCCGATAGAGCGTGGCGGGCAAATGGCCCTTGTCAAGCTCGCAGGGACGTCCCAAGGCGTCGTATTTGAGACGCGAACGCCTGCCCCAACCGGCGATATCGCAGTTGCGCAGGCGCACGGCGCGCGATTGGGCGATCTTGACGACCATCGGACCATAGCCGTTACGTAGCGTAAGGCCTTCCACCAACGCATATTCGGCCCCCGTCAGGTCCAACGTGGGGTTCTTGGTGGGGTTGTCGAAGACCACGCCGGGCTTGGCCACATAGCGAATCCAGCCCTGCGCCGTACCCTTCTCCGCCAACCGAATCGGATAGGCGCCATTCGCTGGCGGTTCAAGCACAACGGTCTTGGCCACCGGCACCTCGCTGGACCAGGTGCGGAATGTCCCCTGTGCAGCCACCCTTCCGTCAGATGCGATCAGACGGGCCTCATAGTCGGTATCCTCCTCAAGTCCCATCGCACTGCCGCGATAGTCCTTGGTCTCGGCGAAATATGGGAAAGAGCGAGCCTTGACCCAATCGGCGACACCGACCTTCCGCACCTCGAAAGTCAAGCCCGGGATCTCGGCTGCGGCGCCAAAGGCTGCCCCCACGGCATTGAAGGTGGGCCGTAGCCGCAACTGCCCTTCCGCTACAGGCGCTATAAGCCGCAGACGCTCGGCGGCCGAATGTTTCGGCTTGGCGATTCCCGCAGCCTCCACACAGACGGAACAGGCCAACAATCCCGTCACGAGAACAAAACGGCTAGATATGGACATCATGTAATCACTCCTAAAAGACCAGGTCAAGGTATTCTACCAAGTCGCCCGAGCAAGTGCAAGCATAGCCTCATTGGAAACAGCAGGGTGGAACAGCAGGGGCGGCATTAAGCCGCTAAATCGCCCAGAGTCGATCGATCCGTCTGTAGGACAGTCCGATGACCCAACAGAACCATAATACATTCCCCTCCA
>JAKSOW010000043.1 GCA_024405395.1 Kiritimatiellia bacterium | reverse complement strand
CTGCAGCGCATCGTGCCAGGAGACCGATCGGTCGCCGGCGGTGTCGTCCATGGAGACGGCGAGCTGGTGAGCCTGCAGCGCATCGTGCCAGGAGACCGATCGGTCGCCGGCGGTGTCGTCCATGGAGACGGCGAGCTGGTGAGCCTACAGCGCGTCGTGCCAGGGGATGAGGATTCCGACCCTGATGTGCCGGTGGTTGATCCTACTCCCGAAGACCCGACTCCGAACATTCCTCAAGCGCTCTATCCTACGACTAGCGATGCGATTCCAGATGATGTCACCGCCCCGTATGCGGTCGCGGCCGTGATGTACGACGGCTATCTCTGGAAGGGAGACGCACTCGGAGGGACGATCCAGGTGAAAGTGGCGAAGATGGCGAAGAACGGCACCGCGAAGGTGACGGTGACCATCCAGCTCGAGACGCAGAAGCTGAGCTTCAAAAGTGTCGCAGACGCGACTGGTGCCGTCACGGCCATGTCCACGGGCGGCCACACGCTGCACATCTTCCTGGGCCGGAACGGCCTGCGGGGCCAGCTTGACAGCGCCTACATGATTGACGGGGCGCGCAACCTCTTCACCTCGAAGGACAAGGGCGAGAAGACTTCCGCCGAGACGCTAGCGAAGCGCCTGCAGGGCGTGGTCAATGTCGTCCTGCCGGAGGGCCGCGGCACGTTATCCGCGACCATCGCGACGAAGGGCAAGGTGAAGGTGGCCGGCAGCGTTGGGAGCGTGAAAGTTTCAGCGGCAAGCCAGCTGCTGATAGGCGAGGACGCGTGCGCTATCCCTATCGTCATCACCAAGAATACCAGCCTCGCGTTCCTCATCTGGGTGGACGCGACGGGCGCGCTGTCGGTCAACGGGCTAGCCGAGGCCGTCGTGGGCCGACCAGGTGCGCTTGGTGCGGGGGCGACTTTCCGCCTTGATGCCTCGGTCCTGGCGAAAACACTGCCCGGACTCTACACAGACTATCTGCCGAATGGGCTTACCGTCTCCCAATCGGAGGCAAAGTGGCTGGTCGCCAGCGGTGCGAAGGCGGGCAAGGTACAGCTCGACCGCAAGACGGGTGCCGTCGATGCGACGAAGCTCGGCGAAAATCCCTCAGGGCTGAAACTCTTGTACACAACGAAGACGGGCACGTTCAAGGGTTCGTTCAAGGCATATGTGCTCGAGAACGGCAAGATCAAGGCCTACTCGGCGAACGTGGCAGGCGTGTTAGTGGGCGACAGGGGGTACGGCACGGCCACTGTGAAGAAGCCCGTGGCGAGCCTCCCCGTTACGGTGGAATGAGGAAGATGGTGCGACACCATCTTCCATAGCGCATGAACGCCACCTTTAGCCCCGCCGCGAGCACGTAACAGTGGAAGTCCTGCATCTCGCAGATCTGCCGCAACATCCGCGTCAGGTATCCGGCGAGGATCTTGACCTTCACGTTGTGCCCGAGTCATGCCTCGGCAAAGTGGGTCATGGCCATAAACTTTGACGAGACTCCAGTGGGTGACTCCAGTGGCCTTGAACTCTCCACGCCATTCTGCTATAATCACAACATGCCGAAATTTTTCTTTATGCTGGTACTAGCTATGGGTTCAACCCATGCGATGGTGAAGCCCCTTTTCGAGCCTTGGCTCAAGTCCGGTGAAACACTTGTCTGCTTTGGCGACAGCATTACCGATTGGGAGCCGGGCTACATCACCATCCTGCGCGAGGAACTGGCCAAGCATGGTGTCAAGGTGGTCAATGCCGGACACGGCGGTGACAACACCATTACCGCCCTTCTGCGCCTCAAGGATGTCGCGGCCCTCAAACCAGACGCCGTGATGATCTTCTTTGGCACCAACGATTCGGCGGCAGGCCGTGGACGCTGGCACGACGAACCTTCTATCGAGCCGGAAACCTATCGCGACAACATGCTGTGGATGATCCATTACCTGCGCAAGAATGCGGGTGTGCAGAAATTCTCAATCATACCCACAGCCGGACGCATCGAGGGACAGGGTTATCTGGAATTCGGCAAGCGCCGTGACCTCTATAACCTCATGGCCCGCGATGCCGCAGACAAGGCCAACGCCGTCTTCGTGCCCCTGGATATTGTGTTCGACGAAGCACGCGCGACAAAACAGCCTGACGCCAAGGGCCTGCAATTCACACGCGACACAGTACACCTCAATCCCGAAGGCTGCGCTCTTGCCGCGGAGACCATGCTCAAGGCGTGGAAGATGAAGTGATTATCAAGAAATGGTTTGAGCTCTTGAGCGGATTACTCTAATGCGACGCTGTCGCTCTTCATGATATATCCAGTAACTCGTCATCTGTTCAAGAAAAAAACCATACACTCTACGATTAATGGGTTCTAAGACTTGCAAATTAATCGCATTCGTCTTTATCATCTGAACGATGGTTACGATAACCTTGTCAATAAAGTCCACATATCGAAGAAAAGTCTTTTTGTCTGTCACCATAAGATTAGCAACAAACATTTCATGTCCTATCAGATAAGTATCAAAATCTCTGTATTCTGAACTACGAAATCTATACTTAAATTCCGAAATAAACAAAGCCGAGATATCTGGGTGGCCCTCCAAGACAAACCATTTATAAATAGAACGACGAAATATTCCTGAATTAGCAAAGACTACGCCCTCTGATAATAGGCGCGCATCCCATTCAAGAAGCCTTCTATATTGTCCAATACCAATGTAATCAGGGTTCCCGACCTCTTTGAGATGATGCCCTATCCACCAAATCCCTGTCATCTCGTTCAGGAAGGGATTATATTCTGATATACTCGTCCCCTTTTTGTCCGAGAAAGCATCCAACTCTGTTTGAGAAAAATCCGAATTCCCACAATTTACAGGGAAAAATAACGTACGATCAGAAAAAAGATTTGAAAGGGCCTGATCTTTATGCCGTAGAATGAAGATTCGAATGTTTTTTCCAGCGCACAGGCGATGCGACCAATCAAAAGAATGGTTCCGCCAATCCCTAAGAATCCAATAAATCCTATCCTTCAAGAATCCCATCAGCTCAATTCCTGGAAGGGAGTTGTTAAGTCATACCCAAAATCACGCATCACCTGTCGGTACTGCCAAATAGTAGACTGTCCGTGGACGCCAAAAGGCAATGCCGTCAAAGAAGGTACACGCCAAGCACCTAGAAGATCATAAAACGCAAATTCGCGAGCAATCTTAGCACCGGGTACTCGATACCTCAACCGCGTAAACGGATTAATCCGAGTCATGCATACATAGAGAAAATCTTCTGATTTAAAATCATGTGAAGAGCGAGACCGCCATGATGCCCAAAGACGTCCCCACACACGCCAATTCCAGGTAACAGCCTTGCAATATCTACGAGATCGCAAACAAAAACCGCCATTCAAACCATCCCTCAAGAAAATGTCTGCAATGTGCTGGCGGAATGAATCCTGCACATTTGGCGCACCAATGTAATCCCACTTTCCAAGATATCTCCCCAGTGTATCCTGAAGCGGGAATCCGTCATCTTGTATTATGAGGCAATAAGGAGTAGTAAAATACGAATGCAAATTCATCATGCAATCTTGAGACATTGAATCCACATTCGCATCTACCAAACCAATAGTTGTTCTTATCGAAACTAAGTCCGGATACTTCGCCTGGAAGTCCAGATGACGCCGCGTTGGTTTTCCGGTTATAATCGACACTGGTAGTTTTCCCAGTACTCGCCATGTATGCAAAATCGGAAATTCATGGATGTCAAAGTCGTTTTCATTGGATCCAAAGGAATAAATAAGCAATGTCACTTTCCCAAGATACTGTGACACCTTGAAGCCCGCACTCATTTCCCGAAGCATGGGTAGGTTGAAACGCTCCCATGCATAA
This sequence comes from Kiritimatiellia bacterium, assembly GCA_024405395.1. Classification (GTDB taxonomy): domain Bacteria; phylum Verrucomicrobiota; class Kiritimatiellia; order RFP12; family UBA1067; genus RGIG6720. The sequence goes on along the minus strand of JAKSOW010000043.1, from coordinate 23,387 downwards.
AGCCAGTCCTTGAATGCATAATGCTTGTCTAAGAATGGAACCAACTTGTCAAACAACATTGTATTATCATTCAACAACCGCTTGAACAAATCTGGATTTCGTACGCTCATAAACTTTCTTCAGGGATATTGACGAACCAATCAATCTCCTACTACTTAAGCTTTGCCCAGCTCGGCGGAAGGTTCTTTAGTACCTCAATGTGGCCAAATCTCTTTGGCTCAGGAATTGACTTCAACGTCTTCACCCAAGCTGCCATCTTCTCAATTCCCTCAGAAAGTGGCACATTATGAATGAGATCGCCGAAAATCTTCTTCACCTTCTCATGATTCGAATAGGCCGTCACCACCTCGTTACGTGCATCAAGATGCTGAATCATTGAGGATTTCGCCCCCATCGCTCTACATACTGTAATGGCGAGTTCATTGACCGTCCATGGCTTGTCCGCGCCAATATTGTACACCTCATTCCAAGTTTCAGGGCGCTCAATGCACTTGGCAATCACGGGGGCAACATCATCAATATAACTGAATGCACGAACCTGTTCCCCATCACCAAAAATCGTCAACGGCCTACCGGTAAGGAGCTGGCGCATGAAGATCCCGATTACATTACGGTAGGGATCTCCAATATTCTGATGTTCTCCATAAACATTATGCGGTCGAAAGATCACATAGTTCATCCCGAACATCTCGTGTGTTTCCTTAAGATCAAGTTCCATTGCATATTTTGAAATGCCATACGGGTCTTCAGGCATCGGCGTCAGATCTTCTACCATCGGCGTCTGATTTCGACCGTAAACTGCAATAGATGAGGTGAACACAAAACATTTCACAGTACCAACATTGACAGCCGCATTCACTAGATTAACACTTCCCACAAGGTTATTCTGATAATTGAAGTTCTTAATGAAATGTGACAGCCCTTCTGCTGCATAGGCAGCCAAATGGAAAACATACGAGAATCGTTCTTTCTGAAAGAGATTATCGACCAATGCGACATCCTGGATACTTCCCTTGACAAACTCAACCCCTTCAGGTATATTTTCCACAAAACCACCTGAAAGGTCGTCGAGGGCCACAACACGATATCCCGAACGAATAAGCCAGTCAGCCACGTGTGACCCAATAAAACCTGCCGCACCAGTCACCAACACAGTTTCCATTCTATCCTCCTTTTTAACAAAGTCGCAAAATCTTTTCTGGTCCTCGTCCAGGTTACCACCAACCATGGACCAAGAATCCAAAATAATATACTTAGTTAGTATATCCCATCACACTATCGAATGCAAGCTTCACCTACCATCTTCTTTCTTGAGTCTCTATACATTCTAGAATTCCCATACTAGCGCTTAAACACCCATAAAAAAATATGCCAATTAACTCCCCTCCCTCGAAGCAACCGTTTAAGCCCTACCGTAAGTCGTCGGCACAGTGGCGGATTGCCGCCCAAGATCCAGGATGAGGTTCCTGTATAGCAGACATTGGGATATTTCGCATTAACATGCGCTTCCTGGGTTAAGTAACGTGGCTGCACACTTCCGCCACTCCAGTGACATGCCGAAAGTGGCAGAATCCGCGAAACGACACCCGCCTTCTCATGTGCCGCAATGCAGAATTCCTCGGCATAGAGATCAAAGGTCAGCGCCTCGTCAAAGCGCAAGCAATGCCGCTGGACAAGCGACGAGTGCACTATCAGGCACTGGCAGTCAAATGTCTCCACGGGCGTACCTTGGGGCACCGCAGTACCCACTGTCCGCAAATTGGAGCCGTCCTTTCGGCGCTCCTCCACAGCTCCCACCAACTGCCACCGATGGTATACGCCCCACACCACCTGCGTCGCAGCGCCAATGGGCCCCCATAGTGAGCTTGGATCAACCTGCGACAAATCCAGCGGAGCCTTCAGCTCAAAGTCCTCATGACAAAAGACATACCAGGCATCTTCATCTGGCGGCCGTGAATCCAGGAACCGATTGTATCCAACAGGAATGCCCTCATTACGTGCACGATTATCCAAAGGAACAAATTCAGATTCGCCGACATGTGGATTATTGCGTATACAACGATCATACATGTCGAAGTCACGCACGACGGACACAAGAACGATCTTCATGAGGCATGTCCCGCTTCCAGGTTTTCCAACCATCGCGCAAAACGCCGTGCCCGATTCGGCCAACACCACTGTTCCCGCAAGGCCTCAATTTGCTCGGGCGTCGGGGCAACGGCCATGCGATGCGCTTCGTCCGAGAGCAACGCGCACACCTCTGCCGCGAAAGTCTTCTGATCGCCGAACGGCACCTTGACGCACCCCGTCGTGTAGACATGGCGCAAAGCCGGAAGATCGTACATGACAACGGGCAACCCACTACACAAGGCTTCCGCGGCCACCATGCCATTATTGTCGAAGACCGTGGGATGAACATGAACACGAGCGCTGGCATAGACCACATACTTTTCCTCGTTGTTCACGTAGCCGAGCCAGTCAATTGAATCCGCGATTCCCAGACGAGCAGCCTTGGCCTTCAATTCGGCCTCATAGGCGGGATCTCCATTCCCGATCACCGTAAATCGAGCCTCGGGGCAGGTCTTCAGCACCAACCGCCAAATGTCAAGAAACGCCGAAATGCCCTTCTGCGGGTGAAGCCGACTGCAGAAGACCACATCGCGAGTCTTGGGGATTGGCGTGCGCGGGATCTGTTCCACGTTGACGCCACCATAGTAGGCAAACAGACGCCCATCAAATCGACGCGAGAACTGCCGCTTGTCCATGTCGTTCGTGATGACAAAGCCCGTTGCCCGCCTTTTCATCATCGCAAACAGAATTCGCTGATAGCACCAGTAGACGACATACTTAAACGCCGGAAAGCCATATCCCATCCCGAGGTTTTCCACCACCCCAGGCACAAACAAAAACACACTGGGCAACCATCTAAACCCAAATTCGCGCTGCAGCGGATAGAGCGGCAAAACATCGATATGGAAATCGCTCATGCCGAAGACAAAGTCATCCGGTCCAATCGACAATTCCCGAAACAGCGCCCGGACACGTGGCAGATAGTGCCGTACACTCGCGAAAGGATGGAATTTGTCGGCCTTAGGATAATTCTCGAGCGCATGAACCGAGAACGCAGGAGTCGTTCCCACCGTGTTTTCCAACGTCGGCAACTTATAGCGCGGAAGCACAAAATGCACTTCCGTCGCATCCGCCAGACCTCGCGCCATTTCCAGGGCGATCTTCGAATTGCCACCCATCGTGCCCGGCTCGCTCAAGCCCAAGGCAAAGATGACCAGACGGCCCTTCATGAAACGGGAAACTCCGTCCGCGCAAACTCGGCAAGCGCATCTTGCCATTTGGGCGTATGATACCCATGCCTGTTCAGGACAGTCTTGGCCAGGGCTGAATTGGCGGGACGAGGCGCCGGGCGCGGGAACTCCGCCGTCGTGCAAGGCTGCACGGAGCGCTTCAATCCCAGCAGACGAAACAGCTCAACCGTCAACTCATACCACGAGCACACGCCTTCGCACGTCCCATGCACTACACCCGAGATTTCGGGATGCGCCAGCAGGAGCTTGATCACATCGGCCACCGCCGTAGTGGAGGTGGGATTGCCGTGTTGGTCGTCCACAACCTTCAGTGGTGCCCCCTCCTGCGCGCCCAACTTCGCCATCGTATGAATGAAACTCGGCCCGTCGGCACCGTAGAGCCAGGCAATGCGCAGCACCACAGCCTCGGGCAAGGCCGCAAACACGGCACGCTCGCCCGCGTATTTCGAAGCACCATAGACGGTACGGGGCGCAGGCAAATCCGTCTCTGCGTATGCGTCTTCTCCATCCCCGGCAAACACGTAGTCCGTGGAGATGGCGATCAGGCGAGCGCCCGCCTCACGACACGCGGCGGCGACATTCGCCGACCCTGTTTCGTTGAGCCGATATGCCAGGTCACGCTTCGTCTCGCAGTCATCCACTTTGGTCATCGCCGCGCAATGGATCACGGCCTCAGGACGAAAAGCGGAGAATGCCGCCTGCAGCGATGCGGAATCCAGCATATCACACTCAGGCAAATCCGCGACATACAGGTCATGACCCGCCAGTTCCTTCTGGAGCGTACGGCCCAACATGCCCTTCCCGCCTGTAATCAGAATCCGCATCGCACGTCCTTTATCGTCTAGCACATGAACACGCGTTCGTCCAGGATGTGCATCCTCTCGTCGCGCGCATCCAAACTGTAGACGCGAAACGCGCCACCGCCCGGAAGCACCTTCACCACGGCGTGTCCCGCCGGCATGAGATCCTGCGCATGCTGGGCAGCCAGTTCCTTCACCTTATCGGAAATGTAGCCGTAGCAGATCACGCGATCGCCGGGATACAGTTCACGCGACGTCATATTGCCCAGCGACTTGGGGTGTACCATGTGCGGCTGCCACACACTGGATAGATAGACCTTAGGCCGGACGGCCTTCACAAATCCCGCCGACATGCCGGCACTGCCCGCATGGTGGTTGGTCTTGCAGACGTGCACCGGACCCACCGTCTGCCCGATCTTCTCTTCCCAGTTATAATCCAGGCCGTCGGCACCCCGCAGCGTCAGCTCCGCATCGCCGCCCGAATAGTAGGAGAACTGGCCATAGCGGATGCGAATCACCGCCGAAAGTCGGTTCTCGTGGATGCGCTTGTCGCCGCCCGCCTCCACATGGATTTTGCCGTAGTCGATCACACCGTCCTTGCCATCCCACAACACCGCATTGGCGGCAATGTTGCGCACCTCGAAGTTGCCGTATTCACGGGGATTGTGGAGCAGACGAATCTGGTCGTATGCACCCACCTGGAACGGCATCACGCGCATGTTCATCTCGCGGACCGCATACGGAATCCATTCCTGCATCATCTTGAAGGCGCCCGGATCGGGATCACGCGCATACATGCCGGCATGAGGATACTGATGATCCAGATAGTTGCGGAAACGAAACTCCTCGGCCACCGACGTAATGCCGCACACCTTGCGTCCATCGGCCAACGTGCGGCAACCCAGGGGCGGATCACCGATGTGGTCGCCATGCCAATGCGACACCATCAGATAGTCGATCTCGCGCTTCTTCGTGAGGCGCTGGATGTAACGCGCCGTCCATTCGCCGCCCAACCGATCGGCTGACGGCATCGGCGGCACATCGCACATGTACTTCTCATGATGCGTATCGCCGCAGTCCAACAGCATCGAGGTGCCGTCCGGGAAGAGGAAGAACGTCTGCTCGCCCACGCCCGTGTGGATGAAGTGGATGTCCAGCTCGCCTTCATGCCAGCCCGGGTAGGTCTTGCCGTCCCAACAGCCTGCCGTCAGCAGGCCTGCCGCCGCACCACCCACAAAAGCTCTTCTGGTCACCATGGCCTCATCCCTTTCCCAATATCCATCACCCAGGTCAAAACAGCGTCATCTGCCCCGGCAGATCCGAGAGCTTCTTGCGCGGGCGCTTCACGATCTTGGTGGACTCGACATCCAGATCGTTGGCCTCCAGATTCTTGAGAATCTGCGCCGCCCGATCGACGACAGACTTCGGCAGGCCCGCCATCGCCGCCACATGAATGCCGAAGCTCTTCTCAGCCACGCCCGGCGCCACGCGCCGCAGAAAGACGATGCGCTCCCCCTCCTGCTTCACGCGCACGGTCCAGTTCTTCACGCCCGGGAACTTCTCCGCCAGATCGGTGAGCTCATGGTAGTGCGTCGCGAAAAGCGTCTTGGCCTTCACCTTGGGATTCTCGTGCAGATATTCGGCCACACTCCATGCGATGGAGATGCCGTCGAAGGTGGAGGTGCCGCGGCCAATCTCGTCCAGCACGATCAGCGAACGCGGCGTCGCGTTGTTGAGGATGTTCGCAGCCTCCTGCATCTCCACGAGAAACGTAGACCGACCACGCGAAAGGTCGTCACCTGCGCCAATGCGCGTGAACACACGGTCCAGCGCGCCCAGATGCATCGATGCCGCCGGCACGAAGCTCCCCGCCTGCGCCATCACGGCAATCGTCGCCACCTGGCGAATGTAGGTGGACTTTCCGGCCATGTTGGGGCCCGTGATCAGCATGACCTGATTGGCCGTGCAGTCCAGCTTCGTCGAATTGGGCACAAAGGGCTCGGCGTCCGGCAGCTGCTCGATGATCGGATGGCGCCCATCGACGATCTCAAGCGCGTCCGAATCGTCCACGCACGGCCGCACATAGCCCGCAGCCAGCGCCCGATCGGAAAAGGCCAGGATCGCATCCAGTTCGCCCAAGGCCCCAGCCGTGATCTGCACCGGACTTGTGCGCTTCGCCGCCTCGGCGACAATCGCACGAAAGAGCTCCTGCTCAAGCGCGAAGCTCTTGTCCTGCGCGCCCACGACCTTCTGCTCGTATTCCTTGAGTTCGGGCGTGGTGTAGCGCTCGCCCGTCGTCAACGTCTGGCGGCGCTCGTATTCGGGCGGCGCCAGATGCACCAGCGCCTTGGAAATCTCAATGTAGAAGCCAAAGACGGAATTGCGGCGCACCTTCAGCGTCTTGATGCCCGTACGTTCAATCTCCCGCGCCTGATATTCGGCGATCCAGCGATGCCCCTCCGAGGCGATGTTGCGAAGTTCATCCAGCTCGGCGCTGTAGCCGGGGGCGATGAGATTACCCTCGGTAAGCAGTACATTTGGGTTTTCCGCAATGGCTCGATCAATAAGATCTACGAGCTCGTTTTCGCACGTCAGGCGCGCAACGAGATCCGCCAGCACCGAATCGCCGGCACCTCCCGCCTCCACGCCAACGCCCGCCTTGATTTCGGGCACAGGGCGCAGCGATCCCGCCAAGGCCTTGAGGTCACGCGCATTGGCGCGTCCAGAATCCACCTTGGCGATAAGCCGCTCCAGGTCACGCACGCCGCCCAGCAAAGCCTGCAGACGCGAGAGGCGCGTACGATCCTTCACAAAGGCCTCAACGGCATCGAGGCGGGCGTTGATCGCCTCCGGACGGCTAAGCGGCTGCCGGATCCAGCCCGCGAGCCGCCGTGCGCCCATAGGCGTCTTGGTGACGTCCAGTACGCCCAGCAGCGAAGCCTCGCGCGTCACGCCATCGCCCGGCAGAAGCGCCAAGTGGCGGATCGAGCCCGCATCAAGCGCCAGCGAATCCGCCGTCTCGCGCAGACGCACGCTACGCACATGATCAACCGGGTGCCGCAACGTCGTGTGCACATAGTAGAGCAGCGCACCCGCCGCCGCCACCAGCGCACCCTTGCCCTCCAGACCAAAACCGTCCAGCGCCAGCACATTGAAGTGCCGAAGCAACTCTTCGCGCGCCGCATCCAGCGAGAAGGTCCAGGCTTCGGCGTAGGTGGGCTGCAGACGATTCCCCGGCAACTGCAGACCATCCTGCGGCGAAGCGTCGTCATCAGGCTTGGGCAGCACAAGCTCGGCCGGACGATACCGCGCCAGCGCATCCTCCAGCTTGTCGCGTGACGCGAAGCTCTCCACGGCGAATTCGCCGGTCGAGAGATCCAACAGCGCCAACCCCCAGGGATCGGCGGCCTTGGCGCCGCCCTCCGCCACCGCCGCGATATAGCAGTTGGCCGTCTCGTCCAGGAGGCCATCTTCCGTGACCGTGCCGGGCGTCACGATGCGCGTCACTTCACGCCGGACGACCTGCCCCTTCTTGACGAGACGCGGATCCTCCATCTGATCGCAGATGGCGGCCGTCTTGCCGGCCCGGATCAATTTGGCGAGATAGGCGTCCAGCGCATGGTACGGGATGCCGCACAGCGGCTGGCCGGCACGCTGCGTGAGCGTGGCGCCGAGAATGGGCGAGGCCGTGACGGCGTCTTCGCCGAACATCTCGTAGAAGTCGCCCAGGCGGAACATCAGAATCGCGCCCGGCGGCAGCTCGCGCTTGATGGCGCGATACTGTCGCTGCATCGGTGTCAGTTCTTCTGCCATTGTAGAGCCTAGAGCGTGCGCCCGGGGACGAAGGTTCCCATGTCGCGACCCGCCAGAATGGCCTCCAGAATGTGAGGGCGCGCGCCATTGGCGATGATGGTGTTGATGCCGGCGTCAGTCGCGTTCTTGACGGCACGCAGCTTGGAGTCCATGCCGCCCTTGGAAAGCGAACCCTTCTGCCCTTCCCTGACGAGCTTGAGGGCGTCGCGGATGTTGGCGATCTCTGGCACGCGGCGGCCTTCGGCGTCCAACAGGCCATCCACCGTGGTGAGCAGCACCAGCGCATCCGCCCGCACCAGCTTCGCGATAAGGGACGAAAGCCAGTCGTTGTCGCCGAACGTGAGGCCCTTGATCTCCTCGTCGGCCACCACGTCGTTCTCGTTGATGACGGGCACAATCTCCGCCTTGAGCAGATGGTCCAGCACACGGCGCACATTGGCCGCCCGACGCCGATCCTCCAGATCGCCATGCGTCAAGAGCACCTGACCGATCTTCACCTCCTGCGTCGCGAAGAGCTTCTCGTAGCCGGCGATAAAGCGCGCCTGCCCCACGGCCGCGCACATCTGCACGTCATTCACCTCCGCCGGACGCGTCTTGAGCCCCAACGCCTCCACGCCCGCCGCCACGGCTCCGGATGAGACGAACACAACCTCCACGCCCGCCTTGCGCAACGTGCAGAGCTGCGTGACGATGCGCCTGAGAGCCGCATAATCCGGCCGACCCGACTTGGCCGCGATCGAATGCGTTCCCACCTTCACCACCACACGCCGCGCATCTTTCAGCACTGCGCGTTCCCGGAGCAAATTGTCAGTCTTTTTCATTTGTAGATAGTATAGCAGAAAATGAGCCTGGACACAATGTCACTTGAAGTAGACCGCTCGATTGAGGTCGGCGACGAGGGCAATCTTGTCGCCATGCCCATAGGGCGAAGCCCCAGGCATTCGTGCGAGCACGACAATGGGTCGCCCGTCCAATACGGCATGCACAATAGTCTCGGCACCCAGCGTCTCCACGATGTCCACCGTGGCGTTGAGTTCGTTCGCCGCACCCGTACGGGGCACCACACGAATGTGTTCGGGGCGGAGCCCCGTGGTGCGCGCCAGGTCGTAGATGCCGGGCGGCAGAAGATTCATCGGCGGCGTGCCGATGAAAGAGGCGACAAAGGGATTGGCGGGCCGATCGTAGATCTCCATGGGCGGCGCGGCCTGCTGTATCTTGCCGCCGTTCATCACCACAATGCGTTCGCCCATGGTCATGGCCTCAATCTGGTCATGCGTCACATAGATCATCGTGGCGCCGAGCTGATGATGCAGACGGACGATTTCAGCACGCATCTCCACGCGCATCTTCGCATCAAGGTTGGAAAGTGGCTCGTCAAACAGGAACACGGCCGGTTCACGCACAATGGCCCGGCCCACGGCGACGCGCTGCCGCTGCCCGCCCGAAAGGGCCTTGGGCAGACGGTCAAGATAGGGCTCCAGGCCCAGCGTCTTCGCGGCAGCGTCAACGCGCCGCTGGATCTCGTCCTTGGCGAAGTGCCGCAACTTCAGCGCGAACGACATGTTTTCCCGAACGGTCATGTGGGGATAGAGCGCGTAATTCTGGAACACCATCGCAATGTCGCGGTCCTTCGGCGGCAGATTGGTCACGTCGCGATCGCCAATCAGAATCTGGCCGGACGTAGGCAGCTCCAGGCCGGCGACCATTCGCAGCGTGGTGGACTTGCCGCATCCGGAGGGCCCCACCAGCACCAGGAACTCACCGGGCTTCACCTCCAGCGTGAAATCGTCCACAGCTGGGGTTTCGCCCTTGGAATAGATCTTGCCGACATGTCTAAGCGAGACGCCTTGCATGGGAAGTGCCCCCTTACAACACCATACGCACCCCGGGAACCGCACGCAGGCGGGCATCGATGGACGCCAATTCCTCTCGGTTCGTCACTACGGCAGAGAAGCCATAGGAGAGGTAGCGCCCCGTCCGCGAAGCATTGGCGCTCGTCAACGGCTCCACCAGCGCATACGGAGCCACCGCACCTGCGAGTTCATCGTATTCGAGGCGGTCTTTCTCGACTATCACGCGGAAATGCGCAGTCAAAGGAAAGATGAGTTCTTGCTGTGGAGATTCTGACATGCCTAAGATTTTATCACATTCAGGGTTGCTTTGCGACCCGAAAAAATGGTATAATGTGACCCACTTTGACCGCGGAGGGGTGTCCGAGTGGTCGATGGTGCAACCTTGGAAAGGTTGTGTGGGCTTTTGGTCCACCGGGGGTTCGAATCCCCCCCCCTCCGCCAATCTCTCTGGGCCTGTGGTGATGTTTGGCCCGTTCTTGCTCCCCTGCTACAGCCGAAAGATGTTTCGATTGAATCCCGAGGTCGTCAGATTGCGGCGATAGCGCTGATTGGCCATCAATGTGGCCACCAGATAGGCCCGCAGCGACACGGCGGCGGCATCGGCGTCGGTGATGTCGAAGATTTCGCCGTCATCCCGGAGGATCAGGCGCACATCATCATTGAGGTCAAGCGTCACCTCGCCCAGAATGCGCCGCCCCTTGTTGCGGTCACGCACCACCATGAACGCCTCCTCCACAATGAGCGCCGCCCGATTCGCGACACCGCCCTTTCCGGCCGCCTTGAGCGTTTCGGCGACAGCCTCCGACGTGTCGACGATCTGCTGCGGTTCCAGCGTCAGATCAAAGACGTGCAACCTCGCCTCGCGGTCACGCGGTAGCATCAGCATCACCATTGTCCTTCCGTAACGCACCGCCAGGAAGAGCGCCACACCGCCCAGGGCGACATATGGCGCAAACGCAATGCCCACAAAGGCCCCCGTATAGCCAAAGAGCATCCCGCCCACAATCAGAAGCGGAATGTCGCAGAACAAATATTTGAAGAACGTCAACCCGGCAGACAAGCCCTCACGCTCCACGAAAAGGTAATAGGAATTGAACAGTGCGACCAACGCCGTGAACGGGAATGAGCAGGCCACGCAGCGCACTGCGGTCTTAGCACAGGGGATCACCGTCGCATCGTCAATTCCGCACATGCTCACCACCAAGCCGGGGAACAAGCCGAACAGCACGGCGAAGAACACGCCCTCCAGAAACGACACCCGCACCGCCGCACGCATCACATCCCGAATCGAACGCGTATTGCCCTCTCCAAAATAGACGCCGACCACCGGGCTGATGGCGCTGGAGACGCCGTCCAGCGCTACCGACATCTCGAATGTCAGCAAGGCCACGGCCACGGCCGGCATGACCTCCGATCCAAAGCGTGCCAGCATGAACTTGGTGAGCACCAGCGCGAAAACCGTCGTGCCCAACATGGAGGCCGCATCGCCCAAAGACGTTTTGGCGACATGAAGAAGGTCGCGGAAGGAGAAGTGGCGCACCAGGCTCAGCGTATTCGTCGCCGAACGGAAATGACACGCCAGCACCAATGCACCACAGAGGTTGGCGACAACCGTCGCCACCGACAATCCCGCCGCGCCAGCGCCAAACCTGCAGAGGAGAAATGCCCCCGCCACATTGACCGCCAATTGCACCACGGAAGCCACCATGCACAGACGCGAACCGCCATCGGCCTGAACACATTCCAACAGCACGACGCACAGCGGCGTCGTCACCGCCAGCGGCATGGAACCATTCCAATACGCCGTGGCGTGCGCACGGATCTCCGCCGTCGGATTCATGAAGGAGAAAAAGGCCTCTCGCCCCAACCAGAACACGGCCAACAGTGCGGACCCGAGCAGCAGCACGCTCCAAATGCCCTGAGAGAAGAACTGCCGGGCACGAGCGGCATCGAATCGCCCGACTTCCCGAGAGAAGTTTATGGCCGTACCCGCCCCCAGCAACATGGAGAGGAACGTGACGAGCGACGTCTGAGGATTGGCCATGCTGATGCCAGCCAGAGCCTGTTCACCTAGCAGGTGTCCGCCCACCACGCTATCGGTGAGCGTCATCAAGAACTCGACGGCCACAGCCAGGGTGCACGCGAACAGCAGGCCCTTGAACTTCTCTACGCCAAAGTGCTTCATCGTCGACTATGAAAACATCTCAGTGGCGCTTCTCGGCACGCAGCCGCGCCAGGGCCACCTGCACCGCGCAGGGCGTCTCCTTGCCCGTCCAGTCCTGCGACTCCACCCACTCCTCGGCGGCGAAAAGTCGCTGAGCCGCCTCCTCATAGTCGATGCGGCCCAGCTCCACCAGCAGGCGGATGCCACGGTCGATCAGCTTCTTGTTGGAGATGGAAACCCAGCTCATCCAGTTACCCGCGACACGCCCCATCGCGACCATCGTGCCCGTGGAGAGGTTGTTGAACGTCAGCTTGACCGCCAGGTGCTTCCACACCTCCAGAGGAGAAGCATCCGCCGCGCAAACCTTGAAGAGGCGCGTCTCGCCAAAGGGCTTGGCCTGTTCCCGCGCCTTGGCCTCAAAGGCCGCGTCCGGCGCACCAGCCCGCACGATGACAGCCGCCGAAGCCACGCCCGCATACCGTTCGGGCGTCACTTCGTTGCCAATCGGATACTTCATCAGGCAGGCGCGGCTGATCTTGGGCAGCTGATTCTTCTTGAGCGGCGGCATGCCCGGCTGCGCATAGTCGGCGCGCGTCCACTCCAGACAGCGCACATCGCGGTGGAAGAGCGCCTGCCAGCAGGCCACCGTGTCATGCAGTGGATTCTTCACGAATGCCCAGCTCTGGGCCAGGTTCCGCTCATCCGTGGACCGAAACGGCGGCAACATGAACGTGGGGCTGCGCTCCGTCGTGTCCGTGAACAAGTCCAGCATGCAGTCGTCCGCGAAATACGTCACGCGGCCACCTTTGGCATAAAGCGCCTTCTCGAACGCGATGGCGCCCGCGATGTCAGCCCGCGTCTCAGGCGATTCCAGCGTCGAAAGCAGCTTTTCGAAAGCCACGGTGTAGTCGCTCGCCGTCTCCCGGGCGAAGCGCGGCAGCACACGGCAGAGCGCCGCCTCCAGGGCACAGCTGCCCAGCAGCTGCTCGCTGGTGGTGGCCTGCATGCGCGTGGAGCCCGCCAGGCCCATCGACCCGCAGTAGATGTCGAGCACGGTCACCTTCGGGTTCTCGATTGCCTCGCGACAACGGTCCAGACGCGTCCGAAGCAGATAGGCGGGGTTGTTGAACACAAGGAAGCAACGCGCCCCATGCGCCGCCGCATACCGCAGTGTGCCGAGCACGGACGACGTCTCGCCGCCTTCGGTGATGGCCACAAACGTATCGCCTTCGCCCACGTTCAGCGCTGCTGCCTGCCGTTCGCCGCCCGGAATCGAATCCTCAAAGGACTCCACGCTCTTGATCAGAGCAAAGTCACCACCCGTCATGATGGAGGCACTGCGGTCGGCAAGCGCCCGCTCCGCCGGCGAAAGTTCTGACGCACGCCGATGGAAGAAATCGCGCCACATCGACTCCAGCAGAATCGAAAGGCGTCCCGTCGCGCCACAGCCGGAGAAGATGATCCGCCCCTTCGGCGCCTTGAGCGTCTGCACCATGCTCTGCACGAGCTTCTCGAACTTCTCGCCCGTGAAGACATGACGCATCGTGATCGGAATCTGTCGATCGCCGCGCTGCAGACACTTCACGCCGTCCAGCAGTGAACGCGAGAAGTCCTCTTCCAGCGTGGCCGTAATGGGATTCGACTGTTCCGTCGGCAGGAAGCCGAGATGAAACTGCTTCTCGTTGTCGATGAAGTCCCGTGCCTTGGCCTTCACGGCCTCGGAACACGCGAAGGTACCCGCCACGCCCGACAGGCACAGTGCACTCACACCCAACAGCATCAACTTTGCTTTCATGTCACATCTCCACCAAGATCAAACCGTTTTTGCGTCCAGAATCTCGCGTGCCGCATTGCCGAGGGCGTCGCCATCGGAGCGGAATAGCGCCAAAGTCTCGTCCAGGCGCCGTACCGCCTCGGCGCGCACGTCCGGACTGGTCAGCCAACCACCCAGCAATTCCGCCAAGGCCTCAGGCGTAAACTCCTCCTGCAGCAATTCGGGCATCGGGCCCCCTTTGCCGGGTCCTTCACCAGGACGGCGTTTGGGCGGATCGTCGCCACCATACGCACAGCGCTCCCAGACGATGTTCGCCAATCCCGCGAACCGCACGCCCGTGACAAAATACCGCAGGAACCAGGCAAAGGTAGGCGTGGTGGCGAAGACGAGCGCCGTGGGCACACGCGCCAGAGCGGCCTCCAGCGTAGCCGTGCCGCTGGCGACGGCGGCGGCATCCGCAGCCCGCAACACGTCACGGGCGTGTCCATCCACGACAAGAAGATTGGCGACAGGCGTTCGAGCCAACTCGGCTTCGATCAGGCGTCGCGCGCGCGGACTCGCCGCCGGCACCACGAAGAAGAGGTCCGACATCCTGGCATTGAGCAGTTTCGCCGCCGCGATCTGCCGCGGAAAGATGCGTTCGATCTCGCCCTTGCGCGAGCCTGGCAGCAGCGCCACCAAGCGTCGCTCGCCCACGGCCTGCAACTCCGCAAGACGTTCGCCGGTACCGCTCTTCAGGCGCGCCACCTCTTCACCTACGATGTCCACCAAAGGATGGCCGATGAACTTGGCCTCGAATCTCCCGTCGGCCACATGGCCCCTGAAGATCGCGGGTTCAAACGGGAAGAAGCAAAGCAGCTTGGAGAGCGCGGCCGCAATCTTCGGCACGCGGCCGCGATGCCAGGCCCACACCTGGGGGCAGACGACATGGATGGCGGGAATGCCCTTGGCCTTGGCATAGGCCGCCAACTTGAGGTTCATGCCGGGATAGTCGATGGTGACCACGTCATCCGGCTGCCAGGTGTCGATGGCGGCCTTCATCGTGCGGGCCACGCCCAGGAAGTAGAACAGCTTCTTCAGCACCGGCAAGATGCCCATTACGGCCAGATCCACGGTCTTGAAGCCATAGTCGCCATAGCCCCTGAACTCAGGCTCGGCCTCGCCACGTGCAACCGCCGCCTGCCTAAGGGCCGCCTTCAGGCGTTCGGCATAGAACAGGCCAGACTCCTCGCCGGCCAACATCAATATCTTTCGTGACGTGGACATAGGATTATTATCGCAGATTTCGCCCTTGATTGCAAGGCATCCACTCGGCAATTGTGGTATAATACCGATCTGTTTCGACTCCCCAGAGGAGCAACACCCCCAACGAGTGAACACACATGAAGAAGATTTTCATCGACGGTTCTGCCGGCACCACCGGTCTTCGTATCCGTGAACGGCTCGCCGAGCGCCGCGATCTTGAGGTCGTGACGCTCTCGGAAGAGCTGCGCAAGGATCTCTCCGCCCGTCGCGACGCGCTGAACGCCGCAGACGTGGCATTCCTCTGCCTGCCGGACGCGGCCGCCATCGAGGCCGTGACACTGGTGGAGAATCCAAACACGGTGATCATCGACACCTCTACTGCCCACCGCACCGCCGACGGCTGGGAATACGGATTCCCGGAGCTGGAGGGCCGCCGTGAGCGTCTTGCCGCCGCCAAGCGCATCGCCAATCCGGGCTGCCACGCCAGTGGCTTCATCGCGTTGATCGAACCGCTCATCCGCAAGGGCATCCTCAAGGCGGATGCCGAGCTCTGCGCCACCTCGCTCACAGGCTATTCCGGTGGCGGCAAGAAGATGATCGCCGACTACGAAACCGCCCAGACACCACTTCATCTGGGCGGACGCCAGTACGCCCTCGGCCAGACGCACAAGCACCTGCCCGAGATGCTGAAGGTCTGCGCGCTCGCCGCCAAGCCGGCGTTCCTGCCGATCGTCGTACCGCATTACAGCGGCATGGAAGTCTCGATTCCGCTGTTCCGCTCCCAATTGGCAGACCCCACCGTGACGATTGACGCGCTCAAGCAGCTGTATGCGGCATATTACGCCAAAGGCCTCGTACACTTCGCGGCGGCGTCAGACGAAAGCGGATTCCTGTCTTCCGCCGCCCTGTCCGGCAAGGACATCCTGGAAGTCAGCGTCTACGGCAATGAGGAGCGCATCCTGCTCGTCTCGCGTTTCGACAATCTCGGCAAGGGCGCCTCCGGCGCAGCCATCCAGAACATGAACCTCGTGCTCGGCGTCGACGAAGCAACGGGGCTCTGCGTTTGACCGATCAGCTGGCCTGCAAAAGCCAAAAGGAAAGGGACGCGTCGCAACTGCGATGCGTCCCTTTTTTGGCGTTCGTCTGACGAACGCGCGCGCGTTACTCGGCCTGATCTTCGACGATCTGGACCTTGAACGCCACGAACACGCCCTCGCCCAGGTCGAGCTTGGCGTCCTTGACGCCAACTTCCTTGAGCTGGTCGGGGAGATCGAGCTGACCGCGCTCGACCTTCACGCCGTGGCTGGCTTCGATCGCGCCGGCGATGTCCGCCGCGTTCACGCTGCCGTAGAGCTTCGTACCATCGACCGTACGGGCCTTGATCGTGATCTCGAGACCCGCGAGCTTCGCGGCAAGAGCCTCAGCCTCGGCCTTGCGGGCCGCACGCTCGGCGGCGCGCTGGGCTTCGAGCTTCGCGAGACGGCGCTTCGAGGCTTCCGTCACCGGCGCGGCGAGCGCCTGGGGGAAGAGCATGTTGCGCGCATAGCCCGGAGCGACCTTGAGGATATCACCGGCCTTGCCAAGCTTCTTGACATCGGCCATCAGCATCACTTCTACCATTTTCGCGTTCCTTTCTTAGGCGATGAGGCCCATGTTACGCGCACGACGCACGCCCTTCTTGATGGCGCGCTGCTGCATGGAGGTGACACCCGTCACGCGAGCGGGGATGATCTTCCCGTACTCGGTCACGTAGCGCTTGAGCACTTCGATGTCGTTGATGTCGATCTTGTCGTTCGCGGGAATCGCGGGACGACGACGAGGAGCGAACTCCCCACGATCTTCGCGCGGCGCGCGTTCTTTCTTCTGGTAAGCCATTTTAACAGTTCCTTTCGATTGTTTGACGTATTCAGGGGCTTCAGTCCATGTCATAGCCATCCATGTCAGAGGCCGGCGCGGTGCCATACGGCATCAGCGGTTCCCCGGTGAGCCGACTCTGGTTCGGCGCGGGAAGCGGCATGAACTTCACGGTGGTGGCACGGATCTTCAGCTTCTGGATCTTGACGCCGTCCTTTTCCCAGGCATCGCTCTGGAGGCGACCCTCCACAAGCGCCGAACGGCCCTTGCGAAGATACTGCCCACACAACTCGCCGAGCTTGTCCCAGGCGTCCACTTCGACGAACACCGGAGTCTCGATCATGTTGCCCGAGCGGTCCCTGCGGCGTTCGTTGAGCGCCAGCGCGAAACGGCACACCTTCACGGCGTTGGCCCCCACGATGCGCACATCGGGATCGCGCGTCAGGTTCCCCATGACAATGACTTTGTTGAACGACGGCATCAGGTCGCTCCTTTACTCGGCCGTCGCGGCCTCCGCCGCCTCAGCAGCCTCACGCTCGGCCTTGGCCGCGGCACGCGCGGCGGCGGCTTCACGCTGCTTGGCGAGAACCGCCTCACGGCGCTCGTCCACGGCGCGGATCTGCACGCGGAAGACCTCTTCCACGAGGCGATAGCGGTTCACGAGCTCGGAGACCTTCGCAGGATCCAACTCGAAACGAACCTGAACATACACACCGTTCTCGCGCTTGTGCATCGGATGCGCAAACTTGGCCAGGCCGAGCACTTCCTGAGCGAGCACCTTGCCCTCGAGACGCGTCACTTCAGCGAGCGCCTTGGCGATCATCCCTTCCAGGATGTCGTCCTTCGCCTGACCGGCGAAGATGTAAAGACCATCGTATTTCTTCATTTGTTTCCTTCCCCGGCAGGCGCGGCGGCCGCAGGCGCGGTCCATCCGTTGTACCGGTTCATCGCTGTTTCAAGATTCTGGGTTGTTATCGTTTCGACCGCCTTCACGGCTTCAGCCACCACTTCGTCCATCACCTTGCGGTCATCCGGGGAGAACTTCCCCAGCACATGGCCAATCACGTTCGCGCGGTTGTGCGCGTCACGCCCCACGCCCATGCGGAGCCGGGCGAAATCCGGCGAACCGGTCCGCTCGATCACGGACTTCAGTCCGTTGTGCCCGCCAGGGCCGCCGCCTTTGCGGATGCGCATCTTCCCCGCGGGGAGGTCGATGTCGTCCGACACGACGACGAGGTCGTTGATCGTTGCGTTGTGGTACTTGAGCACCGGGGCCACGCAGTCGCCGCTGAGGTTCATGTAGGTCTGCGGCTTCACCAGCAGCACCTTCACGCCCTTCATCAGGCCAGTTGCGAGCTCACCCTTGAACGAGGACGAGGACTTCCACGACACGCCAAGCGCCGCCGCCACCGCGTCGACGACTTCAAAGCCGATCGAATGGGGCGTATTGGCGTATTCCGCGCCGGGGTTTCCGAGTCCTGCGATCACTTTCATGGTGCGGTCGACGTGCGAGAATTACTTCTTCTCGGCTGCAGCCTCTTCCTTGCCCTTCTTGATCACGTCAGGCGTGGCCGCGGCGGCGTCAGGAGCACCGGGCTTGGCGGTGTCGGCGCCCTCAGGGGCCTTGACGACGGCCACGGCGAGCTCACCACGCGTCACGAGGGAGAACTTGTCGCCGAGGTTGAGGTCACGCACGAAGAGCGTCTGATCCAACCCGAGAGCCGAAACGTCGACATTGAACTTCTCCGCAATGTCGGCCGGAAGGCACTCGACCTCGACCGAGCGGAGGACCTGCTCGAGGACGCCACCGCCGAGCTTCACGCCCGTCGCTTCGCCCACGAGGTAGATCGGCACCGTGACGCGCACCTTCTGGGTGAGCGACACCTCGCTGAAATCAACGTGGATGGGAGTACCGGCGAGGACGTCGTTCTGCATTTCACGCATGAGCGCCGGCATCTCGGTACCATTCATGTCCAGCGTGACCAGCAACTGCTTGCTCGTGTGGCCACGCAGACCCAACATGAACTCGTGGGCGTCGAACTTGATGAGCGTCGTACCGCCTTTGTTCATGCGCATCACCGCGCCGGGCACCTTGCCCGCACGGCGCAGGCGACGGGCCGCCGCGGAACCCTGTTCCGTGCGCTCCTCCGCCTTGATCTTGATCTGATCCATTTTTGTTCCTTGTTTTTTGCCTTCGCCTGTTCTCGCGCACACGCGCTACCCTCGGCGAAAAATCGAAATGTCAATGATTGCTCGGGCTCTTGAAGAGCAGGTTTACGCTCTTGTTCTCGTGAATGCGCCGGATGGCCTCGCCCAGCAGCTTGGAAACCGAAAGCACCGTCAGCTTGAACGGCAGCGCCTTCACGTCGAAATCCGCCGGGATCTGGATCGTGTCGGTGACCACCAGCTCGTCCAGCTGCGTCTCGCCCATGAGGCGCTCGCGACCCTTCGGCGTAAGCGGGAAGTGGCTCACGAAGGCGTGCACCGACTTCGCGCCGTTCTGGCGCAAAATCTTCGCCGCCGCCGAAAGCGTGCCGCCCGTGGACGTCATGTCGTCGATCATGATGACGTCACAGTCCTTCACGTCGCCCACCACGCTGAACGCATCCACTTCGCAGTCGCCCATGCGCTGCTTGGCGACGATCGCCAGCCCCGTGCCGAGCTTGCGGCTGTAGCCATAGGCCGTCTTGGCGCCGCCCGTGTCAGGCGAAACGACAATCGGCTTCTTGAAGCGGCTCTTGCGGATGTACTCGAGAATGACGGGCTCCGCGTGCAGATGATCCACGGGAATGTCGAAGAAACCCTGAATCTGGTTCGCGTGCAGATCCATCGCCAGCACACGATCAGCCCCCGCCTCCTCCAACAGATTCGCAATCAGACGCGCCGTGATCGGCACACGCGGCTGGTCCTTGCGGTCCTGGCGCGCATAGCCGTAGTAGGGCAGAACGGCCGTGATGCGGGCCGCCGAACCGCGACGCGCCGCATCCATCATGATGAACAGCTCCATCAGCGCGTCGTTCGGACGCGGATTGCCGCTCTGGATGAAGAAGACGTCCTTACCGCGCACGGACTCCTTGATCTGGCAGAAAGTCTCACCATCGGGGAAATGGCGAATGTCAATCTGCCCAAGAGGCATCTTGAGATACTTCGCCACTTTCTCCGCCAGAGGCTCGTTATGAGTCCCCGAGAAGACGATCAAGTCGTTTTTCCTGCTCATCTTTCGCTGGTCCTTAGTTTGCCGAAATTACACCGACGCCACCTGTTCTGGTGACGAGGAATTGAAATTATAGCAAAAAATCGGCGCGAAAGATAGGGGTAAAACCCCACAATTTGCCGCTTGCGCGCGCGTGCGTAATATGCTATTCTATTTTCCATGAAAAAACATCTTCTTTTCGCGGCTTTCCTGGCCGCTGCCGCCGCTTCGGGTGCGGTGATGGACGGAATCGCCGCCAAGGTCAACAATGACGTCATCACCATCGGCGATGTCCTCGCCGAAGTTCGCCGCAATCCCGCCGCCCGCGAGAACTTCGCCTTTGCCGCCCGCGACCGCGCCAAGCTGGAGTCCCTTTACCGCGAAGCCGTCGAGTCCCTGGTAGATCGCCGCCTGATCCTCTCCGCCGCCGCCGACAAGAGGTTGGACATGCAGGAGTGGGTGGTCGACAATCGCGTGCGTGAAATCGTCAAGGAGAACTTCCATGGCGACCGCAACGAGCTTGAGGCCGAGCTTCAGAAGACGAACACCCCCTTCGAGGAATGGCGCAACACCATCCGCGAGGACCTCGTCCTCGGCGGCATGCGCTATCAGATGATCGACAAGTACATTCAGGTCTCGCCTGCGGCCATGCGCAAGGAGTATGCGGAACACCGCAACCGCTACCGCGAGGAGTCGAAGACGTCCGTGCGCGTCATCCTGCTGAAGCCCGCTGCCGAGGGCCAGCCTTCCGTGCAGGACCGCGCCAAGACGATTCTCGCCAAGCTCGCCGAGCCCAATGCAGACTTTGCGGCCCTGGCACGCGAATATTCGGCCGACTCGCACGCGAAGGATGGCGGCCTCTGGAAGGACGTCAAGCCCGAAGAGGCCTTCCGCGCCGAGATTGCCGACGAAATCGCCGTGCTCAAGGACGGCGAACATTCCCAGCTGGTCAACCTTGACGGTTGGGGCTTCATCGTGAAGAAGGAAAGCGCGGCCTCGGCACGCGACTACTCCTTTGAGGAGGCCTACGACATGATTGTGCGCAATGTCCGCCGCGCCGAAGCCGCCAAGGCCTATGACGCCTGGATGAAGCGCCTGCGCGCCAACGCCTTCGTCAAGATTTACCCGATGCCTGAAAAGTGATGAACCTCACCAGCCCGTCACAGGTCAAGGAATGGTGCCTTGCGCACGATTTTCACCCGAACAAGGTTCTCGGGCAGAACTTCCTCATCGACAAAAACGCGCTGGACGCCATCCTGGACGCCGCCGACCTGCCGTCGCCCCCCACGGAGCCTCCTGCTCCCGTCCTGGAGGTGGGGCCTGGCCTGGGCGTGCTCACGGAAGGCCTGCTGCAGCGTGGCTGTGCGGTGACCGCCGTGGAGAAGGACCCCGTTCTGGCCGATCGCCTGGCGGAGGCGCTGGAGAATCCGCCCAACCTCACCGTCATCAAGGGCGATGCGTTGGATTTCGCCAAGGACGGCGCACTGGCCGGTTTCCCCACAATGGTCTCCAACCTGCCCTACCAGGCGGGCACGCGCATTCTGCTGGAGCTCATCCGCCGCATTGACCTTGAAGCGGAATCCTCGGCCGAAGCACCCCAACGCCAGGCCGCCGACACGATCGTCGTGTTGGTGCAGACCGAAGTGGCCGAACGCCTCGCCGCGGGACCAGGCTCCAAGACCCGCGGACTGGCCGGCGTGTGGGCGCAATTGGACTACGATGTGCAGATCGTGCGCGCCGTCAAGGCCAGTTGCTTCTGGCCTCGTCCCGAAATCGGCTCCACCGTGGTGAAGCTGGTGCGCCACCACCGCAATGACACGCTTTCCGCCGGCGACCGCGTGCTGTTCCGCCGCATCACCAAACAGGCCTTCGAACACCGCCGCAAGCAGCTCGGCTCCATCTTCAAAGGATACATCCAATCCACGGCACGGGCGGAGGAACTCGCCAATGACGACTGGATTGCGCTCACGAAAGGGCTCAACGATGAGAACGCCTGAAGAATTTCTGGAAGACAACGGCTTCAACACGCGCATGCTGGACCGCACCCAGCTCGTCGCCGCCTTCAACCGCGAGATGGAGGAAGGCCTCGCCGGCCGCCCGTCATCCCTCAAGATGCTGCCCTCCTACGTCTCCCCCGAAGGCGAACTGCAGCGCGACGTGCCCGTGACCGTACTGGACGCCGGCGGCACGAATCTGCGCGGCGCCACGGTGGAGTTTCCCACGGGCTCGGACGTGGCCCGCATCGAGCACAAGGAGAAAGGCGAGATGCCGGGCGCCACGGCCTACGTATCGCCCGACGACTTCTACGCGACCTTTGCCGCCCATGTCACGCGCACGGCGCCCTTCGCCAAGAACCCGGCCATTGGCTTCTGCTTCTCCTACGCCTGCGAAACGAATCCCGCCGGCGACGGCAAGCTGCTCCATTGGACCAAGCAGATCCAGGCGCCCGAAATCATCGGCCAGTGGGTCGGCGCCGAGCTCATCAAGCGCCTGGCCCCCAAGCCGTCCCGCCTGCTGGTCCTGAACGACACGGTCACCACCCTTCTCGCGGGCAAGTCGGCCGAAAAGCCGGGCGCGCACTATTCCGCGTATATCGGCTTCATCCTCGGCACCGGCACGAACACGGCCTATGTGGAGAAGAACGCCAACATCACCAAGATCACGGACGCTCCTGTAGGTGGTTCGATGGTGATCAACGCCGAGTCGGGTGGCTTCGCGAAGATCGCCCAGAGCACCTTCGACAAGGCCATGGACGCCAAGACGCACGATGCGGGCGCGCAGATCTTCGAGAAGATGATTGCGGGCGCCTACCTGGGTCGTTTGGGTCTTGAAGTGCTGAAGGCTGCCGCCAAGGACGGATTCTTCAGCAAAGAGGCCGCGCAGGGTATCCAGGCGCTCGGCAGCCTCGAGTCCCTACACCTGGACAACTTCTGCGCCGACTTCAAGACGGATGCGCCGAACCCCCTTGACCGCATCTTCACTTCCGCGACCGACCGCGCCATGGCGCGCCGCCTCGCCACGCCCGTCTTCGAGCGCGCGGCAATCCTCACCGCCATCCATTTGGCCGCCTTCATCGTGAAGACAGGCGGCGGCACCAATCCCAGCGCCCCGGTCTGCGTCTGCATTGACGGCTCCACCTACTACAAGACGCGCGCCGTCTCGTTCCCAACGATCGTCCAGGCCGAGCTCGACAAGATGCTGGGCCCGCGCAACATCTCGTTTGAGCTGGCGGTGTGCCCCGATGACGCGCCCATGGTCGGCGCCGCCGTCGCCGTGCTGCTCAAGCGCTGACGAACCTGGGGCCTTCGCCGCCGCCGTCTCCAGCGAACCCACGGCCGCCCAGCGGCCGATGAGCGGAAAGGGCAGCCCGA
>JAKSOW010000042.1 GCA_024405395.1 Kiritimatiellia bacterium | reverse complement strand
TAGACGGGAAGATGTTGTGCGCCCGCGGCGCGCCCGCCCGTGCCGCGCGTGTGCGCACGCACGTGTACGCGCACGCATGCGTGCGCGAGCAATGGCGGGAGTGGCGTTGCCGAGCGTGATGAGCGTGTGCTGTGGCACGGCGGCGAATGCGGTGTTGGCGTGCTCGAGGTTGAGGTCCTCGCCGTCGGAGTTGCTTACCCCGGGGGTGACAACGGTTGTCACTTTCGCCTCTTCGATGAAGAGACGGGCAAACTCATGAGATGTTCCGATTAGGTCTGCAAGTTCCCGGTTGTTCGGTTCGCCGCCGAAGGTGATCTGCATGAGGCCGGCCTGCGGGGCGGCGCAATTTGTGGTATAATATTAGGCCGAAGAACGAAAAGGTAAAAGGGTGTACGATATGGAATACAGAACTCTGCTCACCAAATTTGCCGCGAGTCTCGGCATAAACGATCTCGTTTTTGACGAACATGGCGTCACGCGCCTTTCCACCGATGACGTGACGATTGCGTTTATGGAAGCCCACGAGCGCAATTCACTCCTGATGTGGAGCAATGTCGCGACGCCGACACTGGAAAATCGCGAGGAGCTCTACAAGGTTCTCCTGGAGTCCTCGTTTATGGGGCGCGGAACGCAGGGGGCGACGTTCTCGCTCGATAACGGTGATGTCTATCTCCATCGCATCGATCCGTTCGTCAACCTCGATGTCGCGACGCTGACGACGATCGTGGAGGATTTCATCAATCTGGTCGAGAAGTATCGCCACATCATTCAGATCTTCCATGCGGGCGATTCCGCGAAGCCGTTGGATGACGGCGCGCCGGTACATGGTCTGCATGGCCTGCACGGCGTCATGTGGGTTTGATGTAACCTTTAGGCCGCGTGTGCGTATACAGAACGGTAAGACTCAACACAAGGAGATGGCATCATGAGTGGACATGTCGGAATGGATTCGATCAATCGTCAGGCGTTTGACAGACTGAGCTCGTCCTTTGGCCAGTTTGTTGCGGATGAGCACATGAAGGGCAGCACGATCGTCAAGACCGGGACGGGCCTTAATGCGCTGAGGGCCGGGTCTGGCGACTTTAGGGGCAATATCTTCTTCCGCAGCGCCAGCCAAATAGAGGAGAACAACGCGGTTCGCAATGCCTTTCTGAAATCGGTTTCGGATGTTTACGGTGGTCAGGATCATATCCCTGAGAGCGTCCGGAAGGCGATGAAGGAGAGCGATTTCGACGGCAAGGGACATCCGTTGACGGCGCGTCGCATCCGCGCGACGATGGACGCCATTCGTATGGACATCGACCACAAGAAGATTGCTGACGCCGTCGAAACTCTAGAGTGGTGTGGCGATAAGGACATCAAAAAGCTGTCGCGTAAGGATCCCGCGGCGGTGGATGCGCTTCATCAGTACACGGATAAGTTGGCGGATGACTTTCTCGATGCCATGAAGGCGACGATCCTTCCTGACGTGCAAAAGGGCAAGGTGCCGAGTGCCGCGAAGTTATTGGATTTCATGGAACTGCTCGGGCAGGCTGATAAGCCTGAGACTGCAGAGCTCTTCCCATCCGACACGCTGGAGAAGGATGAGGCTGTACAGATTCGCCAGTCATGCCGAGTTGGCGCGCTCGCCAAGGCGTTTGCCCGTGATGAGGGGATGATCAAGCTCATCTTCAGTAACAGCAAGGATTCCGCTGCGATGGCAAGAAATTTTGCGTCGGCCTATGATGAGTACGCACTACTGTACGAAAAAGGGGATAAGGAAGTTGGTCGCAGAAAAACAGAACAAGTTTCTTGCTGCCAGCTTTTGGCGACCATAAGAAGCTTTATGGTGGCAGGAATGTCACCTGAAGCCATCTCTTCGCTCTTGGTGAAGATGGCTGATGAACAAGCCGGCCCTCAGCCAGAGGAGGCTAAGGGGAATCTGACTCTGTCGAGAGTCATTGACGCAGTTGGTCAGCATCCGGATGCGAGGGCGCGAGGGGCCTTGTACGGATTCCTGCGCCAGATCGGACAGTCTGTTTTGGACGGCACGTTAAGACCGCGGAAACCAGGTTGCGATGATGCGCTTTATCTTACGGGAGTCGTTCGTCTCTATGAAATGATTGGTGACTGCGCAAGGAACCGAGAGACGAATGCAAAGGCCGGAAATCATGACGCCCAGCCGGAGTCGATTATGGGTTCTGCGGAATTGGATGCCCAGGTGAAGCAACTCCTGAGAGAAATCAGGAATGAAAACACTAAAATTCGCGTAGCCGCGGGGTGGGGGCACTAAGGCGTTGTCCATGCAAATCAGGTGGTAGTGCCTAGTACCGGAGTCTGTCATGGGATCTGCCGAAGTGGATGCCGATCTCCTGTCGCAACTGAATCGAATCAACGCAGAATCCACGAAGTTTCGCGTGGCCGCGCTAAGCGCGCAGACCTGACGTCAAACGGTCGGGCGCCCGTCTGCCTGCGGCTGCGCCGCCTGCGCGGCACGCCCCATAAATTTGTCTGTTTTTCCTCTTTAAATCCCACGAAGTTTTGTTATAATCCGCGAAAGTTGAAGCCGTCTGTGAGGATGGCGGAGCTGGATTTGCATAACTCAAAGGATTTATTGAAATGAAGAACTTTTTCATTGTTTTGACGGCGCTGTTGGCGTTGGGATTGGGGGCCGTCGCCATCTCGCTTCATCAGCGTGCATGTGCTGCGGAGGCGGCGTTGGCGGAACTGCGGGCCTCGGCGGCGTCTTCGCCGGTTGTGGCTTCCAAGTCCACTACGGCCATGGCGACGAATTGCGTCGCCCAGAAGTCCGCCATGGCGCAGCCGAATGCCGCTCCCAAGAAAGCCGTTCCCAAGGTGGAGGCACCTCCAGACCCCCTGGAGGCGACCACCATCGAGTATGAAGGCGGTGAATTGCGCATCACCTTCGCCAATGTCGGCAAGAAGGGGCTGATCGCCCCCCAGGCGGATGCCTTGGGGATCTCGCCGGGGTTGGAGACGTCTTTTCGCGTAGCTGGAAACGTGGTACATGTGAATGGCGAATTCAACCCCGACACGCTCTACACCGCGACGTTCTCCAAGGACTGGTCAACCCCAGATGGGCGCACGTTGGGGCGTGAGGTCAAGCTGAGCGTGCGCACGCCGCGTCTGGAGCCGGAAATGCATCTTCTGTCGTCGGGGCTCTACTACCCCGTCAAGGGACGTGAAGGGCTGCGTTTCCCGCTCGAGTCGCGTTTTGTCACCAATCTGGAGGTCTCCGTCTTCCGTGCCTTCGAGAACAATCTCAACTATTACCGCCTTGAAAGCTGGGAGGCCAATGCGCGCATGGAGGAGGTGGCGAAGAAGACGGTTCGCCTGTCCGCGCCCTTTGGCGAATTGGCCAACCACATGCTGGAACTCGACAAGGTGCTCACCAATCGTTGTGCGGGTGTCTATCGGGTCCTTGTCCAGTCGGATGTAGAGAAGCGGAGCTGGTGGGGAGGAAGAGAGAAGATTCGCGGCGAGTTCTACTTTGCGCTTACGGATTTGGGCATTCAGGCGACTTTTGACGACTGCGAGGGTCGGATGGCGTTTGCCGCCATCAACCGCCTTTCTGACGGTACGCCGGTTGCGGGGTGCGAGGTGACCTTCCTCAGCCACAAGAACCGCATTGCCGCCACAGGCGTCACGCGCGAGGACGGCAGTGTTCTGGTGGCCTTTGATCCCTCCTATGACGCCCAACGGGATCAGATCACGGGTGTGCTTGCCAAAACGGCGGATGATGTAGCCTATCTCAAGATGGACGGCGATTCCGTGCGGGTGCAGAGCACGTTTGACGGCACTTTCGGCAAGGCACGGGCGTTTGTCTTCGCGGAACGGGATTTGTGCCGTCCTGGAGAGTCCTTTGACTCGGCGGTTTTTGCGCGTGGTCCGGCCAAACAGGGGGCCACCGTACTTGGCGGCGCCGTGTTGGATCTCGAACTCCATGACCGCGAGGGCACGAAGGTGGCCACGCAGCGCGTCACCTGCGATCGTTTTGGCTTCGCCTCGGCCAAGTGGTCCATTCCCGCGAATGCGGCGACGGGACAGTGGCGTGTCGTTTGCCGGCTGGGCGAGGACGAGATCGGCGAGCTGTCGATGCGCGTGGCTGCGTTTGTGGCGGACCGTTTCCGTCTGGATCTCACGACGCCCGCGCTGTCGTGGGTGGGGCTGGATCGTCCCATCCCCTTCGTGGGCGGGGCCAAGTACTACTTTGGCGAACCCGTGGACGAGGCGGACTGGCGGTTTGCGGGGCGTCTCCTCAAAGGACGCGATCCCAAGCATTGGAAGGGGTGGACGGTTGGTGCGGAGTCTGAGAACAGCGGCGTCAAGTTCACAAGTGCGGGAACGGTCTCGAATGGGCAGTTCCAGGTGACCTATCCCGGCGTGGCCGCGCAGGGCATTGCGCAGGCCTTCTCGCCTGTGGGGCTGGTGGCTGAAGTCGCCGTTACCGAACCCGGCGGACGCGCCGTTTCGACGACACGCTATCTGACGGCGTTCCCGACGGATCGGTTCCTGGGCGTCAAAGACGGCGAGGCAGCCGCTGGCGAAGCGCGTGCCTTTGACCTTGCGCTGCTGCCGGCGCTGGCGGATGGTGTGGTGATCAACGAGACCGAAAACGAAATTGCGCTCACCTTCGAGAAAGTGGAGTGGTCGAGCCATTATGTCCGCGAGGGCACACGCTACAAAGTGGAATGGCGCGAAACGCGCAACGTGATGCCGAAGCTGGCGCGCAAGGTTCCGTTGCCGCTCGGGGCGAATGCCGTCACCTGGCGTGGCCGTGTAGCCTTCGACCGCAAGGAGATGCCGGCCGGCCGCTACATCCTCACGGCGAAGTTGGGCGACAAGCTGAAGACCACCTATGACTTCTGGCATTGGGCCGGTGAGGTGGGCGAGCGTTCCACCAGTCCCGCGGCGCTGGAGATCCGCGCCGACGCGGACGCCTATGCGCCCGGCGACACCGCGACGCTGACCTTCGCCGTGCCGTGCACGGGTCATGTCTATGTGGTGTCGGGCGCGGGTGCGTTGACGCGCGGCGTCTCCGCGCCTGTGGTGCCGGGCGAAAACACGGTGCGCGTGCCGGTGCCGAGCACGGCCCTGGGCTGCCATTATGCGGCGCTGACGTTTGTGGCGGAGCAGCACGCGGCCGCACCGCGTCGGCTTTCCGGCCTGGCGTGCCTGGCCGTTGACGCGACGGCCTCGCGCAGACTGGATGTGACGATTCAGACGCCGTCCACGGTGCGTCCGCTGGGCGAGACGGAGATTGCCGTGACGCTCAAGGACAAGGCGGGCCATCCGCGTGCGGGGCGTGTGCGCCTGGCGGCAACGGATGAGGGCGTGCTTGCGCTCACCGCTTTCAAGACGCCGGATCCCCATGCCTATTTCTTCGCGCATGACTTTGGCGTTCCGTTCTCGGCCCACGATCTCTATTCGTCCATCTATCCCGATCTCAAGATCCTGCCCAACGGCAAGATTGGTGGCGGCGCCGACGATTGCGCAATGATCAGCTTCAATCGTCGGGATTCGAACGCGAAGCAGAAGGAGACGGCGCGGGTGATCCTGCCGCCGATCGAGGTTCCGGCGTCCGGAACGGCCCATGTCAAGGTGAAGCTGCCCGACTTCACGGGCGCCCTGCGGTTCATGGCGGTGGCGACGGACGAGAAGGCCGTGGGCGCGGGTGACACGGAAATGACCGTGCGCCATCCGGCGACGGCGCTCCTTTCCGCCCCGCGCTTCGTGACGGCGGGAGACGCCTTCACGCTCACGGCGCAGGTGTTCAACCACGACCTCCCCGAAGGCGAGTGGAATCTCGCCCTCACCTTGCCCGAGGGCTTTGCCGCGGACGGACGGGATGCGGTCTCCTGCAAGGGCATCTTGGGCAAGGGCCGCAGCGAGGTGGTGCCATTCAAGGTCGTGGTGGCGCAGACGGCGCAGCTGACGGCGGTGCGACTTCCCGTGACGCTGACCTTGGGCGGCGAAAAGATCGTGGCGGAGACGTTTGTGACGGTACGTCCGCGCGTACCCGCCGAGACGCGCGTGACGTATCTG
The DNA here is from genome assembly GCA_024405395.1 of Kiritimatiellia bacterium. GTDB lineage: Bacteria > Verrucomicrobiota > Kiritimatiellia > RFP12 > UBA1067 > RGIG6720. The sequence goes on along the minus strand of JAKSOW010000042.1, from coordinate 21,199 downwards.
ATCGCGACGAATGGGCTGCCGACCTTGCCGCCGGTTGAGGAGGAGTGGGTCAAGGCCGAGCGCGTCGTGGACCGCGCCCCCTCGCCGGCGCTGGTGGTCCGCGACTCGCTCGCGTGGCTCAACGCCTATCCGTACGGGTGCCTGGAGCAGACGTGCGCCGCGGCGTTCCCGTTCCTCGTGGCCGATGATCTGATGGCGCTGAAGCTCATCTCGGAGGCGGAGCGCGCGATGGCGCGTCAGCGCCTGGAGGTCGCCTATGGCGCGGTGATGCAGATGCGGCTTGCACGTGGCGGATTCGCCATGTGGCCCCGTGGCGATACGGTCTGGACGGAGGGCTCGCTCTTTGCCTGCCACTTCCTCTTCGAAGCCGAGAAGGGCGGCCATATCCAATTGGACGGCGGCCGTCGCCGTGAACTGCTGGATTGGCTGGCGGAAGTCGCCAATGACGCCCGCGACGCCAATCGCGAAAATCGGGCCTACGCGGCCTATTCGCTCGCCGTTGCCAAGGACGAGCGCTTCCTCAACCCGGCACGCAACGTCGCCCGCCTGGACAAGCCGGATTGGGCCACCTATCTGGCGGCTTCGGCGCTGGTGCGGGGCGGCTACGCGGCCGAAGGACTGGCGGCGCGTGACGCCGCGGTGACGGCTAAGGCCTGGGAGACGGAAGGCGAGACCGTGCGTCGCATGGGCATGGCGCTGTTCATCTCGGCGCATTCGGGCCTGGCGGAAGACAGCAGTGCTCTGTTGCCGCTTGTCGCCCGCCTGTACGCGAAGCTGCGGGGTGATGGCTCGGCCTGGGGCACGACGCAGGAAAACGCCTGGGCGGCGGCTGGCCTCGCGTCCTTCCTCAATGGCGTGAAGTGGCCGACCTCGGCCGAGTTTGTGCGCATCGCGACGACGGGTGTGCCGAAGAAGCCGTTCCCGAAGCCGAGCCCCATTGCGCTGACGCGCCGGTATCTGGACGAACAGGGCCAGCCCATTGCGTCCGCGAAGCGGGGCGAGCTTGTGACGGTGGAGATCGTCTTTGAGACGCCTGCCAAGGTGGAGAACGCCGTGTTGGCCGATCTGCTGCCGGGTGGCCTTGAACTGGAGGACAGCACGTTCGAGACGCGGTCGAAGATCTATGCGGCAGATGAGGATGCCGCGGACACGGCGGCGTTTGTGCGTCCGGTGGGTCAGGCGGAGCTGCGCGATGACCGCTGGCTTTGGTTCGGCGTGCTCTGGAAGCAGCCCAACAACCGCAAATATCGCTTGGTCTATCGGGCACGCGCCGTGACGCCGGGTGTCTATGCCGTGCCCGGCATCACGATCGAGGACATGTACAATCCCGACTTCCGTGGTGGTGTCGAGGGCGATGGCGTCTTCCGCGTGGAGTAGAGTCCGCGTCTGCGGCGTCGCCTTTGCAGCGTGTCTGGCGCTGCCGCTGATGGTGTGGTTCGGCGCGCCGCTGGTGGTGGCGGACCCGCTGCCGGCGGTGAAGGCGCGCACGTCGGTCCAGGTGTGGCGAGACCGTGCGGGGCGGGTGCTCCACTACGCGCGCACCTACAACCACGAGTGGCGCTTTGACGTGCCGCTGTTGGACGTTTCGCCCGAAGTCGTGAGGTTGATGCTCAACACGGAGGACGCGCGCTTCTATTCGCATGGCGGCGTGGACTATCGGGCGGCGGCACGTGCCCTGTTCCAGAATCTGTTCGCCGGCCGCATCCTCTCGGGGGCCTCCACCATCTCGATGCAGGTGGCGGGAATGGATTACGCGCCGCGCCGTCGATCGTTCGCCCGCAAATTCCTCCAGGCCGCCAAGGCCCGCAAGATGGAGTATCTGCACACCAAGGACGAGATACTGGAGGCGTACCTCAACAACATACCCTACGGCGGAAAGCTGTACGGAATCGAGGCGGCGGCGCTGTACTATTTCGGGTTGCACGCAAAAGAGATCACGGTGGTGGAGGCCAGTGTGCTCTGCGGCATTCCCCAGCGACCGAATCGCTATCGTCCCGATCGCGATCCTGAGGCTGTGCGGCGGCGCCAGCGGCGTGTCCTGGATGCGCTGGTGCATGCGGGGAAGATGACGACCGCGGAGGCCGACCGGATCTTCACCTCGGAGCGTCTGCGCTATCGGGACTTCCGGGAGAAGGCACCCTTTGAAAAGCTGGGCGAGGCCAAGGAACTGCTTTTCGTGAAGGGAATATTGCCGACGTACGACAGCGAACTGACGGCCAAGATCAAGCGCGTGCTCGCGCGGCGGCTGGTGAGTGTGCCCGATGTGAAGGACGCGGCGGCCGTGCTGCTGGACGTCGCCACCGGCGAGACCCGGGCCTATGTGGGCACGCTTGACTTCGACCGCAAGCCAGACGGTCAGTACGATGCGGCACGTGGCGTGCGCAGCGCCGGATCCACGCTCAAGCCCTTCATTTATCTGGAGGCGATTGCGGGCGGACTGATCGGACCCGAGAGTGTGCTGTTGGACGCGCCCGTACGCTGGGGCGGATATGCGCCGGGCAATTACGACGGCTCCTATCGGGGCGAGGTTTCGGCTTCGGACGCGTTGTCGCATTCGCTGAATACGCCTGTCATCCGTCTGCTGGCACAGCTGGGTGAGCGGCGTGTGACGGCGGCCTTCGAACGGCGGGGACTGGTGTGCGAGGATCAGATCCGCACCAATGGTCTCGCCTTGGCACTGGGGAGCGCGGGGTATCGTCTGGTTGACCTTACGCGGGCCTATCGTACGCTGGCGGCCTCGACGAACGCGCCTGAGCAGGCGGTGCTGGGGATGCTGCGCACGCGGGCCTTGCCAGGTACCGAGCATGCGATTGCCTGGAAGACGGGCACCTCCAACAACAATTGCGATGCCTGGTGTTTCGCGTGTACGCCCGAATGGGTGCTGGGGGTGTGGTTCGGCAACAAGTCGGGTGCACGGTCACCACATCTGGTGGGGGCTGAATTGGCCGCGCCGGCCGTCGCCGAGATCTTCGAGCTGCTCTACGAAGGCCGATCGCCGCCGACGTGGCCGTCTGCGACGGCCTTGCCACGGCTGAATTCGCCTGCAGCCACGCCCGCACGTGCCGCCGCGTGCCGCCCGGCCACGACGACGATTCTTTCGCCCGGCCCGGGCGACTACCGTGTCAAGTTCGGGCAGACGAATGTCGTCTTCACGCTGGCGGCGGAGCCGGCGGACGTCTGTTGGTTCGTGGATGGTCAGGTTGTGGGTTCGGGAGGTCACGCCCCTACGGTGTCGTTCGTGCCTGGACGGCACACGGTCACCGCGGTGCCCACAAGTCCCGCCTACCCCAGCCGAACGGTCCACCTTTCGGTGTCTCCTGCCGAGTGATGCCGGCGAAATGAAGACTACAGGCATCTGTTTGATAAAATGATTGGGTTGACTTTGGCGACCAGATGGATTAGAATTACAGGCAATCGGGCCTGTGCATGTGGTTGTTGGCGCCTAGCAGTACCCGAAGCATTAGATTTTTGGGGGTGTGAATCAATATGGAGCGCTTAATGAAAAGATGGGGAATTTTACTGTTGGGATTTCTGACGGTAAACGCCTGGGCGTGTGGCGTCTGCGAAGTCCGCCACCCGGCAGCGGGCGCATTTGCGGCGCGGGTAGGTGCGCCGCGCATACGGGCTCTGCAGGCGAAGACACGTGCAGCGATTGCCAGTACCGTAGAATCGCAGCTGGATGTTGTTGACGTCCTGTTGGCCTATGATCGGCGTGCCGTCAATTGGTTGGCGTCTCAGGGGAAGGGATCGGTTCAGACCTTTTCCGAGGGTCAGATCAACAAGATGAATGAATATCTTGCGAATTCGCTTCTGCTGGACTATTTCCATTTTCGTCTTGCTGGTGTGGTTACGCTGGACGTGGATTTGTCCACTGGCGGGCTGGGAGAGAACCTCGACAGATTCATCAACGAAAATGGGCACGTGGTGGCGACGGGGGAACTGGCGAAAGTCGCGAAAAAGCGCGAAGAGGTGGGCGCGGACATCGTCTCGATCTTTGTCGCCAATGGCAAGAATGGGACAATTGGCACGGGATACTCGTTGGAGGCCTACACCGGCATGCCGGATTTTGATCGGGACTCCAGTCTGATTCCCCTGTTTGGCGATTGGGCCTACAACATCTGCAGTATCGAGGCCGAGAATGACGGAAGTACGCTGCTGCATGAGATTGGGCATAACATGGGCGCTGGTCATCCGGATGCGGGATGTGCCAATCCGGCGGATTTCCCTGGCGCCGTGTGGACTGGGACGCATTGGCAAGAAGTGGCCGGTTCAGAGCTTGGGCCGCAGCTCTACCCCTATTCGTCGGCCTATTATTTCTGGAAGGAAGGTGTGGGATACTACACGATAATGGCCTACAATTATGGCGGATTGGGCCCGAATGGGGAGGCTAACGACGACTACCGGTTTGAACCGGCTCCCTTCTTCTCTTCACCCGAACTGACATGGAAGGGCTGCGTGCTGGGGACGGCCGTCAACGACAACCGGCGCACGCTGATCAATACGTATCGGGGCGTGGCTCAATATCGTGTGTCGAAACTACCCAAAGAGGGTTCAGATGGCCCTGGTGAGTTCGAGGGTGTTGAAGATCCTGAGTCGATTGTCACGGGTGCCTTTCATCCTCTCAAGGCGCTCAATGGTGTGGCGCCCTACGTGGGAACAGTGCGGGATTCTAGCGGAAAAGTCCTCGGCTCCGTGTCGCTTAAAGTCGGGAAGGAGAACAAGGGTAAGCTTGTCAGTAAGGTATCAGGGCAGATTGTGATGTTGGATGGGAGCAAGTATTCGATAAAGGCGGTTGACATTCCGGTTGGGGATGTCCCTCAGTCGAAAACGGGGATTACCGTCAGCAAACTGGGGACGCTGGAATTGACGATGGGGGAATCGGGATTCCATGGCGTGTTGTCGACGTCTGCGGGCGAATGGATTGTGAAGACTGATGTTGTGGGCGGCAGCATATCGAAATCCCAATTGAAATTTGCGTTGTCGGAATTTTCGCCGCCTGCGGTGGCTGGGTTTGATTGTCTGGAGGCGGCTCTGCCTATAGGCGAGATCATAACCGTCTCAGGAACGAAATGGAGTATGCGTGCAGTGCCGAGCCTCAAGTACAAGAAGATCCAGGGAATGAATCCTGCCGCATACGAACTGCTGGGCATAGGCGATGCCGCACGGCCGAATGCCTCGGGTCTGAAGCTGTCCTATACGGCCAAGTCGGGCATCTTCAAGGGAAGCTTCAAGCTTTACTACACCAATGAGGCCATTACTCCGGTGGGCAAGGCGCCGAAAATGAAAAAGCTGACGATGAACGTGAATGGGCTTGTCGTGGGGACGGAAGGCGTTGGCAGGGCCATCTGCAAAAAGCCGAGCGCAAGTGGCGTAGTTGCATTGCGCCCTGCCGTGCCCTGAGACTCCAACGATTCCTGTGCAGATGTCGGCCCTGGTCAGATATGTGGGTTGCTCCATTCTGGGTCTGGTGGCCTGTGGATGGTCGGTAGAGGCGTTGGCGTATGCACCGCCCACGGCGAAGGCAAATGGCATTTGCGTTACCATCGTTGGATTGGATCAGGGGCCGCGTCCGGCAAAGGTGGACCGTGATCGCCGCAAGATCAACGTAAAGATCTTTGACGCAACCAATTTCCCGCCCATTGTCGTGGCGGTGTCAAATGGCTCGCCGAAGACGGTCACAGGTGATCTTGCGGTGTGGATGAACGAAGACTGGACTGTCGCGTCGCCCACGGCCCATGTGGCGTTGGCGTCAGGAGAAGCCCGGGACTTCATCTTTAAGGCGCAGGCACTGCCTACGGTGTTGCCCGCCCTTTATCCGATTCATGCGCAGCTTACGACGGCGACGACGAATCTCCACCCGATCGCGGTCTTCCGGGCATGTACGACGAATCGCGCCTTCTCGACGGCGACGATGCGGCATGGTCCATTGACATGTGGTAGGTGGCGGCTGGACGAAGGATTCCCCTACTCGGTGGGTGTTCAGGTGAAGGGGCGTTTCTGGACACTTGACGATCCGTCCGGCGCAGATCCCGAATCGAGGGGCGTATTCCGTCCGACGGGGCGAATGGGAACCTCGGGGACGGCGTCGCGGAAGATCGGCTTTGCCGCCCATCCGCCTTATGCCAATGGGGCGGGCGAAGTAATGGCCGATTTCCCGCTTACCTTGCCGGCTCAGGAGAAAGTGAACTTCAGGTTCGCCACGGCATTGTCGGATGTCGGGAAACCGCGCAATCCAGGCGATGGCGTAACGGTGCGTGTGCTCGTGAAGGATGCGGCGGCGGCGGATTTCGTGGAGCTGTATCGGCGACACATGCCGGAGAGCGGATGCTGGCATCCGGCGGCGGTGGATCTTTCCGCCTATGCGGGGCGCGCGATTGTTTTGCGTCTGGCGGGTGACCCGGGTCCGAAGAACAACACAGTCTTTGACTCCCATGCCTGGGGCGATCTTTTTCTGGATGTGGGCGATCTTCCTTCAGTCCCCACGGAGGCAGGATGGCGTGTACGGGAGACGATGGCGACAGACAAGGCCAAGCGGGCCCTTCGGGGTGTGTCTGATCCCGAGAAGGGCGTCTATCGGCTGGAGACGCGAGGCGTGGCCTATGGGGCGGGGGTTGTCCTTGGCCCTGCGGGGATCCTTGATGCGGTGTTGGCCTTCACCGATGGCGAGCGGACTGTTGTGCAGCGGGGGTTTGAGGTTGAGCTGGATGGACAGCCGCTGCTTTGTTGCGTGGGGCGTCCTGATGTGCAGGTGGATGTTTCGGCCGAGAAGGGAACTTTGAAGGTGGCCTGGCGGACAGTTGTCGGGGAATCTCAGCTGGATGGGGGACCTCGCCTCACGCGGGTGGCCGCAGGACCCGTTTCGTTGCCTGCCCAGCGCGTCTATCTTGGCACGGGGAACGTATGGGAGAACCTGAAGGCGTTCACCTTTCGCAACAGTGGGTTTGTGCTCTCGACGCGCCACGTGGGCATGGACTTCGCGAATGGCCTATCCCTGGTTCAAGCGACGGATGTGCCGCCAGATGAATTCGAGGTCAATGCCTCCAATCGGTTGGCCCGTCTGGTTGCGCACAATGATGTGACGTTCATGTTCACGCCTTCGGCGAAAGGCGCCTTTGATGCGGCGGTGCGGTTTGCCGACGCAAGCGGTTACCGGGCCTCGCCGGGAATCGGGGCGATGAAAGACCGCATCTGCATCGATGATTGGTCGGGACAATATCGTCGGGAGGGCGAGGCGTTGCGACGGGCGAAGAAGTACGGTCTCGACGATGTGCTCTACATTCAGCACAATTGGCAGCGTTGGGGGTACGACGCGCGTCTTCCGGAAGTCTATCCGCCTCGGGGCAATTTCGGTGATTTCATGGAAATGCGCCAGGCGGCGAAGGAGGTCGGCTATCTTTTCGCCATTCACGACAATTATGTCGATTTCTATCCGGACGCCGAAGGCTATTCCCATCGACTGTTTGCGTTCAACCCGGACGGTACACCGCTGGAGGCCTGGTACAATCCTGGCATACGGTCGTTAAGCTATCGCTGGCTCCCGGCGGCAATTCATCCAAGACTTAAGGCGAATCTGGCTCTACAGCGGAAGGGATTCCATCCCGAGGCGCTGTTCATCGACGTGTTCACGGCCTCGGCGGCACGCGACACGTATGATTATCGTGGTCATTTCACGTCGGTTGCCGAAAACCTCAAGGAATGGTGCTGGGCCTGGTGCGAGGCGCGTGAGGTCTATGGCGTCTCCAATGCGGTGATGGTGAGCGAGGCGGCAAGTGATTCGCAGATCGGATATGTGGATGCCGGCGAAGCGGACCATTATTCGCCCCGTTATGTCGCTTGGGGCGCAGCATTCGCGGATGGGGAGCGTGTGCCTTGGCATGATGCAGTCTCGCACGGTAAGATGCTGCTCTTTGGTGGCGGTCTCGGTGGGCGCTACGCGAACGATGATCCCAGGGACCGCAACGCCGGCGATCGGGAACTGCATGGCTATGGCTCGGACGACTATCTCTGCACTACGGTAATTGGCGGACGCGTTCCAATGGGGCCTTCTTTTGGCCGAATCACCGCACGCACGTATTGGATGCTGCATGATGTGTGCGGCCAGCTCGGCCGGATGGAATTTTCGGGTCTTGCCTTTTGCGGAGACAATCTTCACCGGCAGCAAGCCGTGTTTGCGGGTGGGGGAGTCGTATGGGCCAATCGTGAGACAAATGCGGTTTGGCGTCTTGACGGCGGCCATGAGCTTCCGACCTATGGTTTCCATGCGAAGGCCGGCGGCGGTTTTGAGGCCGCCGTGGAGACGTTGGACGGCATACGCGTGGGATGGTCCTCAGGGCCAGGGTATCGGTTTGTGGATGCCCGACCGCCGAGTCGGGGGCAGAAGGGGGATGCGAAAAGACTGCGAGCCTTGGGCGTGAACGCAGCGCGGAGGATGGTGGATTTCGGCGGCATTGTGACGGACGGGGCGTTCCTGTTGTCCAGACGTTCGACGACGACATTCCGTCTTACGCCGCTGCCGGATTCGGTACCGTTTCGGGCCATACTGGATCTTTCCGCCCTGCAGGCCGCAGGACGTGAGGTTCAGTCGGTCGGATCCTGCGAACTCGAGGCAAAGGGTGTCCTTCCCGCTTTCATTCAGAACGGGGATCGCCTAGAACTGGCCTGTGACGGGCTGGCCCTTGCCTATGACATCCGCCTGCAATGACCGGATAGGTCATAAGCGATTGACTTCCGTCCAGACTTTTGAGATAATTACAATCATGCAAAAGAAAGCCCTTTTAGCGGCGGCGTGTGCCGTCGTTGCGATTCCGTTGGTCGCGGCCGAAGCCGCGGCCGTGAAAAGCGCCGCCGAACAGCTGCGCTATTTCAAGGCTGATGCCGCCCGTCGTTGTCTGGACGACCTCAAGGGGACGGCCGGCTACGACTACGCCAAGTGGGCACCCAAGATCGAGGCTCTCATCGCCGCCGAAGGCGACGTGCGCGAGGCGCTCAAGGCGGAGGTTGCCGTCGGCATCACGCCGCCTGCGTCCACGGGCAAGAAGCTTTCCGAGGACGAGGCCGTCAAGTTGGTGGCCGATTATCGTGCCGCCATGCTGGCGAACCCAATCCTCGACTTTGACCAGATCCTCTGCGTGCACCGCAAGATCAACGGCGCGCGTAGCGCATTCGGCGGCCGCGGCAGCGGCATGACCGGCCTCAACGCCGAGAACCACATGGTGGCGCCCCGTACGGGTTTCGAGAACGAGATTGTCGTGCTTTCCAATCTCCGCGGCGAACTCCAGACCAAGGTGCTCTACAAGCCCGAGGACAAGACCTCGATCGTGCGTGACCTGGACCTCGACTTCGACGCCTCGCGTATCATCTTCACAAGCTACAAGGGCACGAACAACCTCTTCGGCATCTATGAGATCCCCGCCGCCGGCTCGCAACAGCCGACGCTCGTCTCGCCCGAGGACGGGAAATACGACATCCAGTGGTGGTCGCCCTGCTATCTGCCGAACAAGGACCAGGTGGTGATGCTCGGCACGGCCGCCTATCAGTTCCTGCCTTGTGAAGACGGCAATATGCCGATGGCCGTGGCCTACCGCGTGGACCGCAAGACGGGCGAAGTGCGGCAGCTCACCTACGAGCAGGACTCCGACTACACGCCCTCCATCACGCATGACGGCCGCATCCTCTACACGCGCTGGGAATATTCCGATCAGCCGCACTACTGGAGCCGCGTGCTGATGACGATGAATCCCGATGGCGTCGGCCAGCTCGCCGTCTGGGGCTCGAACTCCTTTGTGCCGACCTTCTTCTACTGCGCGCGCAGCGTTCCGGGCGACCCCCACCTGATCACGATGATCGGCGGCGGCCACCACGACCGCGCCGAAGTGGGCCGCATGTTCATGGTGGACCCCACGCTGGCGCGCGGCTATCCCGTCGTGTATGACCCGCCGGACCGCGACTGGGGTCCGCCGCGCCACACGCTGCGCATTCCGTTCAAGGTGTTCCCGAAGGAGAAGACTGGTCTCGCCCACGAATTCCCCGGTTGGGGCAAGGACGTGGAGGGCGACATGGCCGATCCCTACACGCAGAACCAGTTCGCCCGCGGCAAGCCCTTCTTCACGCATCCCTTCCCGCTGTCGAAGAACTATGTGCTGGCGACCGTCAAGGGCTCGGCCACTTCGCTTATGGGCCTCTATCTCGTGGACCGTTTCGACAACATCACGCTCATTGCCGAGACCGAGGACGGCCTCTACTGCGATGCGCGGCCGTTTGCGGCGCGCAAGCGCCCGCCGATCATCCCCGACCGCAGCGACCTCACGAAGAAGACCTGCTCGGTGCACATCGCCGACATCTACAAGGGTCCGGGCCTCAACGGCATCCCGCGCGGCACGGTCAAGAAGCTGCGCCTGTTCAGCTACCACTACAACTACCACAAGACGGGCGGCCACTCGTCCACGGGCTGGATCAAGGGCGACTACCGCGACCGCGTGGAGTCCAGCTGGGACGTGAAGCGTCCGCTCGGCACGGTGGACATCGAGGACGACGGCAGCTGCTGCTTCGAGCTCCCGGCGAACACGCCGGTCTCCGTGCAGCCGATAGACGAGAAGGGCCGCGCCGTGCAGCTCATGCGCTCCTGGATCGTCGGCATGCCGGGCGAGCGCGTCTCGTGCACGGGCTGCCACGAGGACAACCGCACGTCGGTTCACACGAAGCGCACGATCGCCGACGACAAGTACTTCGCCGGCAAGATCCAGAAGATCCAGCCGCTGGACGCCGATGGCGTGCGTCCGTGGGGCTTCGCCACCGAAATGTTCCCCGTGGTGCAGAAATACTGCCTCGGGTGCCATGGCGACGCCGAGAAGTCGCCGCTGGCGAAGTGCGACCAGGGCGGCGCCGAGGAGGTCAAGGTGGGCCGCTTCACCGACTACAAGCTGAGTGGCAAGCGCCTGGTGATGAACACGCCCGAGGCCGCCTACCGCATGCTGCATCCGTACATCCGCCGTCCGGGCCCGGAGTCCGAGGAGACGCTCCTGCCGCAGATGGACTACCACGCCTCGACCTCGCCGCTCGTGCAGATGCTCAAGAAGGGCCACCACGGCGTTCAGATGGCGCAGGCGGACTACCTCAAGATCTACGAGTGGATCGACCTCAACGCGCCCTATCACGGCAAGTGGAATCCGCCGGCCTACTCGGGCGAGGCGCCTGATCCCAAGAATCCGAAGAAGCGTGCGGGCTTCATGTGGGTGGACCAGAACGACCAGGTGGGACGCCGCCTGGAGCTGCAGAAGAAGTATGCCAAGGTGGACGACAATCCCGAGGCTGAGTTCGACCGTTATGCGGCGATCGTCTCCAACCGCCAGGTGAAGGCCGTGGCGCCGGGACCGCGTGAGGTGATTCCCACCAACAGCCTGCTGCCAGCGAGCGTGTGGCCGCTGGATGTGCTCAAGAGCGCGGATGCGCAGTTGGGCGCCATCACCGAGATCGCGCCTGTGACCACGCGCACGATCGAGATCGGCAAGGGCCAGTCGATCACCTTCCGCCGCATTCCCGCGGGCCAGTTCGTGATGGGTTCGACGACGGGCTATCCGGACGAGCGGCCGTGCGCGGCGGTGCGTATCGCCAAGCCGTTCTGGATTTCCGAGATGGAGATCCGCAACGACCAGTACAATGTGTTCGACCCCGAGCACGACTCGCGCTATCAGGACGAGTTCGGCAAGGACCACGTCTTCCCGGGCCACGTCGGCAATCACCGCCGTATGCCGGTGGTGCGCGTGTCCTGGAACGAGGCGCGCGCATTCTGCGCCTGGCTCTCGAAGACCTGCGGCGTGAAGGCCGAGCTGCCCACGGAGGCGCAGTGGGAATGGGCCGCGCGTTCGGGCACGGCGACGCCGTTCCCGTGGGGTGGTCTGGATGACGACTTCTCGAAGTTCGCGAACTTCGCGGACCGCGACACGCGCTATCAGGTGGTGGGCTTCGACGGCGGCGGCAACATCCGCAACCGCAAGCCGTTCCGCATCGACCAGAACTATCCGCTCCACGACGAACGCTTCCAGGACGACTGGTTCTGCCTGAACTACGTGGGCCGCGCCAACTGCAACCGCTGGGGCCTCTACGACATGCACGGCAACGCCGCGGAGTGGACGCTCAGCGACTATGCGCCGTATCCGTATGTTGAGGGCGATGGCCGCAATGCGGGCAATCCGAACGCCAAGAAGACCGTGCGCGGCGGCAGCTTTGCGTCGCGTCCGCGCGATGGCACAAGCTCCTACCGCCTTGGCTACGAGGCCTGGCAGCGTGTCTTCGACGTGGGCTTCCGCGTGGTGTTCGAGGAGTAGTCCCCTGATGCCTGCCCGTCTCGCCTGTTCCCGCCGTACGTTCCTCGCGGGCGCGGCGGCCACAGGTGCCGCCGTCCCCGCGAGGGGGTGGTCATTGCCGTTCTTCACGAAGAGCGCGGCCGATTTCGACGACCACCTCACGTTGCTGGTCTCGGATCTGCATATCAACGGACGGGCCGACAAGCCACAGCATCATCAGGGTCCGCGCTTCGCGAAACTGGTGGCGGAGATCCTCAAGATGGATCCGCTCCCGCGGCGTTGTCTGGTTCTGGGTGACATCGCCTGGGATCGCGGCGATCCGCAGGACTATGCCGCGAGCGCCGTGCCGCTGAAGCAGTTGGCGGATGCGGGCATTGAGCTGGCGTTGGCCCTGGGGAACCACGACCACCGCCAGACCTTTTCCGCCGCCTGGCCGGGGTTGGCCGCGCAGAGTCGCGTGCCGGGGTGCCAGGTGTCTGTGGTGCAGACGCCCGACTGCGACTTCCTGCTTATGGACTCGCTGAGCGAGGTGGGCGTGGACGAGAAGAGCTACAACCATGTGTACGGCGAGTTGCCGCAGGCTGAACAGGAGTGGTTGGCCGCGGAGCTGCCGAAGTGGCCACGGCCCGTTTTCGTGTGCGCGCATCATCCGCTGACGGAGACTTTTCAGGGTAGGTTCACGCAACTGGAAGTGTGCGGCAGACCGCTCAAGAATCTGCTGGCGGATGTGCCGTGCCTGGCCGGCTACATTCAAGGACACGACCATCGTTGGCTACGGTCGTTTGAACTGGCGGACTGGAAGCGCCGGAAGCTCTTCCAGAACCTCACGCTGCCCTCCACGGGGCATTGGGGAGATATCGGTTACGTGTTGCTGCGCAGCGCGCCGGGGGAGGCTGTCGCCGAACTCCATCAGGACGATTTCTATTTCCCGCGCGAGATGCCGCCTGCCCAGCGCGGCGCAGATTGGAGCGCCATGGTGGCCGCCAACCAGGGCGCCAAATGCCATTTTGTCTGGAAACAAACTTAAGGAGAAAAAACATGCAGATATCGCGTCGTTCGTTCGTCACCTCAGCCTTTGCCGCCACGGGTCTCGCGGCGCTTCCTGGTTGCCTTTCCTGCGGCAACGCCGGCACCAAGACGCGCTTGGCCGTGCAGCTCTACTCCGTGCGTGAGCTCATTTGGCAGGTGGGCCTGCCTGCCGTGCTCGCCGACCTCAAGAAGATGGGGTACGAGGGCGTGGAGATGGCCGGCTACTACACGAAGGACAAGAAGGCCATCACCGCCTCCGAGCTCAAGAAGATGCTCGACGACGCGGGTCTCGTGGCGTGCGGCACGCACATTGGCCGCGATGCGCTTGCCCCCGAGAACATCGGCAATACGATCGACTTCAACCTCACGTTCGGAAACAATTACCTCGTCTGCCCCGGCGGCGGCATGCGTCCGGGCAAGGACTGGAAGGGTACGCGCGACGAGTGGTGGGAGATGATCGTCAAGTTCTACGCCAAGGCCGGCGAGATGGCGGCCGCGCGTGGCTGCAAGGTGGGCTACCACAATCACCAGTGGGAGCACCAGGAGCAGACGCACGGCACGTCGATGTGGAACTACTTCTTCTCCAACACGCCGGCTTCGGTGTGCATGGAGCAGGATGTGGGCTGGACCGTGACTGCGGGCGGCGACCCGTGCGAGTGGTTCAAGAAGTTCCCTGGCCGCAGCCCCACGATTCACGCGAAGGAGGTCTTCGCGAAGGGCGCGCCCGGCATCTTGGGCCGTCCCGGCAATAACGAGGATGGCACGCCGCGCAAGGGCGTCGACTGGGACAAGCTCTTTGTGGCGACGGACGCCGACAACGTGCAGTGGTATGTCGTGGAGTGCGAGACGAACCCGAAGACGCTTGAGAGCGTGCGCGGCTCGATCTGGTATCTGCGCAGCAAGGGCCGCTGCTAATCGTAGGGGAAGAACGGAATGAAGGGCCTGGCCTTGACTTCTGCGGTTGCGGTGGCGGCGTTTGCCGTCGCCGCGCCGTTTGAGACGGTGATCGCGCCGCGCACGAACGAAACGTGGCGCGGAGCGATGCTCAAGGAGAGCGTTCGCCAGCCGTATGCGGCGGACGCCAAGGCCGTCAATCTCGCTTCCTTCGACTGCGCGGGCGCGGTGATGCCGCTCTTGGTGTCGTCGGCCGGGCGGTACGTCTGGAGCGAGCGGCCCTTCACCTACTCCTTCTCCAATGGCTGGCTGCGCGTCGTATCCCCCGTCGAGGAGGTGCAGCCGGTAGAGGCCGGCAAGACGCTGAAGGACGCCTATCTGGCCGCCATGCGCGCGCACTTCCCGTTCAACGGGAAAGTGCCGCCTGACGAATTCTTCACGAAGCCCCAGTTCAACAATTGGATCGAGATGTACATCCGCGGCATGAACCAGGCGACCGTGGATGCCTACACCGAGGAGATTGCCACCAATCGATTCCCGTGCGGCGTGTACATGATGGACGGCGGGTGGATGTCGCATCAGGGATCACTCAAGTTCGACCATGAGACATTCCCCGATCCCGAGGGCATGTTCGCGCGCATCCGCGAGAAGGGATGGAAGTCGCTGATCTGGATGGCGTACTTCGTGTCGCCCGACAGCCGCGAATACAAGGAGCTGCGTTACCATCCGTCGACGAATGGACGCAATCTGCTGTTGCACCGCGCCGAGGGCAACGGGGCGGCAATCGTTCGCTGGTGGAGCGGCTGCAGTGCGGTGTGGGATCTGACGAATTCGATGGCGCTCGGCCATTTCCTCGATCGCCTCATGACTTTCGCCGACCGCTACCAGATTGATGGCTTTAAGTTTGATGCGGGCGACGCGGCGGCGCTGTGCGGCGATGTCCGTTTCCAGCAGCCTGAGCAGGAAGCCGTCGACTATGTGGCCGCCTACGGCAAGTTTGCCAAGTTCTTCCCCTATAACGAGTTCCGCACGTCATGGAAGCAAGGCGGGCGCCCGATGGTGATGCGCCTGCAGGACAAGTTGCACACCTGGTCTGATCTGCGGAAGATCATTCCCGAGGTGGAGCTGGCGGGATTGCTGGGTTCGCCCTATTGCGTGGCGGACATGATCGGCGGCGGCGATTGCGGCAGTTATCCGCCCGACGGCAAGTATACGATTGACGAGAAGCTTTTTGTGCGGTCCTGTGCGCTGCAGGCCCTGATGCCGATGATGCAGTTCTCGCTTGCGCCTTGGCGTGTCCTCTCCAAGGAAAACTGCGCCATCTGTCGCGAGTATACGCGGCTGCACCTGAAGTTCGCCCCCTACATTCTTGAGCTGGCGAAACAGACGGCGCAGACGGGTGAGCCCATCGTGCGCGCCATGGACTACGAGTTCCCTGGCCAGGGTTTTGATCGCCGGATGCAGCAGTTCATGTTGGGCCCCAAGTACCTGGTGGCGCCGGTCGTGCGGGCGGATGATGCGGTAACGATCGAAATCCCCGCCGGGCTCTGGAAAGACGCCCGCGGCATGATGGTCGAGGGGCCCAAGACGCTCGCGTTTGAACACGTGCCGCTTTCCTATCTCCCTTACTTCGAGCGGCAATAGTCGGGCTACCGTTCTGGAATTGAACCATGTTGTCTCGTTTGACAGTATCCAATCTTGCGATCGTCGAGGCCGCCACCGTGGAATTCGGTGACGGGCTCAACATCATCACCGGTGAAACGGGTGCGGGCAAGAGCGTGCTCATGGGGGCATTGGAGCTGGTGCTTGGATCGCGTGCTGACGCGTCAGCTGTACGCGACGGGGCGAAGGAGGCTCGGATTGCCGCCGAATTCGTTTTGCCGCAGGACAAGGAGAGTGCGGGACTGGGGGCTTTTCTCGAGGAGCATGGATTGCCGGCCTGCGAAGAGGGTGTGCTGCTGGTGCGTCGGGTGATTTCCGCGACAGGCGGTGGCCGCGTGTGGATCAATGATGCCACGACAACCGTGCAGACGCTGCGTGCGCTTGGTCACTTGCTGGTGGATGTGCATGGGCCCAATGACCATCAGTCGCTTCTGGATGAGGCGTTTCAGCGGCGTCTGCTGGATTTGTACGGCAAGATCAATCTTGCGGATTACACGGTTGCCTGGCAGGCGCTGGTTGCGAAGCGGACGCTGCAGGAGGAACTGTCCGGCGAGGTGGGCGATGTGGCGGGCGAATGCGAGCGCCTGCGCTACGCGGTGGAGGAGATCGACGCGGCCGCGCTCACCGATGAGGACGAGACGGAGCTGCCTGCGCGCCATGCGGCGGCGGCGCATGCGGCTGAGATCCTGGATTGCGCCAATGCCGTGGCGGCGGCGCTTTCCGGCGACGAGGGTGGTTCGGCGGCGGATGCGCTGAGCGTGGCGTCGGTGCGTTTGGGCGAGATGGCCAAGTACCATGAGCCGGCCGTGGGGTGGCGTGAGGAGCTGGAGGAGATCACGATGCGCGTGCAGGAACTGTCGCGTACGGTGGATGACTCCGTGTCGCGCCTCGATGCCGACCCAGAGGCCTTGCAGGCCCTTGATGACCGGCTTACGCTGGTGCAGCGCCTCAAGCGCAAGTATGCGCCTACAGTGGCGGAGATTTTGGCACTGCGTGACGATAAGGCCGCGCGTCTGGCAGACCTTGAGGGACGGGACGCGCGCCTGGCGGCGTTGGCGGACGAGATCGTCGCCGCCGAAAAAACGGTGCGGAAGATTGGCGCCACGATC
Organism: Kiritimatiellia bacterium; assembly: GCA_024405395.1. GTDB lineage: Bacteria > Verrucomicrobiota > Kiritimatiellia > RFP12 > UBA1067 > RGIG6720. Next base: position 4,203 of record JAKSOW010000042.1, on the reverse strand, counting down.
ACGACCGCGCGCAAGAAGGCAGCCACGAAGCTGGCGGCGGCCATCACCAAAGAACTGCATGGGCTTGGGTTCCTCAAGGCTGGCTTTGATGTGGAATTCGGGGCGCGTGAACCTGATGCCACGGGTTGCGATGCGATTGACTTCCGTTTTGCACCCAATCCCGGTGAAAGCGCGCGGTCGCTCAAGGAGATTGCCTCCACAGGTGAAGTGGCGCGCGTGATGCTGGCGGTCAAGACCGTTACGGCCGCGCACGATGCGATCCCCGTGTTGGTCTTCGACGAAATCGATTCGAACATCGGCGGCGAAACGGGGCGTGCGGTGGGCGAGCGTCTGCGTGCCGTGGCGCAGCATCACCAGGTGATTGCCATCACGCACCTGGCGCAGAGCGCCGTGTACGGCGAACGGCATTTCGCAGTGGCCAAGACGGTGACGGGCGGACGTACCCGTAGCGCCATCCGTCAGTTGGATGGTGAGGCACGTGTGGACGAGATCGCGCGCATGCTGGGTGGAGCCAAGTTGACGAGCGTTGTGGCGCAGCATGCGCGGGAGCTTCTGGCGCTTGCCGAAAAGAAATCGGGAGGTAAACGATGAAGCGCGTGGTTGTGTTGCTGGCGCTGTTGGGATCCGGCTTGCTTTGGGCGTCGTTTGGCCCGCTGACGCCGTCGGCCATGCCGTGCGAGCGGGAGTACATCTGGCCTGACGGCAAGATGCCCGATTCACAGGCACACCAGATTGCTGCGAAGACGGAGGAGGCCAAGGCGTCGGGCTTCAAGGCCGACGATTTCCGGCGTCCCTACCTTGAGTGGTATGCTCCGAATCCAACGAACAAAACGGACCTTTGCGTGCTGGTGATTTCGGGAGGCGGCTTCAACTGTTGTTGCGATGCGAAGCGTCTGCAGCCGGCGATCGATCGATTCGTGGATGCGGGCATCACGGTGGCGAACCTCACGTACCGTACGCCGCGTCCGAAGGACCTGCCCGTTCATCAGAGTGCATGGGAGGATGCCCAGCGCGCCGTGCGTGTGGTGCGGTCGCAGGCGGTGAAACGCGGCTTTGACCCCGAGAAGATCGGCGGCACGGGCATCTCGGCGGGCGCCAAGACGCTCCTGCTGCTGGCGACCAGCGCACTGACGCCCGCCTATGCGCCGGTGGACGAGCTGGATCAACTGCCGTGCCACCTGCTGTTCGCGATTCCGCAGGCGCCGGCCTATGTGCTCTCCGACGGCAACGGCACGCCCAATGCGCGCGAAGGCGACGCGCCGGACGTGACGCTCCTGCCAGAACTCAAGTTTGACGCGAAGACGTGTCCGATGTGTCTCTTCCAAGGCGGGCTTGACGAATATTCGCCGTTGAGTTCCACGCAGATCTACCGTCAGCTGCGCCGCATGAAGATTCCGGCCGAAGTGCACATCTTCGGTGGCCTCACGCACGGATTCCACGGCGACATGGACAAGGGCGACGAGGCGGCGGCGCATGACCACTGGTTCCACCGTGCGCTGGAGTTCATCCGCCAGATGAACTACGACGGGCGTCTCGGCGAAGGGGTGGATCTGATGGCGCGGTTTGCCGACGACGCGGCGCGCGCTTCTTATGCCAAGGTGGACATCTGGCCGGAGGGCAAGATGCCGGACGTGCAGACGAACCAGTGCCGACCCTATCTGGAATGGCACCTGCCGAAGGTCCTCAAGACAAAGGCCATCCAGATCATCTATTCGGGCGGCGCCTACAAGGGCAATGGCCCCGACGGTTTCGAGGTGGCGCCGGCGCGGCGCTATCTCAACGCCAAGGGCATGACGGTGGTGACGATGAGGTACCGCACGCCGCGTCCGCTGGGTGGCCTCGCCAAGCATACCACGGCCTGGCAGGATCTGCAGCGTGCAATCCGCCTCGTGCGCAGTGAAGCCTCGGCGAAGGGGCTTGACCCCAATCGCATCGGCATCATGGGGTCCTCGGCCGGCGGTCACCTCACGTTGATGGGGGCTACTTCCGCTCGGCACCGTGCTTATTGTCCGATCGACAAACTGGACAAGCTGCCGTGCAACGTCCAGTGGGCGGTGGCGATCTACCCGGCCTATGCGCTCACGGACGGTGTGGACAAGGGTAACGTTACGGGCGGAAATGCCGATGAGGCGCGTCTGGTGCCCGAGTTTTCCTTCGATCTGGACACTTGCCCCACGCTCTTCATCCACGGCGATGCTGATGGTTGGGCGGCGATGAACTCCGTGAAATGCTGGGAGCAGATGCGTCGAATGGGCATTCAGGGCGACCTGCACACGCTGGTGAAGCGTCCACACTGCTTCCAGCGCAAGGCGGCACCCGGCACGGGCAGCTACACCTGGCTCGACCGGATTTGGGAGTTCATGAACCACAACGGCTTCAACAAGTAAAACACGCAACGAGAAACACAAACGAAAGGACAACGACAATGGCCAAAGTCAAATATGCGATCATCGGATTCGGCGGCATCGCGGAAAACCGCGTGGCGAAGGAAGGCTTCGCCTGCGACGTCAAGCGCTTCAAGCCACTCACGCAGGCTGTGCTCGTGGGCGCAACCGCCATGCATCCGGCGCGCCAGGCGGCCGCCGAGGCGCTCGGCCTCCAGTGGTATGCGGATGCGGCGGCGGTCTTCGCCGATCCCACGATCGACGCCGTGTACATCGCCACGAACAATGCCTCGCACGCCAAGCTCGCGATTGACGCGCTGAAGGCCGGCAAGCACGTCATCAGCGAGAAGCCGATGGCGACGTCTGTGGCCGACGCCAAGGAGATGGACAAGGTGGCGCGCGCGAAGAAGCTCTCGCTCACGGTGGATCACATGATGGTCAACAACGCCTGGAACGTCGCGGCCGCGAAGACTGTGCAGGGCGGCAAGCTCGGTAAGGTCAACGACAGCTGCTTCCACATGGAGTTCGCCTACGGCTACGATCCGGCCGAAGCCGCCACGTGGCGCTGCTCGAAGGTGGCGGAGATGGGTGGCCCGATTGGCGACGTCGCCAGCCACTGCTTCTATGTGGCCGAGTACGTCTTCGGCAAGAAGATCGCGAAGGTTGCGGCCGTCTACTATCCGAAGATTATGAAGATCAAGGCCGAGGACGGCGCATACATCAAGTTCTTCTTCGACGATGGCACGCAGGGCAGCGTCAACTGCGCGTTCAGCGAAATGCGCGGTGGCCTCGCCGGCACGCTCACGAACCTGGGCTATGAAGTCTATGGCGACAAGGCCGCGCTGCGTGGCTATGGCACGATGTTCCAGCTCTCGGGCTATGCCGACGAGCCTATCACCCAGCGTTTGGAGATCGACAACGGCAAGTCCGTGACGGCGGTCAAGCCCTCGAAGATCCAGAACATCTACCAGACGCTCATCGAAGGTCATGCGGCCTCCGTGCAGGCGAAGAAACCGCTTACGGGCGCGGACGCCATCCACAACCTGGCACTCTGCGCGGCGGCCCACGAGTCGGCGCAGAAGGGTGGCAAGGTCATTGCGGTGAAGTGCTGAAAACGCTAAATTACCATCCACAAACCCTGTGGTTTATGATAAAATCTCATCTGCCATGAAACTGAAAAAAGCAGAAATATCCGAGAGCGATGGTGTCGATTCGATGCCGTCGGCTGGTGGCGTCATTGATTTCAATGAAGCCCCCATCAAGAGTGGCCCCTCTGGTGCCAGCAAAGTGGCGGCACTGGTGGCCTTCCTGGCGTCTCTCGCTGCCGCTGTTGCCGTTGGCGCAGTCGCGGCGATGATGTACATGAACTGGGAACTCATCGCCAACGCCTGAGGCGGGTCAAGCCATGACGGACGTGATGAAGTCACCGCGCGCGCGCGCGGCAGTGCAGCTTGCGCTGGACGAAGATCTCGGCGATGTCGTGAAGACGTCGTTTCGTCGCCGTTGCGACGCCACGAGCGAAGCGCTCGTGGACGTCGCCGCCAAGGCCACGGGGGAAATCTACTCCCGTGTGCCGTGCGTGGTGGCGGGCGCCACCGTGGCGGCGGCCGTGCTGAAGGCGGTTGATCCGCGCGTCAAGGTGAAGATTCTCCGTCCGGACGGATCTTTCGTCAAGCCGAACGAGACGATTCTGGAGTTCTCGGGACATGCGCGCAGCATCTTGGCCGCAGAGCGCACGGCGCTCAACTTCATGCAGCGGATGTGCGCCACGGCGACGCTCACCAAGAAGTTCGTGGACGCCACGAAGAAATACGGCACG
>JAKSOW010000041.1 GCA_024405395.1 Kiritimatiellia bacterium | reverse complement strand
GCCCCATTCGCATTCATTCGCAATTGGTGCGAACGTTTGCGAACACCTTGCGAACGGAATGCGAACGGAATGCGAATGCAAAACACCGATAGCTCCACAAACAATACGATAGTGTGCAAAAAAGCAAGTTATCGCATTTTTCGCAAACCATCCTCGCACGCTCACGGCATCTGAACCTGCACCTTGAAGAAGCGATGAAGCGCGTTCGTGGGATATTGCCAGTCGCCCGCATCCTCCAGAGACGGCTTGCCCAGCACCCTGTAGGTGCGGATTACGCCATTCGTGTTCAGATCGGGCGTCCAGGTGACCTTCGGCGCGCCGTCCACCATCTCGATCTTCGCCGAGAAGGCCGCCGTCGCGTCAGTCGGATCGAGCCCCGCCACATAGCAGTCCTCCACCGTCTGGCGTCCATTCGCCGCCAGTTCACGCACCGTCGTCTCATAGGCGGCATATTCATCGGGGGTATGCGGGAGGTACCGGCGAATCCAATCATAGGGAACGGGTGCGGCAGATTCGTGCGTATACGTCTCGTCCGGCGTCCAGGAGAAGTCCGCCACCCACATGCAGTCTTCGCCGCCCGCCTCATCGGCATCCTTCACGTAGGTCCAGGCCACGACATGCTCGCCGGCGCCCGAAATCACCTGCGAGACCTCAAGCCACCCGGTCTCGCCATCCTGACGCGCCCGCTCAACGCCATCCACGGTGAACAGCGCATGGTCCCAGTCATGCTGCTCCTCATCCTCCTCGCAGGAAACCTTCCAGCGGAAAGACACCGTACCTGGCCCCATCACAGTCGTGGAGAGGACGGACCGCTGACTGTTCCCGACCGTACCCGAGCGCATGGACTCCCCAAGCGACGCCGTGTCGTCCGTCACACGGACAAACGGCTGGTCGCCAGACGTCGCAAAGGTGTGATCCGGCCGCCCCATGGTGTCCCCGATGCACCAGGTTTTCGCGATCGAGATTGTCGCCACCTCCGAATTGAGGTAGTCGGAGCATGTCGCATAGGCCTTGACCATGCAGGAATTCTTCACCCAGAACGGCCCCGTGTACTTCGTCGAATGCGAATTGGGGTCATTGCCGTTCACCGTGTAGCGGACAAGAGCGCCCGGCGTCGCGCAGGCGATTTCGACCTTCGCCTCCGTCCCGACGAACGACGCCGGAGCCGTGATGACAGGCGTCGCCACCTGCACCCACTCGCGCGTCAGGTTCGCCGTGATGACCTGCGAATCGAAGAACCGGTCGCTGAACACCTTCGCCTTCACGACCGTCGACTCGCTGATCGTGAACGGCCCTGCATAGGCGGGGCTTTCCACCGTCGGCTCGCTGCCGTCAAGCGTATAGCGCAGAACGCCCTCTTCGCCATACGAGATCGACACAGTCTGGTCCGAGTGCTGGAACACCGTGCCATCCGCAAGCGAAATGACGGGATCATCACACCGCCCGAGTGCATACTCGGCCGTGACGATCTCGCTGCCTTCGCCATTCTCGTAGAACGCCCGGGCTTTGATGGTCGTCTTGCCCGAGATGCGGAAGCGCTTGTAGACGGGTGAATCCATCGTCGGCTCGCTGCCGTCTGTCGTGTAATGGATCGTCGCCCCTTCGGAGGGACACGACATCGTGATCGTGAGTGACGACTCGAAAATCGTACCGTTCTCGGGCGTGATCACCGGATCTTCGGGGTTCAACCCCTCCACCACAAATGTCGCCGTAAGCGTCTCGCCGATCTGTTCTTCTCCGTTCATTACCTTATGCGTCAGCGTGTAGGTGCCGTTCCGCGTCGGTGTCCATTCATAGGAACCAGACTCGGGGACAACGGCCTGTACCTCGTCATTAACCGCCACTACGGCATTCACCTCCGGCCGCACGAGAGACAGCGATACATCGTCGATGATGGAGGCTGCGTCAAAACCCACGCCTTTTCCGACAAACATCAGCAGATGGTCACCGGCGGCAAGCCTAACCTTCACGCTTTTCGCGGAATAGTCCACCTCATCTGAGAGAACGGTCAGGCAAGGATCTTGTCCGTGGTCAAATATGACATCAAAGACATGTCCGACATAATTTGACCTCGAAGAAGAAAGAAACGACAACTCGTACACGCCCGAAACGGGCGCTGTGAATTCCTGCTGGAGGGCGCTGCCATTCTGGACAAATGCGGCATACTCCCCTACAGGAAGCCCTGTCTGCTGCGTCCATGGCGTACCAGCCTTTGAGAACCCAACGCCAAACTCCGACGCCGTCCATCCCAACGACGAGTTCGTCACCGCCTCATAGCCCCACTCGCCATTGTTGTCCGAAAGCACAGTGGATTCAAATCCGCCATTCTGCAATATATTTGTGCGAGGGTAATCATATTGAACCCAGTCTGGTGAATAGCGAATCGTTTCCATGGTAGCGGCAATGCGCGTTCCAGAAGTAGTATCAACCTTCGTCACCTCCGAAGACGCCATGCCGAGCGTGTATGATTCTACGGTCTGCGCAATACGGAAACCCAGACTGTTGCAGGCATACGACGAATCATAATGATCGTAGAATGAGGGTGTGCATAGTGCGACTTCGTAATCCCAGCTGCCGCCACGAGCGACACGTTTCTCGCTCTCAGAATCAAGACACCATTCCCACACATTTCCCATCATATCATAGAGGCCCCAGGCATTCGGTTGCTTCATGCCGACAACATGTGTTTGATCCCCAGAATTATCCGAGCCCCACACCGAATCCGCGCCTCCATTATCACCTGCAGTCTTTCCTCCACGGCACGCATACTCCCATTGCGTCTGCGTTGGAAGATCAAGCAATAGTCCGGTACGAGCCTGAAGTCTTCCCAGAAAACTTGCCTCCATAGTATCGGTTACGGACGATTCCAACGGTTCGACATCGGCGCCACGAATCATATCGAAGCTCACCTGCTCAACGGGTAAGGACTCTCCAGAAAATCCTGATGGGGTTGTTCCCATTACAAGTTCCCACTGCTTTTGGGTGACTTCAAAGACTCCAATATAGAAAGGCTTGGGGACGACAACCACTTCTGCATTATCAGCCCAATACGATCCCATCTCCAATCGTTTAAGCACAAGCTTTGTAGTCTTGTACTCATCCGTATCGAATCCCCCTTCAGGCGCTTCCTCAAGATAGGTCACATCATATTGTGCAGCCCGCGGTCCTAAAGACAAATCTACCACACAGTACAGATCTCTATCTGTTATAGCCCCTGCAGTAAAAGCAAACGCCACTGCCAATATTACAAAAATCTTTTTCATCATAGGAATCCTATTGTCCTTTTTATCTGTATCTCAACAACCACCATTTAAGGAAGGGTCCAGGAGAGTCGGAAGCCTCCATTATTATAGCCCTGATAGGTGTCTGGAGTATCCAAGTTTCGAACATACGATCGACAATACGACGATGAACCATACCAACTACCGCCGCGAGCCACCCGACGCGACCCCGAGGTAGCCCCCTTGGGATCCGTACCGTAGGTAAGTGACGAATTGTACCAATCGAGACACCACTCCCAGACATTACCGCTCATGTCGTAGAGTCCCCAGGCATTCGGCTTCTTCGTACCGACCGGATGGCCTTGGGAACTGGAGTTGGACGAGTACCACGCATAGTCACCATTCATCGAATCTCCCCAGTAGTAGGTTGTCGTCGTGCCCGCGCGACACGCGTACTCCCACTGCGCCTCGGTCGGCAGATCGAAGTTGAGTTTCGTGCGTGCCTGAAGCTTGCCTAGGAAGCTCGTTGCGTCAACGGCCGATGAACTCGGCCACTTCGCGCCATTGGATGAGCCGCGGATGTTGTTGTAACTCACGCGGTAGGCAGGGTAGCCGTCGCCCGCCCCGTAGCTTGAACTTGGCGACGAATTCGGCCAGGATCCCATCACGAGCATCCACTGCTTCTGCGTCACTTCGAAGACGCCCATGTAGAACGGCTTCGTAAGCGTCGTCGTGGTCGAGCCCTGCATCTTGAACGAACCCGCGTTGCAGCGGCGCAACACAAGCTTGTCTGTTTTGTATTCGTCTGTCCACCCGCCTTCTGGAATATCAGCAATATAACTTACCGGATAACTCTCCGCTTCTGGTCCAGCAGAAAGGTCAATGACACAGAATAGCGCTTCGCTTGCTTCACAGGAAACATTGAACACCACATTCGACGATTTCAGGTTCATTCCTTGTTGGTCAAGATCCCAGACTATCGCATGATTCCCCTCCGTTAGCGTCGTCGCACCACTGAGCGCCGCCGCTGTTGCCGTATAGGTCTTGTTCGCAACCTTGTCGGAGGCCGTCACCTTCAAAGTCGTAATCAGGCCGTTCGTCAAAGCATACCCTGCAATATCACCAAACACCGTATAAGTGATATCCACCTTTCCATTCCACGGATACCGCTGTTGCGCAGTCACTCCAAAAATTGTCGGTGATGTAAATCCCGACAACGCAATACGGAAACCGCCATCTCCATATCCTGTGTCCATCTCGGGGAAACACCTACTTGAAGCCTTGCAATCCGATTCAACAAAATTAAAATTCCCACCACAGGTCAACATCCGTTCTTCGTCATGGTGCGTAGAGGTCCATTCCCAGACATTACCATGCATATCGTAAAGCCCCCAGGCATTTGGTTTGTACGAACCTACTTTTGTACTACACTCAGAATATCCACCCATCCCATCGGTCCAATTCCCCTTGTATCGACCAATTTCAGCCATCCCGTCTTCATCATTGAAGTCCGTTGATGTGCCGGCACGACACGCGTACTCCCATTCCACCTCAGTGGGAAGCCTGAACGACAGTTTCGTTCGCGCCAGTAATGCGGCAGCAAATCCGCCCTCATTCATGATGTCCAAATAACTGACACAAACACCAGGGCGCATCTCACCATACCAAGCAACAGCGCCACCCGAGGGATTCTTTCCAACGACCAACTCGTATTGCCGTTGGGTCACTTCAAATACACCGATGTAATAGGGATTCTCACAGACAATAGGAATTCCATTGTCAACTTGGCACGTGCCGGGATTGATCCGCTGAAGCACTAGTTTTGTCGTCTTGTACGTGTCAGTCCATCCGCCTTCTGGCTCGGTTTCCATGAGCGTTATCGGATAAGAGACGGCATTCGGCCCCGCCGACAAATCCACAACCAAATACTCCGCCTTCACAATCAACATCGAAAAGGCGGCGACAACACACGACAACATCTTGCACATGAACAAACTCCTTAAATCCAATCCCCCAGCCATTGACGCGCTCCTGAAAACGTTCGTCAAGGTGTAGGCCAATCGAAATGAGTGCCCAAAAGAAATCCGTTATTTTCGACCTGACGCCGAATCTCCGTCCAAACAGCTCTGGCAATGGAGTCATCAAAAACTCGAACCGTAGCCCTTTGACAACTGTCAATATTGAACAATCCATTTGAACATGTGCGAATTGGACAAATTCGATTCAAGGCACCCAAATCAACCTTACACCGTTCATGATAGTTACCACGGCCATGAATACGTGCCGGCGTAAATGAAAACATACCGTTGACAGGCTCGGCGAAAGTCGCACCTCTATAGAATGAATAGGCCGTCGTACTTCTGATTCCGATCAAAGGGCCCAGAGATGCGCGATGATATGCCTGTGAAGCGGCTATCGTATTTGTCGTCGCAAGCGTATAGGGCTGGGCAGATGCACCAACGACAAAAATCGTATCCACAAAGTAAATGCCATTATTACGGGAACCAAAGAGAATAACCGAACCTCGTGCCAGATTTCGGAGGTGAACCTGAGACTGCCGGCAAAAGCAATATTTGAAAGTCATTCCAAAAACGCAAGGATCCGTATTTTCACAGCACGTCACTCCATTATGGGGCTTCGGTACTGATGGATACTTCACGGAATGTTCGAACTCGGCAAACGGCTGACCACAGGGTAATGATCTGGGAAGAGAGGCGGCCCTGGTTTCGCATTCCCATTCCGTCCAGAAGTCAAGATCACCATCATGGCACTCGTTAGCCTGATTCACATATTGTCCCGGATGGTTTACCAGTCTTCGGAAATGACTCCCAGCCGTATTCCAGGGAACGTCATATACCCCCGATCCGACACACTTCCCATATCTACGAACAGGGAACTCCCACCAACTATGTGGAAAATGAACAAGCTGTACAGCCATCAGGCATACCTTTCCTCTGTGCCACGAACCAAACACATCCACTCTGGCACAGAAAAAAGTGGCGTGCCTTCACATCGATGTTTTGAATGAGGCACCGCCAAGCGCCTTGAAGAAACACTGAATAGAAGACACGCCACGTGGATACCACGCAGCGCATCTCACATATCCGGCTTCTTCGAAAGTTTTGGCGGTTTTCATTCAAAGCCAAATACGCAAGATTGCGTACGCACCTGGGTCCTTTCGGGATTCCCAGGCCCCTCATTCCACCGAGACACATGCCTCGATTTCTGTGAGGTTCTTCCTCCTTCGTCTGCGGGCCAGATGGTCCGCAACTAAGAGGACGGTGGTTGACGCCTGTGCCGTCAACCGAATTCAAAGATCAATTCCGCAAAGTGCGGATTACGGGGAATTGTGCACAGCCTCCCCCGAAATCGACATTATTGTACCACAGTCGGCGTACGATGGGCAATGGAGAAAATTCCAGGGCGAGGAATCCATAGTTCGCAGTAGGGCCCAACTTCCCGACAGCCGGGCCTTCCCGTGAAGATGGTGTTCACTTCACCTTAAGACCCATCTTATAGGCCTTCTCAAGGAACTTGGTCCCTTTGATCGCGCCCTTCTCGTAGACGCCATGGGCCACAAGCGTACCTTTGAGCTTCGAGCCCTCGTAGCAGTCAAGAAATCCCTGCATGGCCTTGATCGTGCCTTCGGCCATCTGCGCATCCTCCTCGGCCATCGTCATGAGGAAATAGTAGTTCTTGTTCGTGATGTTCGGGTAGAAGACGACCGAGCGGTCAATGAGCGCCTTCAGCTGCGCGCACACCGAATAGAAATAGACGGGTGAGGCGAAAACGATCACGTCCGCCGCCATCATCTTCTTGAGAATCGCCTCCGCATCATCCTTGATTGCGCACACGCCGGTCTTCTGGCACGCATAGCAGCCCGTGCAGAAGCCGACCTTCTTGTCCGCCACGCGAATCTTCACGACCTTGTGCCCGGCTTCCTTCGCGCCTTTTGCGAACGCATCACAGAGCAGATCCGAATTGCCGCCCTTCCGCGGCGAAGAGGAGAGAACCAACACATTTTTCATGACAGACATCCTTTCACGCAATGGTCTATGCCAAATACCCTAATCTTTCTTGGGGCATATTATACCACAACACCTCCCCCCAATGCCAGCAAGGAACGCCCTTCCTTCCCTACCTGCTCATTTTAAGCCATTCAGCAGGTGTTTTTGATATAATATGCGCCATGGACAAACCCCGCTGCCACTGGTGCAATCTCAAGAATCCGCTCTATGTCGCCTATCACGACCAGGAGTGGTGCGTGCCGACGCATGATGACCGCAAGCTGTTCGAGCTTCTGGTGCTTGAGTCCTTCCAGTCTGGCTTGTCCTGGGAATGCGTGCTCAACAAGCGTGAAGCCTTCAGAACGGCTTTCGAGGGCTTTGCCCCCACCGCAGTCGCGAGCTATGACGAAAGCCGAATCGCCGCCCTTCTCCGCAACCCGGGCATCATCCGGCATCGCGCCAAGATAACGGCGGCAATCGCCAACGCCCAGGCATTCCTCCGAATCCAGGAAGAATTCGGCTCCTTCGACGCCTACATCTGGTCGTTTTCCGATGGTCGGATCATCAAGGAGAATCATCGCGTCCAATCACCGCTGTCGGACGCCGTCTCAAAAGACCTCAAACGGCGCGGCGTGAAGTTCGTCGGCTCCGTGACAATCTATTCCTATCTGCAGGCGATCGGCGTGCTCAACTCACATGAAGATGGCTGTTGGTGCGCCTGACGCGCCTCACCAGCCAAGCTGCTTTTCGGCATAGTCCATGAACCAGCGCCAATCCTCATGGGTGATGGAATGTTTACCCTCTTTGAGGTGCCAGCCAATCGTCTTGCCGAAAAGCCGAAACACCGGATCGGCTTCGTCCAGCAGCGCACGGCTGCCCTCCGGGCGCGAAAAGGTGTCGCCCGTCGCTTGAGAGATCACCATGGCCCGCGGCGCAATGCAGGCGATATAGGCGCTCTGGTCAAAGGGCGGACGCGGGAAACGGGCGGCACGGCGCTCAAGCTCCTCCACCGAGAGCCCCGTCTGGTTGGTCTGAACATATTTCGTGAGCCGCTTCGAGAACCATTGGGGATACATCAGATTCGGCAAATGACGCAAGGACTTCGTGCCGCCGCAGTTTGCACAGGTCAACGCAAAACGCGGATCCAGGACGCCCGTGTTGATGGCGTTCTTGCCCATGCGGCTCTGGCCGACAATCGCAACCTTGTCCTGGGCGATCTCGGGGAGACGCTCCAGCAGATCACGCACGCGCATCGCCCCCCAAGTCCAGGCGGGATGCGCCAGCTTCTCTTCCGGCAGGTCAGCCGGGTCGAAGATCCGCCACACGGATTCGGCTGCCGTATCGCGCTTGACGTCATCGGGATAGACCTCATTGAAACAGAACGTCGCAAAAGCGTAGCCCCGGCGAAGAATTTCCTTCAGGCAGACACGATCGGGACGCGAACCACGGCCATACTGCCGACCACCGGGATACTGGAAGCCCTTGTACGGCAAAACCTGAGGATCGTCCACAAGTGTCCAATTGCCGCAGAAATTCGGGTACACAAACGCAGGAATGGAGGTCTTTTCTCGTCCCATAGGCAAATAGACAAGCACACTGAAGTCGATTCCGCCTCGGGTATCCGCGGCATGCACCACATATTGCCGACGATACGCCAAGCCGTCGAAGGCCTCCCCTTTTTCAACCAGTTCGAATGCCAATTTCGCAGGTTTGGGCGGCAAGCGGCCATACACGCCATCCGCAAAAAACTCAAGCACATGAGGGCGCACGTCCTGCAGCCACTTCGTGGCGTCGAGCGATGAGACGTCCAACGCCGCTTCCGCCAGCCAAGTCATCCCCATCAACATCCATAACATTCGCAACAGCTTCATACGCGACATTATAGCACAAACCCTGGCCCCTCCGCACCAGCTTATTGTCATCCGCTGCCCAATCTGCTATACTTCCAGACATGAATACAGCACTTCTTCTCGCCGCCGCTGCGACGGCCATCAATTTCATGGAATGCCCCAAGTGCGACAAGCGCTTCCGCATCGCCGAAGACGGGCAGTCTGCCACCGTGAACCTCTGCCGCCTGAATGGCGAGGGCCGAGACGTCCTGGCAGCGCGCGCCGAAAAGTATCTGAAGATGGGCCACAAACGCGCCAGTGGCGATCCGCGGTGTCCGCTGATGGGCTGGTCCAGCTGGAACACCTTCGCGTTGAACATCTCCGAGGAGATCATCCTCGGCGTGGCGCAGGCCATGGCCACCAATGGTCTCAAGGAAGCCGGCTACCTCTACGTGAACATCGACGACGGCTTCTTCTACGGCCACGACGAGAACGGCCGTCTGCGCTGGCATCCCCAGCGTTTCCCCAATGGCATGAAAGGCACGGTGGACGGCATCCATGCCCTTGGGCTCAAGGCCGGCACGTATTCTGACGCCGGCGCCAACACCTGCGGCAGCGGCAATGGTAAGGGCGATCCGGGCGGCGTGGGCGCCGGCCTCTACGGGCATGACGCCGCCGACTGCCGCCTTCACTTCAACGAGATGGGCTTCGACTTCATCAAGGTGGACTACTGTGGCGGCCGCTACCAGCATCTCGACGAGCGTGTGCGCTACACCGAAATCGCGAACGCCATCAAGGCCACGGGCCGCAGCGACGTGCGTTTCAACATCTGCCGCTGGGCCTTCCCGGGCACATGGGCGGCGGACATCGCCGAATCCTGGCGCACTACCTACGACATCCGCGCCAGCTGGAAGGCCGTGCACACCATCATCGGCGAGAACCTCTATCTCTCGGCCTACGCGAAGCCCGGCCACTTCAACGACATGGACATGCTGGAAGTCGACCGCATCGCGGGCACCTTCACACCCACCTTCGGCCACGGGACCTTCGGTGGCGACACCGGCCTCACGCGCGATGAGGAAACGACGCACTTCGGCCTGTGGTGCATTCTCTCCTCCCCGCTGCTGATCGGCTGCGACCCCCGCAGCATGTCGGCGGAATCCCTCAAGCTCGTCACCAACCCCTACCTCCTGGCGATGAACCAGAACGACCTGGGGCTGCAGGCCTATATCGCACATCGCGACGGCACGGCCTACATGTTCGTCAAGGATGCGGACCTGCTCTTCGGCAAATCCCGTTATGTGGCCCTTTACAACAGCGGCGACACGGAATGCGAATTCAAGGTCTGCGCCAAGGATCTCGACCTCGGCGGGCGGATCGACGTCTTCGACCTGGTGGAACGCGCCGATCCGGGCCCCTTCCAGGATGTTGTTTCCGTCAAGGTGGCGCCACACGCCTCCAAGTTCTATCGCTTTGACGCCGAAAAGCGTCTGGAGCGCGAGATTTACGAGGCCGAGACGGCGTTTCTGACCGACTACCAAGAGCTCAAACCCGCCAAGGACGCCGGCACCGCCTACTACGAGGAAGTCAAGGGCACGTCGGGCGGCGTAGCGGTGCGCCAGCTTGGCAACCGCGAAACGAACGACATGATCTTCCGCAACGTGAATGTGCTCAAGGCCGGCACGCGTACGCTGGAGTTCCGCTGCCGTACCGGCGAAGACCGCACGTTCCTTGTACAGGTGGACGGCGAAAAGCCACAGCGCCTCGCCGTGGCCAACACCCAGGGAAAATATGTGGACGTGAAGCTGGCGGTCGCCTTCAAGGCGGGCGTGCACGAAGTCCGCGTGTTCAATCCTTTTGCCTACACGCCCGACTTCGATTTCATGCGTCTCGTGCCGTAATCACAGCAAATCGGCGCACGGCGCCTCTTGCCACGCCAACAGGGCATCTGCGGGGGAGGTTTCAGTCATGGCCTCCTCCGTTGTCATGCCATCAGCTGCCGCCAGCAGCTGAATCACCTCAATCACACCACCTTGCGGTCTAGAGGCCTGCGGGGCGACCATGACATGCGCAAAGGCGAAGCATGCCAGTAGACTTGCCGCCAAGGCAGGTCCGCCCCAGGACAGCGCACGCTGGCGCCAGCGCCGCTGGGCCGCGGTTTTCACAGCCAACGATTCCAATGTGCGAAGCCGCTCCGCCGACAGGGAAACCTCCCCCTCCAGCGACCGCTTCAGAAAAGCATTGAGCGCCGAATCCTCAATCATTGCCATTCCCCAATTTCTTCTTCAGTTGCACTGTCGCCGCCCGCATCCACGTGAGCACGGTGCCCAATGGCACGCCCAACGCAGCGGCAATCTCATGAAAGGCCAACTCGCCTTCCACGCGCATCAGCAGCACTTCACGCGGGCCTTCCGGCAGGGACTGCACGGCGGCACGCACGTCTTCGCGCGTGGCCTTTGACTCGAACGCCTCCACTGGCGTAGGCCCTTCGTCCGCCATCACTTCGCCAAGCGTCTGCCCGTCATCCCCTGCGGCATCTAGGCTGACCTCCTGCATGTGGACACGGCGAAAGCGATCGACCGCCACCGAACGCGCCACGCGCGCCAGATAGGCCCGAACCGAACCACCACGGAAAGCCGCAGCGGACTTCATCACCCGAACCCAGGTCTCCTGAAAGGCGTCCTCAACATCGGCGGTCGTGGGCGACAGCCCTCGCAAGAGGGCCATCAGCCAGGCCGCATGGCGGGTTATGAGCGCCGACAACGCCGTGACGTCGCCCTTGCGCGCATAATCCGCCAGCAATGTCGCATCATCCGACATCAGTTCGCCGCAGCCGGAGCAGCAGGAGCGGCAGGAGCCTCAGCCGCCTTGGCGCCCTTGCCACGCGGACCACGGGGACCACCAGCCGGACGCGGGCCACGACGATGCCCCATGTCACCGCGGTGATTCTTCAATTCCTCCAGGGCCAGAGCGATCTGCTCCGGGGTGAGGATCGACTTCACGGCGATCACACGACGCGTCTGCGCCTTGGCCATTTCCTTGCGCGCATCCCACACCGTGTCGAGCGCCGCCATGACGGCCGCCTCGTCAATCTTCTCCGCCTTGAGCAGCTCCGCCTGCTTCTGCATGCCCTGGTTCACCTTCTCGCGCAGGGCGGCATTCTCTTCGGCGCCGCCCTTGAGCGCATCAACTTTAACACGCTGTTCCGGCGTGAGGTTGAGCTTTTCGGCAACCTTGGGCATCATGACGGCCCGCACCAGAGGATCCGCCATCATCATCGGCGCACCAACCATGCGGCCGCCGCGCATACGCGCAGGACGCGCACCATCACCCGCCGCCGCAGGACCCTGGGCCATTGCCGCCAGCGAAAAAGCCGCGGCCAAAGCAACGATAATCGTCTTCATTCTTGAATTTCCTTTCGTTTGGTGTGTCCGCATCATACGGTCCACAAGTATAGAGACGCAGGAACGGAAGGAATTATTTTCAAGAAAGCGAAATTATTTCATTTCCTTGAGGATCGCCACGCCAGCCGAGCACCCAAGGCGCGTGGCGCCGGCGTCGACAAGCGCCAAGGCGTCCGCCAGCGTGCGAATGCCGCCCGCCGCCTTCACCCCCATCTCGGGGCCCACCGTCTTGCGCATCAGCGCCACATCGTGCACCGTGGCGCCGCCTGTGCCGAAGCCGGTCGAGGTCTTCACAAAGTCAAAACCCGCCTTCTTCGCCATCTTGCAGGCCTTCACCTTCTCGCGGTCCGTGAGATAGCAGCATTCGATGATGAGCTTCGAGACGATCCCCGGCAGACGGCAGGCCGCCGCCATGCGGTTAAGATCGTCCTGCAGTTCCTTGGCGTCGCCAAACTTGAGCTTACGCACGTCAATGACGAAATCGATGTCTTTGGCACCTTCGGCAATCGCCAGTCGGGCGTCGGCAATCGCCGCATCGACCACGCCCTGTCCCAGCGGGAAGTTGATCACCGTGCCGATGCGGATCTTGCTTTTCGCCAGCAGCTGCGCTGCATGGCGAACCTCACAGGGATTCACCATGGCACAGGCAAAACGGTATTTCCGGGCCTCCGCACACAACGTCTCAATGGCGTCGGCCTCGCCCGCCGCCTTGAGGAACGTGTGGTCGATCATCGCCGCCAGGCGCGCTTTCGTCAGTTTCGCCATCTTCTCACCCCAGCTTATAGCCATTCCGATAGGCGTAATGCAGCATCTCGTTGGCCTTCGGGCAGTTCGTGAAGCGCTCGTTCACGCCATCCCACTCCAGCCGCTGCTTCATGTGGTAGGCGATGTTGCCCAAGAGCGCGAACGAGGTGGAGCGATGACCCGTCTCCAGCGTGCAGAGCGGTTCGCCGCGATCCTTGACGCGATCGAGGAAGTCGCGCACGATGTTGAGCGTGGAGCCGCCCCACGACCCGTCGGGCAGCTTCTCCTGCTTGTGGTCGAAGACCACCTTCTCGAAAAGCGGGGCCTTGGGATTGGCGAACTCGCGCTTGCCCTGCGGCTCAATCTCAAAACCATTCTCGCCGGCATAAATCACGCCGTCCGTGCCGGCTATCTCAATCTCACGCTTCTGGATCGGACGCGCTGTGGCGCCTTCGTAGATCGCGAAGTGAATGAGCTTCTTGTCCGCGAACTCGTAGGTGACTTCAATCGTGTCGGGGATGTCGCCGTCGTGGTCCAGCGCATAGTTGCCGCCGATGGCGGTGATGGCGCACGGGGCCGTCTCGCCCAGCATCCAGCGCATCACATCGCAGTAGTGCACGCCCCAGTTGCCCATCTGCGAGGAGAACTCCTCGTGCCAACGGAAGAAATAGGGTGCCGTCGTGTAGCGATACGGACGGTAGGGACGCGGCCCCAGCCACTTGTCCCAGTTGAAGCCCTTCGGCGGCGGGCAATCCGGGCACTTGCCGATGCCATGCGGCGCCAGATTGGAGAGGCGCGCGCCATGCGCGGCGATGAACTTGCCGTATTTGCCGCTCTGGATCTCCTCAGCGAGCTTGCGGTAGGGCGCCGAACCGCGGCGATTGAGGCCCACCGCCACCACCTGCTTCGAGGCTTTCTGGGCGTTGACCATCGCACGGCCTTCGACAATTGTCGCCGTGAGGGGCTTTTCGCAATAGACGTCCTTGCCGGCGTGGATGGCGTCAATGGTCTGAATGGCGTGCCAGTGGTCGGGCGTGGCGATGAGCACGGCGTCGACGTTCTTGTCGTCGAGCAGACGGCGATAGTCCTCGTAGCGCTTGACGTCCGGGCCGAACTTATCGGAATCGCGGAACGTCGGCACAGCACCGCCGATGCCATATTCCTTGAACTTGGGATCGACGGCGGCCTGGTCGCGGTCCAGATAAGGCTTGTAGACGTCGCAAAGCGCCGTCACCATCACATCGCTCTGCTGCTGGAAGACCCGCATCACCTGCGTGCCGCGGTTGCCAAGGCCAATCACGCCCAGCTTGATTTTCTGACCACCCGCGGCCTTGACCACGTTGGGAAACGAAACGACCGCGCCTGCGACAGCGCCCGATTTGATGAAATCCCGTCTTTTCATGACGAAGATTTTACCATTTCGCGTCGTGCCCTGTCAACGGGTCAGGCATCACGGGCGCTCGGCTGCGCGACCGACAGCGCAACTTCCTCAAGCGGAACTCCCGGCACGACGGAAAGAACCGATGCCCTAGCCAGCAAAATCGGGAGAAGCAGGCGATTGATCTCCGCCACGCCCCCAACCTCATCGCATTCGCACACCAGCTGTACATCTCCCTGCCAGGAGAAGCGGGCCATTGGCAAGACCTGCGACAGGGCGGCGACCAGGGCAGTACGATCCACCTCGCCGCCCAAGGCATAGGCTACGCGCTCCGCGGCTCGCGTAATCCGGTCCAGGGCATCCATGCGCACCACACGCCCCTGTTCCACGAACGCCACATGCGTGCACAGAGCCTCCACATCATGGAGATTGTGCGACGAGATGACTATCGTCTGCCGCCCGCGGCGCGTCAGCAGGAAACGCCGTACGCGATCGGCCTCCACGGGATCAAGTCCATTGAGCGGCTCGTCCAGCAGCACCACGTCAGGGCAGCCGAGGAAGCTCTGCGCCAACGCCACCCGCTTGCGCATGCCATGCGAAAGCGTCCGTATGGGACTCGCGGCCCTCTCGTCCAGATTCACGGTCTTCAGCATCGCTGCCGTAGCCTGGACAGCCTCTCCCGGTCGCATCCCCTGAAGACGGGCATAGCGGTGCAGCAGTCCTGCAGGCGTGGCCTCCAGCGGCAATTCAGAGTCCTGCGGCAGAAAGCCCAGACGTCCCGCATGGACATCTGCGTCAAAAGGACCCTGCCCCAGCAAGTCAATCGTGCCCGCCGTGGGAACGATCATGCCCGCCACCGTCATCATCCAAGTGGTCTTGCCGGCGCCATTTGGGCCCACCAAGCCCAATACGCCGCCACGTGGCACCGACAGCGTAAAGCCGTCCAGCGCCCTCCGACGGCCGTAGCGCTTCACGAGATCTCGAGTGGAAAGCGCCGTTCCGATCATGCATCCCTCCTGCGGAAAACCGCATGGCCGACCGTCCAATAGAACAGCCCCAGCACCGTCAGGTGGAATGCCGACGTCGCGACGGCGGGAAGGCTTCGACGCCAGAGTCCGTGATTGGAATACAGGGGCGAAAGGATATCCAGATTGGCCAGGCCCCATTCCCGGCACCAGTCGGCCTGAAGGAGACTCGGCAGAATGTCCAGCGCGATCACCCCGATTGGCGCAAAGAAGGTGGCGTAGTTGCTGGACCGCGTCATCTGCGAGATTCCCAGTGCCAGTCCCAGCCAACTCACCGAATAGAGCCACGCCCGCAGAGCCCAATCCATCATGCCGGGCAGCAGGGTCACCACATCGACGCCGCCCAGCCGAAACGCCGCCACCAGCCAGGCACCCAACGCCCCCAGCAGCAGCGCCAGCCCCACCATGAAGACCTGCCCCAGATATTTTCCAAGCGCCCACTGCGCACGCGTGCAACGCACCAGGACATAGCGCACAGACCCGCTGTGGCTCTCCTCCGCGATGCGGTTGCTGGCGCTCCACGCCGCAAGAAACGGCGCCAGCATGAAGGCGATCCACGCATAGGCCAATTCCACGGGATGCAACCCCTGGATATCCGCGAAGACCAGATCATCGCCCACCCCCTTCTGCACCATCCGCGAGAAGGCTTCCGATTTCCAGAGCGTAGCCGAGATGACGCCTGACTTGCCGCCTTCCGGCAACTGCAGCACCTTGGCCACCTCCGCCTCGATCTTGCCGAAAAGCGAGATTGTACCGTACATGCAGCAGATGGCGGAAATCAGGTACAGCAGCGCCAGAACCAGAGCCCGCCGACTGTGCAGAGCGCTCTCCAGTTCGCACACCGCCGTCTGCAGCATTCGGGACATGGCCTTCATCGCAGACCTTCCTCCGGGAGCCTCAGCTTGTCCTGGACATCAATGAGCGGCTCAGCCACGGCAGGATCGATGAAGTCGGCCATGTTAAGCTCCGAAATCTCGTCGCGCCGGCTTTCGGGCACACAGGCGCCGACCTTGTCATAACTCTCGGCCACCACAGCCGAGGCATCCCCCATGAACCGCACGCCAAGCTCGGTTGTCATCTTGCCTTTCTCGGAAAGAAGCGCAGCAAAGGACTGCACGGTCTGGTAAAGCCGTTCGTTCATGTCCTCCAGCGCTGCGTTGAACTTCGCTTCGGCGGCCGCATCCAGGCCGAACTTCTCCTTCGCCTTGGCACGCGCCATCTCTCCCCGAACGCGCCAAAGGTCCTGGGCCTCTTCGATGCGCGCCCGCAGATCCCCCGGGGACCATCTTCTTTGCGGCGGCGCATTCGTGACACTACCCGATTCCGGAGCCGGCTTTCCCGCCATGGGCATCTTTTCCGCAATCGGCGCCTGCTTGCGCGCCACCTGATTCGTGGCGCCGGAATAAAGGGGGCCCTTGCGGCTACGCCGCGCGCGTAGGCGCTTGGCCTCGGCGGGAATGTTCACCAGTTTGGCGAAGGCATTCACGCCGTCAACGGCCCTAGGCGCCCGTTGCCGTTGCTCTTCCATCTTCTGCTCGCGGGCACGAAGTTCGGCGCGCGGCCCCCACGACCCCACCAACATGCCCACCAGACAAGCCAGCGGTAACCAGAGATAAGATTTCATTCGACCTCCATGACTTACCCCCATTATACCATACGGGTCATGTTTGGGGAAGCCGAATGACCGCATCCAGGAACAGAACTCCGTCACACGATGCGGCGTCCCCTCAGAAAACCGGCAGAATTTACATGCAGTTTACATACCGCAAGATCAATTCCGATATAATATGCGCCATGAAGAACAAGACCTTGCTGTTTGCCGTCGCCGGAGTGGCCATTGCCGCCTCGGCCGAAACGAATACCCTCGCCCAAGCGGGCAGCTCCGCGACCAATGAGGTCGCCACGGCGGCGCCTGTGGTGGTCACAGCCACCCCCATCACGCAGGAGGAGACCGTCTCCGCCGATGGCACGGAAAAAGTGACGCTCTCCCGCGCACAGCTCGACAACCTCAATGCCCAGGACATCCAAACCGCGCTCCGTCAGGTGCCGGGCATCGCCATTTCGCGCTATTCGCCTATCGGCAGCTATGGCGGAGCGCAGGGCGGCAGCGTCTACGTGCGTGGTCTCGGCACGGCGCGCCCTGGTGGAGAAGTGCGCACGTACACGGATGGCGCGCCGCGCGAATCCGGCATGTGGGGGCATCCGCTGATGGATTCGATGCCGATTGACTTCGCCGAATCGGTCACCGTCCAGAAGAATCCGCATTCCGGCGGCTACGCCGGCACTTTTGGCGCAGTTGACGTAGAGACCAAGCGGCGCTACAAGGAAGGACACGAGGGCGAGGTGGATCTGGCCTATGGCCGTCACAACACGTTCCTCTCCTCGGGTTCCGCCGGCGTGAAGGAAGGCATTGTCGACGCCTATGCGGGAACCTCCTACAAGTATTCGGAAGGCCTGCGCGACCACAACACCGCCATCCTCAAGAGCGCCTTTGCCCGTCTGGGCGCAGATCTGTCGGACACGGAACACGTGGGCTTCGTCTATCAGCGCACGGAATCGAGTGTGCAGGATCCCGGCGAGATTCACAAAGTCAAGCCACGCTACAACTGCTTTGACCTGGACACCGATCTCTACACGTTCCGCTTCGACACGGATCGCGACAGCATCAAGGGCTTTTCGCTGCTCTATTTCGAGGACGGCGACATTAACTGGCGCAAGGACCACATGGACGACGCGAACCCCATGTCGCCCGCCGGCGACTCCAACACGCGTTGGCTCAACTGGGGCACACGCAGCCGCTATGACTGGAATGCCGTTGCGGACCTGTGGCTGACTGGCGGCATCGATGTGGCCGACGAGGGCGGCCGCACCTACAACCGCCGCTATTCGGATGGCCAGAAGGTCTTCTCCGCACACGGGCGCATGGTCACGACCTCGCCCTATGTCGGCGCCCGTTATGACTACAGCTTCAACGAGGACTGGACGCTTACGCCGTCCATCGGCTCCCGCTACCACTTCCATACCATCTACGATGACGAATGGGCCCCGAACGCCGCCATCAAGCTGGACTACCAGGAGAAAGTCGAATTCTTCGTGGATGGCACGCGCGGCGTTCACTATCCGGGCGTCTACACCCGTGCGATGGCCAATGACTACGCGAAGCACACACTCAATGCCGAAAAGATGGACTATGTCTCCACTGGCACGAAGTTCAAATTCGATGAATCCTTCGACGTACTCGCCAGCGTGTTCCACACGGACGTCAAGGACCGCATCGACAAGACCGCGAGCGGCTATCTGAACGCGGGTAACATGCGCGCCACGGGCATTGAGCTGTCGTCCCATTGGCGCCCCATCAAGAAGCTCGCCTTCTTCGGCGGCGGCACGTTCACCAATCCCGAGACGAGCCCGGTGTCGCGTCTGCCGCGCTGGACCTTCACGCTGGGCGGTTCGTGGGAAATCTGCGATTATCTCGTGTGGTCGGTTGACGGGCAGTACATCGGTTCGATGAACGCCTACTCGGTGCGTTCTTCGGCAGACCAGTCTGATCTCCGCCACCTGGACGAGGGCTATCTCTTCAACACGCGCCTCGCCGTGCCGCTCAAGTCCTTCACGCCGTTCGGTGGCGAACTGTATGTCTCGCTCGAGAACTTCACCGACCAGAAGTACGAATACTATCCGGGCTATCCGATGGATGGCATCATGTGGTACATGGGCTGCCGCTTCAAGTTCTGACAGCGAACCCTCACAGGCCTGCCGCCAAGCCTCAAGGCGGTGGGCCTCTCCGATCCTACTCCAGAGAGAAGATGGTACCGCGACGTGTGTTTCCATCCGGCATCTTGAGCACGCGAAGCGTATCGACCTTGGTTGCCGTGCCATCGACTTCGGCCACATACCAGTCGTAGTGCATCTGCCGGCCGGAAAAGCGCAGAACGCCAAACATCTGTGCGTTCAGATCGCGGGAAGCATCGGATCCGGCCGTCATCCATTTGCTCGTGAGGCTCACCGTGCCCATCACCGCCCGCGGATTGCGGTTGCGATAAGATGTTGCGCCAGTTGCCGAGGCGAATTCAGGGTTCTCATAGACGCGATGGCCACAACTGCCGCAACTCACGTAGTACGTGCCCCGCGGATTGACCTCGAACCGCTCGCCTCCCACAAGGACCGTCTGCGGATTTAGGTTGAGGGTGCTGCTATCATCGGCGACGGCGGTGTAGCCACAGGTGTCCCAGCGATACGGCACCGTCTTGGAATAGGTGTGATCGTGGGCCTGCAGCACGATGTCCACGTGATTCGACGAGAGAATCGGCGTAAGGGCGCGCAGGAAGTCGTCCGTACGCTCGCCACTGGCACTGCAGCCATGATCGCCCGTAGTGTAGGGCCCCCAATGCGTCGCCACCACTTTCCAGAGCGCATTGCTGGCGGCCTTCAGATCGGCGTCCAACCAGGCGAATGCCGCCCGATACTGCGCCTCGACCCCAGACCAAGACCCCAGGTAGGGGATCGTGGCGACATGCACCTTGCCGTAGTCGAGCGCCTGACAGCCCGCCGTGGACAGCCCTTCCGTTCGCCAATTCGCCGCCACAACGTCCCGATAGACCGAATAGTCATGGTTGCCGGCCACAGCCAACCAAGGCACTCCCGGATAATAACGTGTAGATGTCTCAACGGAGATGCCCCACTTCCAATAGACGTAATTGGCGTTGGGGTTACTGCCATAGACCACATGCGACTGGCCCTGGGGGAATTGGAAACGCGTAAGGTCGAAGACATCGCCGCCGCTGAGGTAGATGTCGGCTCGTCCAGCCCCACCAATCACATTGGCGGAGATGGCCACGCTGTTCTCGGCTTTGTAGAGCTCTGCCGCTGTTTTGGTCTGGATGTCGTTCAGGTTGACGATGACGACCTCGTCGTCAGGCGCCTTGACGGCAAATCTGCCGTAGACATAGTGTCCGTCACCGCCCAATCGATAGGAATAGGTCGCTCCCGCCTCCAACTCTTCCGTGTGGACGAGATGGCAGTTGAGCGAAGGCTTCGACACCGTCGTGCAGACGCCTGTGAAGTGCATACCGCTGCGGACGAATTGCGACTCCGCCTCTTCGCCATATATGCCCTTCAGCAAACGTACCTCGCTCGCCGTCACGGAGGTGTCCGTCTGCCAGGAGAAGCCTCGCGTAAGGGGGCCGTCATAGAACGTCACCAATACCGCCTTCGGCGCAGGCGTGGGTACATCGTTCGCGTAGTCTACGCTTGCCGCCGTGATCGGCACACGAACGAGGCCATCGACAGCACCGGCCACACAGGCAAGTGCCCAGACGCCCCAGACCAACGCTTGTCTACTTGTCACAGAGCCGAACCTTTCAGCGGAAGTTGACGACGATGCCCTTGCGCTGCACCTTCAGCTTCAGGGCATTGCCGTCCCGCACCAGCTTCACACGCCACGTACGCGGCACCTCGGCCACCAACGTCCATCCGGCGAGACCATCGGCCCCGGCGATTGTCAGTGCATCCGCCACCAGAAGGTCGTAGACGCCGTCACTCGCCAGCATCGACATGTCAGTCACGGTCAACGTGCCCGTGGTCGCCAGCGTCACCTGACCATCCACCATGATCGGCGTATCGGCGTCGTCCACGCTGATCGCGGATATGCCCTTCAGCACAGGCGCAGCGATCGTGCCGCCACCCGAGAGCGTCTGCACGGCAAGCGTCGACGGCGTCGAGATGGCGAGCGTGGCGTCCTTGGCCGCCCGCAGCTCAGTCAGCGAACGAATCCAGTCAGGACGCGGAGCTCCCAGCCACTTGGCCATCAGCGACTTCTGGATGAAGTCAAACACCTCCGGCGAGTGGGCCTGGCGATAGGCCACAACCTCGGAGATACGGTTACCGCCCGAATTGCAGTTACGGTCCATGGAAATCGTCGACATCGTCACCGCATTGGTCGGCTGGATGGAGACCAGGTGGAAGGTATAGCGCGAGAAAGCCGCTGCGGAGGGATTGTCCACCGACTGGCCATCCAGGCACACCTTGCCGTTGTAGACAGCGCCACGGTCGACCTGGCTGCAGGAGGAAGAGAACAGCCTCCCGGCCGTACGGGCGAAGGTGTCGTCGGCCGTGCCCCAGGAGCCGAAGAACCGACCATTGTTTGCGTCCTGGTCGGCCACGATCACATGCGCTTCCCGCATCTTGTAAAGCTGCTGGTTTTCGAAGTTCACGAGCTTGAAGCCAGCCGAGTTGTTCATCGCCGAGGGCACCAGAACGCGCGGATTCCCCTGCCAGAGCGTAGCCACATTCAACATCCCGCCAAAATCCACAGCCGGGCGACAGACGCCATCCGGCATCAGGGCGCTCACCAGCGTGGGATTAGTGCAGCACGATCCCGAAGCCCCCGCATAGGCCTTGGAGATGCCGTTATAGACAGCCGACTTCGCCTCCAGGCCCGATGTCTGATCGGTCCAGACCAGGATGTTCGTCACCAACCCACCGACGCCATCGTCTGTCGTGTAGGTCTCTGTGAAAGACGAAAGGTCGGAGGCATCAAAACGATACGCGGAATCATCGGGCACGTCCAGCTTGAGGGCAAGCACCCCCGCCTCGACCTTGGCCGCCACCAAATTGGTGATTGCTATCTCGTCCGCAAGTTTCAATGATCCGGGGCCATATTTCTCAAGCACGCCGCTGCCGCCAACCAGATTGGTGACCACCACATCGCCCGCGCCCACGTCGATGCGCTGCGGCACGTCCTCGGCAAAGGTGTAGTTCGCGGTGTTCATGCCTTCTGGAGATTCCGGATGCGCCTGGTTCAGCCACTTGCGCATCAGATAGGCCTCGGTGTTGCGCCGTTCCTCTGCGGAGAGCGGCCGGTCGAACAGAATGAATTCGCCGATCTCCACATTGGCCACGTAGCCATCCTGCTTGTCCGCGTACTTTCCAAGCAGATCGGCACGGGCCTTCGCCTGTCCTCCAGCAAAGGAGACCACGCGCCAGTCCGTACTATAATAGGTGGCGAGGTTCGAGAACCACGGATCCACAGCGCGGCCATTGATGGCCCACCCCATGGAAACACCCTTCTCATTGCCCCAGTTCTCCTGAATCATGAGGTTGGGATTGTTCTTGAGCAGGTCCGTGTTGGAGGTCCCGAAAAACTGGTAGGTCACGCTTGGGTTCTTGACCCGGATGACGACGAATCCCGCATAGGCGTCTACCCCGCCCCGCGGCTGCAGCCACAGCCAGGCACCATTGTTGCTGTTGCCCATGTCAATGGCCGTAAGCCCGGTGGGGCTTGCTTCGGCAAGTACCTTGGGCAGATGCCCGCAGCTGTACGAACTGGTGTGGTACGTCGTACCACCCGTCACAGGCGGTATCTCGGCGTAATAGGCCGTCACCCCGGCCCGACGGTCGTTCCAGCGCGTGATCCAGTCGGTGGCCACGCCATTGAGGTCATTGGAGCGCACAAGCGAACTGGCCACGGTCGCATCCAGCCAGATCATCGGATTCGCCGCTGGGGCGTTCGTCGTCACCACAGGCGACTCCACGCGAATGGCACCACCGCGGATGTCCAGAGGTACTCCCGACGGCGCAATGCCGTCCACCACCAGCGTGCCGCCGCCCGTCTTGACGATCTTCGCTCCCTGCGTGGAGAGCGACTTGATGCGCGCCACGCGACCGTCGGGCACGTCAATGGACACAGTGTCCGTGCGCAACACCACTTCGCCCACCTCGTCGGCACGGTAGTCCTTGTGCCATTTGCGCATCAGGTGGCGCGTCAGCGCCCGACGCTCATCGGCGGAGAGAGGCCGCGAATACACGAGGATCTCGCCCACGCGCCAGCCGCCGGTCATCTTGCTGTAGCAGCGGTCGGTACCAAGCGCATTGAAACAAAGATCCTGACCAAAGGCCAGGCTGGCCACATAGAGCTTCTTCAGATCGCTTCCGTAGCGCGAGCTCCACACCTTCGAGATCAGGGCCCGCTGGCCGTTGACGCAGATTTCGCCCCCCTTCGCCGCGTCCGCGGCCCAGCTCACGAAGACGTTGGCGTTGCCGCCATTGCAGAAGTCATAGCGCTCAACGCCTTCGCCCGTGCCGAACAGCGAGCACTGTCCCGAATTGTTTCCGGCGGCCGCCGCATTGCAGTAGGCCACGTAGAACACCTCACGCGCCACCGTACAATCCTGATTGAGCTTCAACCAGCAGTTCGACGGCATTGCCGAGAGGTTCACGCCTTCGCTCACGCCGAAATCGACCAGCGGCAGACCGGACGTACTCTGCTCGGCCGAGAGGAACGGTGCGCGCGAATACGGCAGCAGGTGGGGACTTGTCGACCGAAAACCATTCGTCTCCGCATACACGTCGCCGCCGTCGCAATCCCGCCAACGCGCGATGCAGGTACGCTTCTGCGTGCCATTGTAGGTCTCCTCGAAGGTGTCAAATGTGTCGGGCCGCGAGGCGTCAAGATGGAGCCAAGCCCCTGCCGGCACATACGGCTCGGCGTGTTCCGCCGGCGCACCCTCCAGCGTCAGCTTGCCGCCCGCCACATAGATGTGCGAATTGCCGCCTGCACCTTGCTCTACCCGCAATTCGCCCGCGCCTTCCTTTAGCAGCGCGCCTTCCCGCATCAGTGACCGCACGCGCACGGCCGTGCCGGCATCCGGCACATTGATCGCATTGTAGCCATATGTGTCGAAATGCGACACGACGGGCGTATGCGAGGCGGTGGCCTTGACGTTCAGCCGCGCCCGTCCCCGGTCAGTCGTCCAGAAGCCCGTGAAATCGTCGGGGTCTTCAACCGTGACCGCCTGGGCCCAAAAGGGCAACGCCGTGACGTCGGTGCCAAACAGGAGCGTGGGCATACCCTCCGAGGACACCTTGCGGAACACGATGTTCGACACGGGGCCACCATCGGAGGCGGGCGTTGAGGGATTGGACCTGGCGAAGCGGATCAGATACTCCCTGCCCATGGGAGCATAGACCTGGGCCGTGTCATTGGCGTTCGTGGGAGCCGCACCCAGCGGCGCGCCTGCGGCATCCTGCCAGTTTGCGGCTTTGATCCACATGTCGCCCGATGGACGCGAACGGTCCCATACCGCATCAAGCGCCTGAGCCTCACCCATACAGGCCATCGCCAAAAGTCCAATCACCATTCTGCGCATGTCAGTCATCTCCCGTACAATCTTCTGCCGCGTCTGGAATGATTCAGCGTCGGCAAGCCTCCAGCAAACCATCTTCCCGCAGCCTAACGTCTGTGCCATAGGGCGCCGACAGCCGCTTGAGCGTGGCAACAATCACCTGCGTGGCCTCGGCGTCCGCCGGACGCGGCAGGCCATTGATGTCCCAGGGCGCACCGAAGTTCAGCTCGATCGGCAGCATCGTCACACGCGCCTGGCCGCCCTCCAGCACGATCTTCGGGACCACGGAAAGGAAGTTCTCGCGAAAGGCGTGCAAACCGACCTTGCCGCCCTTGGAACGCGCATGGAAGGCCGTCTTGGCGTCAGCGTCCAGCGGCACGCCGTACTGCTCGCAGAAGTCAGGCGGTACCGTGGGCACAACACTGTTCTGGAACACAAAGTCGCCCAGCGAATAGAAGATCGGGCGACCCCGGTGGAATTCGATGCCCTTGAGCTGGTGCGTACCGCCGCCGATCACGGCGTCCGCCCCGGCCTCGACGGCCGCCCGGCAGAATTCCTCAAAGAAGTCGGCCGGTTCCTCGACGTCCTTCAGGCGCATGGTGTGGCTGTGCGCCAGCACCACGACCGCCACCGCCTCGCGTTTCGCCGCCGCAATCGCCGCGGTGATGCGCTTCAGGTCGTTTGTGTTGCATTTTGTGATGCGCCCTTCCTTCTCGGACGCCCTGAAGCTCAACTTGTCGATCACAAAGGTGCCTGGCGCATCAGGCGCCGTGAAGCCCGTGCGCTGGTTGAGTTCGCGATTGCCGTTGACGGCCGATACGTTTGCGATCTCCTTCAGTTGCTCCAGCCGCTCAGGCTTGACCAGGTAGGTTGTGGCATAGCGCAGGCCGTTGAGGCCTGGCCGCCCCATCACGCGCGACGTCGTCCAGCCCGCCATCGCATCCGGGTGGAAGGTGGCGCTCACGGACACGAAGGCCACTTTGCCGGCCGGCGTGTCAACGAAGCCGGGGGCCGTTGCGGACTGCAGATCCTCACCGATGCCCGCATAGGCCCTTTGGGCCGCTTTGAGGGTCTGGATTGTGAGGCGCAACCCCTCGGCCGAATAGTCAAGCGAATGGTTGTTGGCGCAGCCACAGCCGTTGAAGCCGAACGCCCAGAGGTCTGGGAAGACCTCCGGCGCCATCGACGCCCAGGTGCCGCCGCTCCAGGCGGCGGGCGGGCATTTCCCGTCATTGATCACGGCCTCGAAATTGACCAGCCGGGCATCGCCGGCGGCAATCCAGTCCCTTAGCCTGGCGTCGATGCGGTAACGCGCCGGCGGACGCTGCACCATGAAGGCGTCGCCCGCCGCCGTTATCGTGAGCGGCTTCGCGTCCGCCGGAAACAGAATGGCACCCGTGGCCAGCGCCACAGCGGCTATCAGGAGCCCATACGACCGCATCTTTCAGCCTCCTTATTTGCGCACGGTATTGGACTGATTGCCCAGCAGGTCCTGCGTTTTCTGCGTGGACACGAACGGCTTTTCGAAAAAATTCACGATGGTGGGGTCACTTTCCTCCACACCATGGGGGTGATGGCCAAAATAGGCGCGGTAAAGCACCTTGAGGTTCTTCTCTCCGCCCGCCTGCTTGAAGCGCGCGATGAACGGGATCGCGTTGATCTCGGCCGGGCACGACTGATCCTGACCGCCATAGACGAGAAACACGGGGAGGCCGGTCTTGGCCAACTTGTCCGCCATGTTCACGGGCATGCGCGGATCGGCCGACCATTTGCCGTCAGCTGGGGCCGACTCTACCCACGGTCCACGACGGGGGTCGGGCTTCTCCGTTGCCGGATCGAAGTCCTTGAAACACAGAAGCGGCGCGTCCAGATAGATCTTATCGATGTTTTCCGGATAGGCCACAGCATAGCGCGTGGAGAAGAAGCCGCCCCAGCTCATGCCGATGAGGTCGGCTTTGGGCGCAAGTCCCAGTACTTCAACCAGGTACTTCTGGAATTTGGCGCTCACCTTGAGGCCCGTTTCGTTCATGCGGTCCTTGAAGGTGATGATTGTCACATGGTGATAACCGTGCGCCAACAGTTTCGGCACGCTTGTGCGCGGCACATAGGCAGTGGCCCACTGCATGGTCCAGGTCCACGGACGGCCTTCGCGAGCCGGACCCTTCGGCTCCACCACCCAGGCTTCGTAGCCGTCAAAGTCGAAGACCGTACGGTCAAAGCCGTAGAAGTTGTCCGTGCGGATGATCTTGTGCTGTTCTGCGATCTTCGCCGTCAGTTGCGGTGCCGCAACGACAGGAAAAACCCCCATCGCCAGAACGGCGAGGGCCAACGCAATTCTTGAGGTCTTCATGTCGGGTAGTATACCAAATTGCCCGCCAGATGGTCAAACCTCGAAAAGCAAACCTCAACCTGAAGCGCGAATCGGAGTTTAATCTCTCTGTGGGCCTTAATTCTCTTGGATGCCCCGAAAATTCACCGAAAGTTCACCGGGGATTCACAGAAATTGCTCTCTTTTTGTGAATCCCCGGTGAATCCCTGGGGAATCCCCGGTGAATCCCCGGTGAACTTTCGGTGAATTTTCGGGGCGCCTATTTTTGGTGTAACGCCGAAAACTGGACAAAACACCGAGAAAATGTCAAATAGAAAAATCTCAGGCCGTTTTAGCCCACAAGACCCTCGCGTACGCGCCTACAGCCGATTTCGGGAACGCCCACAGCCCGGGAAATCTGCA
>JAKSOW010000040.1 GCA_024405395.1 Kiritimatiellia bacterium | reverse complement strand
CTTCGCGAAAGTACGGACGGTTGCCCCAGAATCCGACGCGTCTCGGACAGCACCCCATAATGTCCATTTACGCATTACGCAATGAGCTGGCGAAGTGCGGCACACGTCACCAACACAACCGACCGAGGGGCCGAGGGGCGGATTTGATTTGCCTAAACCCGATTTTTTTGGTTTAATATAGCGCACATGCCAACTGAAGAGACACGTCGGAAATACGCCGCGGCCAAGGATTTGATCGCGAAGGCGGAGCGTATCCTCATTTCGGGGCATCTGAGCCCCGATGGCGACTCGCTGGGCTCCATGATCGCCTTGGCCCGCCTGCTGACGGCCGCCGGCAAGCAGGCCTTCGCCACGGCCGACGTCAAGGCGCTCGGCAAACCCGGCTTTCTGGAGGGCGTGCAGGATCTCATTCCGCTCAAGAAGCTCAAGCGGAAGAAATTCGACCTTTTCATCTACGTCGACGCCTCCACCCCCAGCCGTCTGCCGCCGGAGGTGCGCCCCTTCGCCGAAAAGCTCCCCACGCTGACACTGGACCACCATGTCACCAGCGAGGAGAGCGGCGCCGTCTCGATCATCGACGCCACGGCCTCGTCGGCCGGTGAGCTCGTGTGGCGCTTCGCCAAATGGATGGAATGGCCGATTGACCAGGCCATTGCCGAGGCGCTTTGGGTGGCCCTCGTCACCGATACCGGCCGTTTCGCCTACGACAGCACGCGCCCGGGCACGCTGCGCGCCGCCACAGACCTCGTCAAGCACGGCGTACGCACGGCCTACATCAACGACATTCTCTACTGCGCCTTCCCGATGAAGGCCATGGAGCTCAAGCGCCGCGCCTGGCGTTCGCTCCACGTGTGGCAGAACCGCAAAGTGGCGGAAGTCTCGCTCACGCGCGACGATTTCCGCGAAGTGCGCGGCTCCAAGGCCGATGCCGAGGACGTCATCGAAATCCCGCGGCAGGTCGCGCGCAACGAAATCGCCCTTTTCTTCTACCAGATCCCGGACCGCACGCACGAAACCCGCGTCTCCATCCGCACACGCGGCAATTGGGACGCCACGGTGCTGGCCGGCCGCTTCGGCGGCGGCGGGCACAAACGCGCGGCGGGCTGCACGATCAAGGGCGCCATGGCCGCCGCCAAACGCCAGATGCGCAAGGCCGTTCGCGAGATGCTGAAGGGCTGATGTGAACACCCCCAAGTCAGCACCCCGGCCCGAGGCGATTCCCCTGGATATCCTCTTCGAGGACGATGACATTCTCGTGGTGGACAAACCGGCTGGCCTCATTGTCCATCCCGCGCCGGGCCACGAAACCGGCACGTTGGTGAACGCCGCCCTGGCCCACTGCCCCGCCCTCGCCGGCGTCGGCAGCGTCGAACGCCCCGGCATCGTACACCGCCTCGACCGCGAAACGAGCGGCGTTATGGTGCTCGCCAAGAACCAGTCCGCCTACCTCAAGCTGCGCGCGGCCTTTGAGTCGCACAGCGAAGTCGGCAAGGTCTATCTCGCCGTGACCCATGGCGCGCCCAAGCCGGCAAAAGGCAGGCTGGAGACGCTCATCGGGCGCAAAAACTGGGACGCGAAGCGCATGGCCGTCGTCGAAGCCAATGGCCAGCGCGCCGTCACCAGCTGGGAAGTGCTGCAGAAGCGCAATGGCCTGGCGCTGGTCGAGTTCACCATCGCCACGGGCCGCATGCACCAGATCCGCGTTCATGCCGCCCATCTGGGCACGCCGATCGCGGGCGATTCCCTCTACGGCGACGCCGTGCGCGACCGCCGCATGGCGCATCCCCCCAAGCGCCCGCTGCTCCACGCCGTGACCCTTTCCTTTCCGCATCCCGCCACGGGACGCCGCGTGACCTTCTCGGCCGAACCGCCGCCGGACGTTCTCTATGCCCGTTGAGTTCAACTATCCGCCGGAATTGCCCATCAGCCAGCACCGCGACGAGATTCTCGCGGCGCTGGACAAAAGCCCCGTCGTGATCGTCTGCGGCGACACGGGCTCGGGCAAGACCACGCAGCTGCCGAAGATGCTGCTGGAGCACGCCCGGCGCACACGCCCCGAATCGGCCGCCCCCCTTCCCGCCTATCGCCTCGCCTGCACCCAGCCGCGCCGTCTGGCGGCCGTCACGGTCGCCGAGCGTGTGGCGCAGGAGATGAAGTGCCCGATTGGCGGTCTGGTGGGCTATCGCCACCGCTTTGCGCAGAAGACCTCGCCCGACACCCGCCTCACGTTCATGACCGACGGCGTGTTGCTGGCCGAGACGCGGCACGATCCGCTCCTGAAGGCCTACGACGCCATCATCGTGGACGAAGCCCACGAGCGCTCGCTCAATGTCGACTTCCTGCTGGGCATCCTCAAACGCATCCTGCAACGGCGGCGCGATCTCAAGGTCATCGTCTCTTCCGCCACCCTCGACGTGGCCCGCTTCGCCGCATTCTTCGGCCAGGCGCCCGCCGTGGTCGTGCCGGGGCGGCTGTTCCCGATCGAGATCGGCTACCGCCCACCCCGTGAAGACGACGAACTCGACCTGCCGCGCGATGTGGCCAACGCCGTGCGCGAATTGCCGCCCCAGCAGGACATTCTCGTGTTCCTGCCGGGCGAACGCGACATCCGCGAAACGGCCGACCGCCTGGCGCACACGCAGCCCGGGGACGACATCATCCCCCTGCTCGCCTCCCTGCCCGCCGGCGAACAGCAGCGCGCCTTCCACACGTCCTCGCGCCGCCGCATCGTGCTGGCGACGAACGTGGCCGAGACCTCCGTCACCATCCCCGGCATCCGTTGCGTGATCGACAGCGGCCTCGCCCGCATTTCGCGCTATGTGCACCGTACGCAAGTGCAGCGCCTGCAGATCGAGCCCATCTCCCAGGCCTCCGCCCGCCAACGCGCCGGCCGCTGCGGCCGCCTCGGCCCCGGCACCTGCCTGCGCCTCTACTCGGAGGCAGACTTCAACACGCGCGACGCCTACACGCCGCCCGAAGTGCTGCGCTCTTCCCTGGCAGGCGTCATTCTCACGATGCTGGACCTGCGCCTGGGCGACATCGACACCTTCCCCTTCCTGGAGCCGCCGCGTCCGGCGATGATCCAGGAGGGCTACCGCGAACTGCTGGAACTGGGCGCCATCACGCGCGAAGGTCGTGGCGAGGTGCGCCTCACGCCGATCGGACGCCGTCTCGCCCGCCTGCCCGTGGAACCGCGCCTGGCGCGCATGCTCCTGGCCGCCTCCGACTTCGCGGTGCTGCCCTCGGCCCTCCCGATTGTCGCGGCCATGTCCTGTGACGATCCCAAGCGCCGACCCGTGGACGAACGCGAAAAGGCCACGCAGGCCCATGCCCCCTTCCGCGTGCCGGGGTCGGACTTCCTGGGCACGCTGAAGCTCTGGCGCTGGTGGGAAAAGGAGACGAAGGAACTCTCCCAGTCCAAGGCGCGCACGCTCGCGAAGAAGACCTATCTGTCCTACCCCAAGATGCGCGAATGGCGTGATCTCGTGCAGCAGCTCACCCGCCTTTGTTCCCGTCTGGAGCTAGACATAAAGAACGACGACGGCGACGAGGGCGCGTTGCATCGTGCCCTGCTCACGGGCCTTTTGTGTCGGCTGGGCAGATTCGATCCCGAGGAGCGCGAATACCGCGGCGCCCACGGGCTGCGCTTCGCCATCCACCCGGGCTCCGTGCTCGCCAAGCAGATCAAGCGCGCCACCGCCGCCCAGGTGCCGAACGCCCATCGCAAGCCCACCCACGAGCAGCTGCCGCCCAACTGGATTGTGGCGGGCGAGCTCGTCGACACGGCCCGCCTTTTCGCCCGCAACGCCGCAGTGATCGACCCAGCTTGGATCGAACCCGCCGCCGGCAACCTGTGCCGCCGCCACTGCCATTCGCCCGAATACGATCCCGCCAGCGGCTTCGTGCGCGCCACCGAGCAGGTGACGCTGTACGGACTCGTCATCGTGCCGGCGCGCCGCTGCGATTTCAGCCGCTACGACCCCGTTCTCGCCCGCGAGATCTTCATTCGGCGCGGTCTCGTGGACGGCGAATTCCCGCGTCCGCCCCCGGAAGTGCGCGCCAACAACGCCCTGCTGGACGCGTTGCGCCGCCTGGCGGACAAAACCCGCCACCCCGAGTATTTCGAGGCCGAGAAACTCGTCGCCCATTTTGCGAAGATTCTGCCGGAGGACGTCTATTCCGCCGATGCCCTGCGCAAGTGGCTCCGCTCCGGTTCGCGACAGGAGTTCGCCCTGCAGAAAGCCGACTGGTGGCCCGACGAAAACGCACCTTCCCACGACTTCCCCGACACGATACGCATTGGAGACGTACAGGCCTCGCTCACCTATCGGCATACGCCCGAGGACGACGAGGCCGATGGCATCACCTGCACCGTCTGGAAGCGGAATGCCGCCATGCTCAAGCTGTGGCCGGCCGACTACCTGGTGCCGGGCGCCCTTCCCGAAAAACTCACGTGGATGCTCTCGGCCCTGCCCTCCGCCCAACGGCGCGTGCTCTCGCCCTTTGCCGACACGGTCGCGGGCCTGATGCCCCATCTCAAGCCGGGCGCCGAGCCGCTGACTGACGCCGTCAGGCGCACCATCTACGAGCAGTGGGGCTTCAAGATTGCGCCAGACGCCTGGGACAACCTGAAGATGCCGGTGCATTTCCGCGTGCGCTTCCGCATTCGCGACGACAAGACGGGGCGCACCCTGGCCGTCTCACGCGACCTCAACGAGGCACTGGAGCAGGCCGGCCTGGCCACAACGGGGAATCTCGCGTCTGCCGTCCGGCAGCAGACCCCTTCCGACACCTGGACCTTTGGCACGATCCCCGAAAAGGTGGCGGACGGCAAGGTGGGCTGGACGCTGGAGCATTTCCCCGCCTTGCGCGACGACACCACGGGCGTCACCCAACAGCTCTACGCCGACGCCGCCACCGCCGCGCGGGTGCATGCGGGCGGCGTCACGCGGCTCTACCTGCTCAAGCTCGGTCCGCAGGCCCGCATCCCACTGCGCCGCCGCGACCTGCCCACCCGTGCGGCCCTGCAGCTGAAGGCCATGAACTACGAGACGGACGCGATTTCCGAGGACATCCTCGCCGGCGCCGTGCGGGAGACGCTCGTGCGCGACCTGCCGCCCGTCCGCGATGCCGCCACATTCGAGACCCGCCTCACCGAACGGCGCAACGCCCTCGTCGAAACGCAGTTCGACCTCGGCAAGCTCTTCATCTCGATCGTCGATACGGCCGCCGAGATCAATGGCCGCCTGGAGCTGGAGGAACGGCTGCCATCCGAGACGGCCACCGCCATCGCCACCCAGTTGGCCTGGATGGTCTGCCGTGGCTTTCCGCGCTATGTGCCCTATGCGCGCATACGCCACTTCGCCCGCTATCTCAAGGGTGCGCAGGTGCGGATCGAGCGCGCCCGCAACTCGCCTTCCTCCGACCGCGAGAAGGAAGCCCGTTTCGCGCCCTACTGGACGCGCTATGTGGACGCCATCACGGGCAAGACGAAAGGCAAGTTCGATCCGGTCAAGCTGCAGGAATACCGCTGGCTGCTGGAGGAATACCGCATTTCCGTCTTCGCCCAGGAACTGAAGACCGCCGAACCCGTAAGCCCCAAGCGCCTTGACGCCAAATGGGCCGAGTGCCAGGGCAATTAGGCGAACGGCAGTCCCGTCAGTTGGCGTTGGTGTCGCGGGCGCGGTTGGTGTCGGCGGAACCGGTGACCAGGGGCGCGTCCATGATGGCCTCAAGCTGTGCCGCGGTGATCGTGTGGCGCGGCGCGAACGACGCACCGGCCGCATAGGCGAGGATTCGATCCTTCAGAAAGGCCGCGGCAGGGTCTTCGTCGCGGAACCTGAGGCCACAGACGAGCAGCCGCCCGGCCCCCACCTGATACTCGAACATCAGCGCCTGGCGGATGACGACCTTCACCGACGAGGCAATGTCCACAATCGGATCGAACGGCACAGCCGCCTCCAGCTGAACGGCCTGTCCCTGATCCATCAGGCGGCGGAACTGCCAGCCACAGTACCCTTCGTGCGGGAAGTCGGCGAAAATCGGATGGTCCTTCGCGATCACCGTCGCATAGTTGCCGGAACTGCGCCCCGCCAGGCCAATGCGGAAGGACGTGGGCAGCGCCTTGAACGGACCGCCGCCGAACACCACCACACGCTTGCCCGCAGCCAACGCCGCCAGCATCTTCTCCCGGCGGTTCTTGTTGATGACCACTACGTCCGCCGGCGGCTCGACCGGCGCCACACGCGGAAACGCGTAGATCTCCCACTGAGTGGCGGCCGTGAAGTCCTGGGAAGAGAGCTCGGCCTTGAGCCAATACTTGCCCGGACGGGCCGCGTCCGGCAAGGCCATGTCCACCGCCGGCAGCGGACGCACTTCGCCCATCGGCAGCGCCCCGCAAGGAATCGTCTGGCGCTGCACGACCTGCCCGTCCGCCGTCTCAAGCGATACGCACAGGGTGGCGGCAGACGCTTCGGCCGCATAGTTCGACACCTTGAACCCCACGCGCTTCGTCGTGCCGGCGGTGAAGACGAAGTCATTGCCCAGATCGCACAGCACCACCGCCGCCGAATTGTAGCGCCGCACGTTCTCCACCGTCTCACCCGGCTTCAGCCGATAGAACTCGTCCATCATGCCCACGGAATAGCCGCACGTGTGCCAATGCGTGTTGATGTCGCCCAGGAAGTCGTAGCCCTGCGTACGCGCGGAGGCGCGCATCTTCTCGAAGCAGTGCTTGCGGATGCGCCACATCCATTCGCCGGAATTTCGGTAATAGAGGTCGGCGCGGTCCAGAAGCCCCTTCTGCTCCAATTGCCGCCGGATGCCGGCGTAGATGCCCGTCTTTAGGAAAGGCGAATCGGGCGGATAGAGCTTCTCCAGGGAGAGGTCCACATAACTTCCGTCGATGCAGATCTCATGCGACGTGCGCGGCTTCCCGCAATAGGCATCCCCCATGCGGTCAAGCAATTCCGCCGAACCGCTGTCCAGGGAACCATAGCTCACGTAGCCCAGCTGAAAGGACGTGAACAGGTCCGAATACCGCGCCAGACGCGCCATGCGATCAGGATTATGCGGAAAAGGTTCCTTGACGATGGTGTCTGTCTTGCGGTCCAGCGAATATTCCGTATGGCGCAGCGCGCTGATCGGCGAGAAGAGCGCATCGCTGCCCTGATGCACAGCGGCGGCGTACTGTTCCAGACCCGCTTCAAGGTCTTCGTCGATGTTGTCTTCGTTGCCGGCACAGTAGATGACGGCACACGGATGCCGCCGCGCAAAGGCGACCACTTCGGCATAGGTCTCCGGACTGGGCGTGTGCGGCGTCTCGATGTGCGCTAGATACCCCAGCTCGTCCATGGCCTCCAGAAAGGCCTCCGGCGGCACATAGGTGTGGAAACGCACGAAGTTGAAGCCGAGTTCCTTCCGCTTCGCCACCACCATGCGGTAATAGTCGATGTCGGTGGGCAGGTGCAGGGTCTTGGCATAGTAGCAGTGGTCGCAGATGC
This sequence comes from Kiritimatiellia bacterium, assembly GCA_024405395.1. GTDB lineage: Bacteria > Verrucomicrobiota > Kiritimatiellia > RFP12 > UBA1067 > RGIG6720. The sequence continues at coordinate 20,810 of JAKSOW010000040.1, read as the reverse complement.
CGCGCAGGTAGACGGGGTTGCCGTTCAGCTGCAGCTTTTCGCCGACGGCCGTCAGCCGCCGGATTCCGAATTTGCGTCGGCACACGCCCCCGGTCGTCTCAATCTCCAGCTGATAGCGCTTGGGCTGCTCCGGCGACCAGAACGTCAGGCCGTCCGTCGATTCAGTGAAGTCCCCCGAGGCCCGACCCTGGCGCAGGACCTTGGCGCCGTCCAGAATGCGCCAGCTAAAGGCTTCGGACGATGTGACATGCACCGTGAACGAACGCAGATCCGCCGCCGTGGTGACATAGACATCCTGCGGTCCCGGCTTCAGAACGCGCAATTCGCAATATCCGGCCAAACCGCCCGTATTCTGGAAGATGGCCCGCGACGTGGTGCCGCCGCCACAGCCCCGCACCTTCCCGTTTTTCCGCAGGCCCGGCACCGGGCCATTGTCCACGGCGAGGACAATCTCGTTCTCGCCGACCACCAGCACACCCGCCGGCACCGACAGCTCAAACGGCGTGAGAAACCCGCAATGCCGCCCCACGAACTTACCGTTCACCCAGGCGCTCACGTTGTTGCGCGCGATCTCAAAGGCGAGACAGGCCGCCCCGACATGCGTGAGCTTCACCTTGCGCCGATACAGGAAGGTTCCCTTGATCTGCCCCGGCACCAGGGTATGCGTGCGCTTGCGCATGGGAAACGTCTCCGGCACAAACGGCAGGGCGAATGACGCAAACTGCGGCAGATCCTCCCAGTAGGCGGGCACGGCCTGCGCTATCGTCTCGCCGACGAAGGCGGGCGGCGTTTCGCTCGTCACCTCGTCTTTGCGGTAGGCCATTTCCCAGGCCCCGGCAAGGTCCACCGCCTCGTAGAGCGCATGTTCATACGCGGCGGAGACGGGAAACGCCAACGCCACGCAACTGCAGGCCAAGAGCCAAAGCCGCGTCATCCGCGCACCTCGCGATCGAAGTCGAGCCCAAAGCGCGCCAGCGTCTTGCGGAGATCGAACTGATCCCGCGCGAATGGCGTCATCAGCGCATCGGCGTCTGCGCGGCCGGTGGTCTCCTTCACGGGGTCCCAGGTGATCGACGCGCCTTCGGCCTTGCCGCGGCCAAGTTCCATCACCATGTGCCCGAGCGAACAGGCACTGGTGGAGCGATGCCCCTCTTCCGCATTGGTCACCGTGGCTGAGGGATCTTCGGCGCGCACGGCCTCCAGCCAGTTCACGAAATGGTTCGTGGAGACCTTGAGCTTGGTGGCGCGATCGTCCTTGAGGCAAAGCAGAGGCGAATTCCAGTCCGCCACGCGCGCCAGCAGGTCCTCGCGGTTGGAGATGAGCGCACGCATATCGCGCGGTTTGCGGTTTTTCTTCTTCTTGCTGGGATCGTCCTGCCCGCCGTCGGAGGAGGTCACCTTCTTCAGCATTTCGCGCCGCACAAAGATCCAGTCGCCCTTCTCGCCGATGAACTTGACGCCCTTCCAGTACTTGTTGCAGAGGTGGACGTCGATGTCGCCATAGGTGTAATGCAGATCATAGCCCGTGTGGACGTTCCACAGCTTGCCGCCCGAACGGTCCATCCATTCGCACGTGCCGCTCACCTGCGTGGGCCCCGTCAAGGTGGTGCCCAGGCCCCACTGCATGATGTCGATGTGGTGTGCGCCCCAGTTGGTGATCATGCCCCACCCGTAGGGCGCCATCGTGATCCACCCGGGGCGGCCGTAGCCGCTCTGCGAATGCGTGCGCGATTCGCAATAGGGCGCCGTCGGATCCGTTGGCCCCAGCCACGTGGCGTAGTCAAAGGTGGACGGCACCGGCTGCACGGCGTCACTGCCGCCCGGCTTGTCGCAGGCGATGCCCACCTCCACCCGCGTCACCTTGCCCAGCAGGCCGTTGCGCGCGATTTCGCAGGCTTCGCGGAATTGATGGTCGCTGCGCTGCTGCGAGCCCACCTGAACGACGGCATTGTACTTCTTGGCGAGATTCGCGATCAGGCGGCCTTCCCGAATGGTCTGCGTGAACGGCTTCTGCAGCCACAGCGCCTTGCGGTTGCAGAGCGCTTCGGCGGCGCAGAGGGCATGCCAGAAGTCGGGCGTGCACACCATCACCGCATCAACGTCCTTGGAGGCGCAAAGCTCCCGGTAGTCCTTGTAGGTCGCCACCGTGTAGCCGGCGATCTTGAGGCCTTTGCGGTAGCCGGTCTCGATCTTCTCCTTGGCATTGAGCAGACGCTTCTCGTCGAGGTCGCACACGGCCACGATGCGGCACAGCCCGGGCTGCTTCATCAGATTGGGGATCTCGAATCCCGTTGAGATGCGCCCACAGCCGATGATGCCCACGCGCACGAGTTTGGAGGGAGCCTCGGCCCCCAGCACGCGGGACGGAATGATGAACGGGAAGGCCGCTGCGGCAGACGTGGTCAGGAACTGACGGCGATTGAACATGGTGGTACGCCTTGGATTTCCCTGCAGACGCGGCGGCAATGGGCGGCACACGCCGCGACTTCCCGGGCTGCGTCCGTCTTGCGCGAGTCATAGGCGTATTCCAGCTCAATGTCGCCCGGCACAATCCAGCCTTCCCGCTTGATCAGGGCGAAAAGCTCCTTGAACGGCACGCCGCCCTCGCCGAACGGACAGGCCCGCGTCTTCTCGTCGTTGGCCTTGCGGTCCTTGAGGTGATAGGAGAAGATGCGGTCATGGTGCTTCTTCACGAAGTCGAGCGACGCCGCCGTGCCATTGGCCGCGACGAAATGCCCGATGTCGAAGCAGAGCCCAAGCTTCTTCGAGTACTGGAAGATGGAATCGTCGCCGGCATAGGTGTCGGGCTTGAGCTGGAGGTGGTTGTGGAAGCCGAAGCGGATGTCGTGCTTCTCGGCGAGCTTCGCCAGGAACGGCCCCGTCGTGCTCCAGCTCTTGGGATTGGGGCCTTCCATGGTGATCGTGTCGGCGCCGAGAATGTGGGCCACCTCACACCAGAAATCGGCCGTGCCGCCTTCGCGGCATTTCTCGCCCACCACCGTCTTGAGGATATGCACCCCCATGCCCAGGTCGTCGTACTTCTTGCGCAGTTCGCGATAGGTGTCGAGCGTGACGGTCTTGAACCAGTCGTCATACTGGGCGCGCAGTTCGGGGGAGAACTTGTTGATGCGCTTGCCTTCGCCGGGTGCACCGGCGTCCAGCTGCAGATGCTCGATCTTGAGCTCCACCGTGGTGAGGCCGGCCTGTTTGGCGTACTGCGCCACCGCAAAGGGCTTAAGCGGCATCGACGCGAAAGAATAGGTGATCACGCCCAGGGGAATCACATCCCCCGGCACAGACGCAAAGCCCGGATTGGACTTGGCCGTCGTGCAGCCTGCGCACAAGCCCCCCGCGGCGGCTTGGAGAATAAAGTCTTTTCTGCTGATCATTTTCTGCTCCTTTTCGGTTCTTCACCAACCATAACAACGCGTGAACGGCCGATCCGCCACAACGGGGACAAGCCCCTGGGCCCGTATGGGCGCATAGAGGAACGTGCCCTTCCATTCCCGTCCGTCCGTCGACTCAAGCCCCTGTCCGTCGCCGAACTTGGTGCCATAGCCGACCACATGCACGTTCACGGAGACGAACACCTGTCCCTCCCGTGTCTCAAAGGACACATTCCCCGCATCGGCGGGCTCCACGGCAAATCCCTTGATGCCATCCGTGGCGATCGCCCAGCGAACATCGCCGCGATTGCCGTCAAAGGCGATGTCGTCCTTCGCGAGCCGCCACACACCCGGCTGATTGTGCAGTGACTTGCCGGGCGAAGCGGTCCAGGGCCCTAGCCCGTCCCAGTCGACGCGCGTGGCCGCCGCGTCCGTGAAGGCAAAGCCGATCTCCTCGAACTTGGCCACGGTCTTCCGCGGCGCCTTGAGGACATAGCTGATCTTCCAGCGGCCATCCCGGTTCTTCTTGGCGTTGATGACGGCCGTGAAATACTCCTCGGCCGCGGGATCGTCGCCCTTGTTCCAGCGCAGAGTAGCCGTGGCGCGCGTCGGCTCGTCCAAATCCCGAACCGACTCGACGACCGGCTTGAGCAAGTACGGCTTCCAGGCGGCCAGACGATGCGGCTTGCCGATCTTGGCCTTCGGACCCTTCTTGGCGACTTCCTGCAGCAGACGCCCGATCCGCGTCAGGGAACAGAGGCCGTCTTTGCGGCCGACCTTCAGATACATGCCCTTGAGCACCTCGGCAAGGTCCGGCGTGGCGGCCACTTCATACGGACGCGCCGCCGCCGTGGCGGTGCGGTAGGCGGTCTCGTAGGCGGCCTGTCCCTGCGGATCCTCCACACGCAACGTGAAGAAGGCGTCGCCGGGACGGGGCGCGGCGTTGATCTGCTCGCTTGCGCGCGCCGGCGCCGAGAGCCAGGCCTCGCCACCGTTCCAGACCAGTTTCCATCCATGCAGCGAACGGAAATCGTGACGATTGCACACCGTGACGCCCCCGACCTCGTTCGTCACCACGGTGACGGGCGAGAAAAGCCTGCGCACCAGTTGCCAACTCTCCTTGGGATACCCATTGGCGTAGACGATGCCATCCGTGCCGTCAGACCCGTGGGTGTCGATGAAATGCCCGTCGTCCACCCACACTCCCTGGTACTCGGGCGGCACTGCGTCAAACCGCGGTTTGGCCTTTCCCCGCCGTGCCTGCCAGGATCTGCCGTTCGCGTAGTAGCGCCGCATCTCATCCTGCGCGATGCGCACGCCCTGGTCGTTCCAGTCCCAGATCGAGCCGCCCACCAGCTGTTCGTTGTCCCAGATCTGCTGCTGATTCGCCTCGAAGGCGTTGAAGCCGTTGCCCATGGCGTGGGCGTATTCCGTCTGAAGGATCGGCATATCCACCTGCTGCATCAGCTGCGCCACCGCCTCCGGCGAACGGGAATGCACCGACATCACCTCGATGCGCCCTTTCACGCGCTGCAGGAAGTTCGTCAAGGCGTTCCCTCCTTGGGTGACTTCGCGGGGATGCGGCAGCGTGCGCGGACGCGTGGGGTCCATTTCCCGCACCAGGTCGAGCATCGGCCCCACCGTCTCCTCGGGATAGGGATTTTCGTTGCCGATCGACCACACCACCACGGCCGGACAGTTCTTGTCGCGCCGCACGGTGCGCTCGGCCCGGTCGCGCAGGAACGGAATGACCTCCGGACGGTCCAGTTCAAAGCGCCCGCCCGAGGCGTAGGGCACTTCATCCACCAGATAGAAGCCCATTTCGGCCGCCAAGGTGTAGAATGCCGGCGCAAAGGGATAATGCGCCGTGCGGATGTAGTTCATGTGGCAGCGCTTCATGAGCGCCAGGCGGCGATGGAAGTCCACATAGCCGAACGCCCGCCCGACGATTGGGTCGATTTCGTTGAGGCAGACGCCCCGGAAGGTCACGGGACGGTTGTTGACGAGAATCCGCCGCCCGTCCACGCGCACCTCGCGCACGCCCACCTTCTCCTCGCTGCGCTGAATCCGCTTGCCGGACGCATCGGCGAGTTCCACCACGAGGTAGTGCAGATTCGGGGTCTCGGCCGTCCAGAGAGCCGGCTTGACCAATTTGCCGCGGAAGACCGTTTCGCCGGCCTTGGCGGACGCCGAAAAGCCCAGCAGCTGCCGCCGGCAGGCATCGGCAAGCGAGACGGTCACGGTGCCGCCTTCGGGGAACGCGCGAAACGACTCCAGCTTCACCGCCACTTCCACCTCGGCGTCCTCTTGGGCATCGACTGTCGTGCGAAAGGCCACGTCGGCGATGTACTCGTCGTCCACGGTGAAGAGGTCTACGTCGCGCGTGATTCCGCCGAAGCTCCAGTCGTCGCATTGGTCAAAGCCGGCGTGCGGAACGCGCGTCATGACCGTGACGTCCAGGTCGTTCGTGCCCGCGCGCAGAAACTCGGTGATGTCGAACTGATGGAGGTTGTAGGCGCTTACGGCCTCGCCGGCCTTTTGGCCGTTGACGCTGAATTCATAGCCGTACATCACGCCGTCAAAGCGCAGAAAGACATGCCGGCCCTTCCACTCGGGGTTGTACGCGAAGACACGGTGATAGAGCCCCGTCATCGCGTTGATGCCCGTGGAGTAGCTGGGCCAGGCCAGACCCTGCGTCTCCCAGCAACCGGGAACCACACACGTGCGCCAGTCCGACTCGCCGGCGAACCGGAAGTCCCACGTGCCGTTGAGCGACTCCAGCAGCAGCCGGTCGCGCACGGGATAGACGATGCGTTCGGCCGAACAGGCGGCAAAGATCCCGCCAACGGCCACTAGCGCCAAAAACAATCTGCGCACGGCGATTTCCTCCGGCACGTCAGCGGATGGAGATCGTCAGGCCCTTCGCGAGGCTGACCCGCAGCGCCTGACCACCTTCCGGAAGATCTACGACCGTTGCCCGCAGCTTCCCGTCCAGCACAGGCGTGCCCGTAATGACACGGCGGGACGCCACCGTAAGCACCACGGCGCCACCGCCACGCTGAGCCGCCTGGCGCGCCGCCGCGTCACCCGGCAGGATGCTCACGCCATCAAGATCGACGTCACCTTCCGTGACAGCCAGAGGCGCCACCTGCCCTTCCGTGGCCCCAAAGGCCAACGTTGTGCCCGTGGCGGCGATGAGATCCGAGACCGCCAACGGCACAGACCAGGCAAACGCGCCGCCCTGCAGCTCCAGGCGCTCCGGCGCGACGTTCGCCGCATTGTCCCAGCACAAGCTGCCAGACCCCGTCTTGACGAGGGTCGCGTGCGCGCCGCAGACGAGCGGATCGGCGAACCGGAAATTGGCGTCGCCGGACAAGGTGAGACGGCCGAACCGCCCCACGGCCAGCGCGCGGGAATCGGCCGCAGAGGTAGGCGTGACGCCCGCCGCCGGACCATAGACAAAGTCATTGGTCGGCGCCAGTACCGCCCGACCCCATTCCGGCAGCGCCAGGGTGATGGCGTGGTCCGTCGCCTCCGAAGTCACCGTCGTCCACCCCTCGGCCGGCGGCTCCAGCGTGATGCCGCCATTCAGACTCACCTCCGCATTGCCCGCAGCCGACGAACGCGAAGTGGCGACCTGCACCACACCCGTGCCCGCAAAGCAGATGGCGGCATCAGCCGCGGCGGCCGAAAGCGGCGCGAGAATCGCCATCGTGCCGTCCACCAGATGCGTATTCGTCGCCACGCCATAGGCGAACGCACCGCCCTCAAACGCCAACCTGCCGCCAGCCGACACCACAAACGGCGTGGCGTTGGTAAGGGGTTCCTGCTGCGCCGTGAACACGGCATTGCCATGCGAAAGCACGGCGAAGAACGTGCCTCGTGCATCATTCCAATGCGGCTGCAGATCAATCTCGGCGGCGTTGAGGTTGCCGCCCACAAGAATCCGGCCACGTGCCGTGATGCCCTTTCCGGGCATGCTGAGCGCCTGCTCGTTCATCAGGGCAATGTAGGAAGAGGCTTCGTTGGCAATCCAGAACCGCGTTGTCGTGCCGGCGATCGGGCATTCCAGCACAAGCGGGAACTGTCCCTGGTGATAAATGGCGGCACTCGAGTTGCTGAAGCTTGTGCTGCCGCGCGTGACGCGGATCTCATTTCCGCGCACAACATAAGGTCCCGCGTCTTGCGCCACGCGAATGCCCTTGCTCGTGAAGGAAGTCAGATCATTGGTGATGCATGTACGGGCTTCACCCGCCAACCATATGGATGAGCCTGACGCAATCGTATTTCCGTCACTCCAGTTCCCCGCGTCTGAAAAATAGCCGCTGACGCTTCCCCGCCAATGGACATTCCCGGAATAGGGCGTCTTTTTCCCGTCACGCAGATAGACGGAAGGCCCGGCCACACGCATCTCCCAAGTATGCGCGCCATCCTCGGGCTCGCCATCGAGCCTCAGGGTCCACTGCGCAGGATCAGGCCAGTCGCCGTCGGGCGCCGCCGTGAAAATCGGATAGAACACGCCCGTATTCCCCGCCACGCTCGCATACTCGCCGATCGCCGTAAACTGCGCATCCGGCGCGAGACGCGTATTCGCGAAGCCGACCAGATGGATGTTGGACAGCGTGTTGACGCACTTGAACGGCACCCGCACCTGCGCCTGGGGCCCCACCGTCAGGTCCTTCAGCCAAAGAGCGCCCTTCATGCCCGAAAGGTCAACGGCGGTGTGGTCGCCAATTTCCAGGGACTTCAACGCGACCGCGTGCTGCGGATTGTAGGCGGCCCAGTCCAGCAGGCCACCGCCGAGGAACGAGAGCGCCGTCCACGGGCAGTCCAGCGTATGACGCTGCAGCGCCAGCGCATGCGCCGCCCCAGACGGATCTCGGCAGTCCGAAGTGTCGAACACGAAATCGCCGTCCAGGTGCATCTCCACCCTGTTCTTGCTGTCGCGCGCCCAGTCTCCCCACGCGCCGAATGTGGTGGCGCCATGGAAAGTGATGTCCTTGCTCAATTTCCCGTATGTGGCCAACCCCTCCTCCAGCCACACCTTGGAAAGTGCGAAATCCAATGGCATATCCTCATCGCGGCCATGCGAAAGCGCGCGCGCGACCAGCTCGCCGCCACCGTAGAACGCGGCGTTCGTGAACACGAAGAGGCGGCCATGGGTTGTGGACGAATTCTTTGCCACGTCATTCGTGATGTAGAGCGCACCCGAGAGACGGTAGACGTCATCCGAATAGCCAATGCCCACATTGTTGCCCTGAACGACGGATGCCGAACTGCTGGCATCGACGACCAGGGCTTTCCCGGCCCGATCAGGCCAGTATGTCATCATGAACTCGTCATCGCCCTTGAACGTCTGGCCATCGCGACTTTCCTTCCCGAAGATGATCGTTCCCCCCGTAATGTCCAGGATCGCGCCCTCATTGAGGCCATCGACCTTCTGCACGTAACGGTAGACGCCGCTTGTCATGCGGAATGTGGCGCCGGAGCTGATTGTGAGATTGCCTATCGCCGTACCGCCATTGACGATCAGCTGGCTGCCCTGTGCGATGGTTGTGCGGCCCAGGTTGTTGTCGAAGACCGCACCTTCCCGGATCTCCAGGGATGAGCCCACGCCATAGGATTGGTGACATTGGAAGATGTTCACCTTCAGTGTGGTGTTCGTGTCGAGAATGACATGCCGCCCCGAATAGACATAGGAAATTCCCCCCGTGGTGGCCGTCAGCACGCCGCCGCCATGAAACACCACCGGCTCAATCTCCTCCGAATAGGCGCTGGAGGTATTGCCCACCAGAATTCGGGACGCGACACAGTCCGCGCTGTCCAGGCGCACGCGCCCGCCGATGCCACCGCTGAAGTAGGCGTCATCTTCGGCGGAGGGCAGCAGGCCATCCGGATTGGCTTTGCTGAGGCCGCCGACGCCCCACTTGGAGCTGTCGCTCCAGTCGCCGTCGCCGCCCTTCCAGTAGAACATTTCGGCATGACCGACACCGCACATCCCGGCAAACAGCAACACGAGCCCGCCACGCAGTGCCCGCACAGAATTCCTGGAAAAGACCATGGTTGACACTCCCTATTGCGGCCTTAGCCGAACTTCCTGATGATGGGGGCGAGCAGCTTGAAGTACTCGTCGTGGACGCGCTGGGCGTCGGCGTCGGGAATCGTGAACTTCCAGGTCTCCATCAGGAAGCCCAGCAGGCGCTCCTGGGGGATCCGGCGCAGGCAGAAGTCGGTCACGAGATACATGTTCTCCGGATTGTCCCAGTTGGTGGCGCTGGGGATCTGGTCGAACTTGGCCCGCTCCAGGTCCAGGAACGTGCGCAGCTCCACGAGCGTGTTGTGGTGCGCGCTTTCGGGACGCACTTCGTTCGGCGGCGGCGGCAGATCAACCTTCTTCTCCAGCTCCGGCACATTGCCCCAGTAGAACCAGTTCGACTGCACGGCCGTGCGCGGCATGCGATTGACGTAGTCCGTGTAGAACCAGGCCGGATCGGCCCATACCCACGCCCGCGAGCCGTTCTTCTCCACTTCGCGGACGAAGTAGTTGACGTCGTGCCACCAGAGATTGCCCTGACGCGCCTGGGCATAGTCGTAGCGCGTCTGGAGGCGCGCAACCTCCTCGTCCATGCCGATGTGCACAAAGCGCGGGCGCTCGAACAGCCGCACCACGTCGGCGATGATCTCGGAGACGGCCTTGTAGTACTCGTCCGTGCACAGCATGCGCGAATAGTCGCCAAGCCAGGTGTCGTGGCAGGCGGAGAGGTTGATCTTCGGAATGGGCTCCAGCCCCATCGCGCGCAGGCGCGCCAGTTCCTTCTTGAGCTTGCCGGGCGTCCAGCTGCCCTTCACCTGCAGTTCCGGATGGCTGGGATAGACGATGCCTTCGCCCAGGTCGATCACGACCATGTTGATGCCGATCGCCTTGGAGCGTTCCGTGAGGTCCTGCCACACGCGTTCGTCGAACTTGAGCGTGTCGGTGACGTCGCGGTCGCTCCACATGTGCGTGCCGAGGGAGAGCAGATTGGCCCAAATGCGCTTTTTCATCTTGTTTGTCTCCTTTTCACCGCTTACTTCTGGACGCCCTGCACGCAATGCCGCCGCAACAGCGCCATCACGCGCTTGAACTGCTCGACATCGCTGGTGGGCATGAAGGAAATGGCCTCGACGGCCGCGCATTTCGCGTCCGTGGCCAGCCGCAGCAGCGCCGCTTCGATCGTTGGTTCGGCGGCAAGCGTCTGCCACTTGCCGTCCAGGCGATAGGCCACGCCCGCCGTCTGGCCACCAACCGAGGCGGCATCGACCTTCCGGATCCCGCGGCGCGCCAGATCCGCATCCAGAATGGCGGCCACAGGATCATCAGCCGGCGAGGGATTGCGCAGCAGCGTATTCGCGACGGCGAAGACGTTGGCGCGGAAGAAGTCGAGCCCCAGGCTCTTCGAGGCCTCATCCCCGCGCAGCGCGCACAGTCCCCGCGCGTCCACGATGATGGGCTTCACCAGGCGGATGCTCAACTTGCCGCCCGACACGCGGTCCGGCGTGGCGCCCTTGACCTTGAGCACGTGACGCCCGGCGGAAAGCCAGCGCATCGTGTCCCCGCAGGGCGGATTGCGGAACGTGACCACCGGCACCGGGCTGCCGTCCAGGCTTCCCGACACGCCGTAGTAGGCGCGGTTGAAGCCGAGATAGACCCAGCCCTCGCGCGGGTTCTCAAAGGCGAATTCGCCCTCCTGCAGAGGCGCAACCAGAAGCTCCTCGACGAAATTGTTGAGTTTTGTTCCCATAAGTCATTCTCCTCGTTCAGCGCGTGATGCGCCAGGGGTCCGCATTCAGTCCGCACAACACCTTCAGGATCTCGGCCCGGCCCTCGCGGGTGGGCTCCGGCACCGCCAGCACCGCCGCCACCTCCACGGGGTCGTGGCGCCAGGAGAACATGCGGATGGTGTCCGAGGCCGGCACGTCGATCACCTTGGGGCCGTAGTCCCACTTGAAGTTCGCCCGGTCACCCGGCCGCGCGTAGTTCGCCTTCCAGAAGTTGATGGAATTGTTGCGCGGCGAACCGCAGCCGTAGCTCTCGTGGTTCTGGCCCTTCCAGATCATCCGCAGATCAGCCGGCGCCTTCGGCTCGGGGTGCGCAATGAAGCGGTTGAGGTTGAAGACCGCATACTTGCCCGCCGGCGCCGGGTCGAAGCGGAATGCGGCCTCGCTGCCGCCCCCGCAATGGCCCTTGAAGAGCACGCGCCGCTGCGGGCTGGTGGCATCCGGCGCCCGGAAGGCCGTCAGGCTGCCCGACAGCTTGGCGTCGTCGGCCGTCGCGAAGCGCACGCCGGGACCCGTGTACACGGTGATCTCCTTCTCGGCGCCCTCGTCCACGAGAATCGCCGCCCCAAAGCCCGTCTGCGCCGCGTCACGCGCCTTGAGCACCAGCTCGGCGCCCTTCAGCGAGCCCGTCACGTTGCCGCAGAACCGCACCGTCGCCTTCGGGGACAGGCCCTCCAGCGTGAGCGTGCGCGAAGCGGCCGAATCGAAGGCCGAGAAGAGGCGCTCGCAGCCGATCACCGTGCCGGCGTAGGCGGCCGCCCCCTTGACCTTCAGGCGCTTCATCGGCTCGCGCCCCGCCACCGTCACGCGCGCGGCGCCGCCCTTCTCGGCCTTGAGCGTGTAGACGTTCCGCTCGCCGGCGCGGATGCGGCCGGGGAACGTGCGCGGATTGAGCTGCACTTCCGTGCGCGCCGTGAAGCGCGCCACCTGCTCGGCCGCGGCCTTCACCCGCACCAGATAGGCGAAGCGCGCCCGCACCGCATAGGAAGCCGGCGTGGCGAGCGGACGGAAGGACTTGCCCTCGTCCGTCGAGATCTCCAGCTCCGCACGCGTGCCGTCCGCCAGCTCCGCCACATAGTCGCCCGCCACAATGGGATAGCCGCTGGCCACGCGATAGCAGAACGACGTGGGCGTGAGGGCCGTGAAGGCCGGATTCGCCGCCGACGCCTTTCCGGCGTACGAAAGGAAGCCGTTGAGGTAATGCGGGAAGAAGCGGTTCACCTGGCGGATCGCACAGCGTTCCGTGTTGGCGTGCGTTTCGACGTCCATCTCGGGCTTGTCCTTCGAGGCGTAGCCGCGCCACGGGCCCGCCTTCAGCTCGGCGATGAGGTCGTTCACGGTGCAGTCGTTGACCTGCCACACGCGGAAGGACTCGCCGGGGTTGAGCACCACCCCCACCTTCGGCACGTCGGCCAGGCCAAACAGCCAGAAGCCGCGGTCGCTCTTGCGGATGAAGTGGTCGCCCGTGTTGCCGTAGCGGTGGAACATGCCCGTCTGGTCGCCCGCCTCCTTGAGGTAGGCCGAGGTCTCGTTGTCCATGGCCGGGAAGAACTTCTGGGCCGACACGTCGTAGATGTGGTTCTTGCCCTCGAAGAACACCTGCTGGAACGCGTGCGCATAGCCGCCCGTGCCCGACGACGGGCAATCCGCCACCGCCGCGAACAGGTTCGCCGCCAGATTGTTCATCGGCCCGCACTCAAAGCCGCAGTAGCTGTTCAGGACCGTCAGGCAGTCGTACTCGACGTCATACGGCTTGTCGCTGCCGGGATTGAACTTCGCCGTGTGCTGCGGATAGTAGTCGGCCGCCGACAGCACATACTGGAACACGCGGTCGACGCGGGCGCGCGGGGACAGGCCCTCCAGCCCCAGCGTATCCCTGATGTCGCCGAAGCTGCGCGGATCGACGTCGCCCGCGTTGAGCAGAATCGGCCACACCAGCGGCTCGGCGGACGTGTTCTCGATCTCCACGTAGTCCGTCACCGCCCCCGCCGGCGCCGTAAACGCCAGGGTCTCGCCCGGCTTCAGCGTGGTCGACTGGGTGAACGGACGGCGCATCGCCTCGAAGTCCGCCGGCGTCGGCAGCTTCGGGTAGTTGACGATGTCGAACGCGCAGCGCGGATCGTTCTCGATGGTGGGCTTCGCCGGCCAGTAGGCGCAGGGGCGCCCGTCCACGACCAGCGTGTGGTCCACGCGGTCGATCAGCGCCCGATAGGAGCCGGGCATCCACCCGAGGCCACCGCTGGAGAGGCCGTCGAACGAGCGGTTGAAGTCGAAGAGCGCCCGCGTCTGGCTATCCATCGCCATCTTGCGCGCCGGCGTGAAGTCCCCCGAATAGCGCGTGCCGGTGGAGACGCGCACGAGATCGACGGCGCCTTCCACGAGCGGCAGGTCTTCCCGCAGCTTGACCGGCTCGCGCGCGCTCTTGTAGGCCGAGCCGATGAAGAGCTCGTGGGCGCTCACGTCGTTGATGATGCGCACCGACTTGTCGGCGAGATCGCACCCCTTCCAGCCCGGGATCGGCAGCGTCAGCACCTTGTGGCCATCCACAAACACCTCGGCCGAGCCGCACGGCGTCCACTGCAGGGCCACATGGCACCAGGCGTTCGACGCCAGCTTGACGGGCGCCTCGGCCTGCCAGGTCAGTTTCTTGTCGGTGGGCTCGCGGAAGAAGGCGCTCACCACGCCGGGGTCGGGACGATAGCCGAGCGTGATCAGCGAGCCCACGCCGGACTGATGTTCCGTGGCCTTGAACCCGTGATAGGCGTCGAAGAGCGTGTACGCCCGGCAGACGCGCTTGCCGTTCTCGGTCTGCTTCACGCAGCGCCAATCGCTCCTGAACCAGGCCTCGACCGTGCCGGCGCGCGACGGGAAGAACACCAGCCGCTCATCGCGGAGTTGCTTGCTGTCGGACCAGCTGGCGTTGGAGCGCGTCTGGTACCAGAACGCCCGCTCCTGCTCGCCGCCCAGGACGAGCGCCGTGTCGCCCGGCTCGCCCGACACGCCGGCCGTGAAGGCCGCGTCGTCATACTTCGGGAACGGCAGCACCGCCGCCGGACGCAGCGACAGGCGCGTCAGGCGATGAGCCGGCAGGGTGGCGCGGTCATTGCGCGCGGCCTCGCCACGCGGGCGGCCATGCAGATCGTACACGCGCTTCGACGCGCGCACCTGCAGGGTGAGGCGCACCTTCGCCGCCTCATGGTGCAGACGCCCCTCCTCGAGGAAATGCTGCGCCACGCCGGGCGGGCAGACGTGCGCCGTCCAGCGGCGGTCCACCACCGACTCGGCGATCCGCTCCCCGGCGGCGTCAAACTGCTCGATGCGCAGCACACGCCCGTCACAGGCCGTGCCCACATTCTCCAGCACCGCGTCGAAGACCACGCCCTTGCCGCGCCAGGCGGGGGGCACCGCCGCCTCGAACGTCGCCTCGGGCGCACCCCAGTCGCGGGCGGCGAAGCGCAGGCCGCCGGCGGGATCGGCCGTCACGTTCATCCGGGGGGTGGGCGTCCACTTCGCCACGTCCGTGGTGGCGCCCGCAAAGAGATTGTCCGCGAGCAGATTGGCGTCGGCGGGAGCCGCGGCGCCCGAAGCCGTGGCCGTGAGCTTGACCGTGCCGGCCGGCACCGTGAAGCGCAGGCGCACGGCGCCCTCGGCGCGCGCCGGCAGCAGCGTCACCGCCGGCGAGGTGCAGGCCCCCTGCGCGTCCTGCGCCGTCACCGCAAAGCCGCAGCCGGCCGCCACGCCGGCGAGGCGATTGAGCTTCGCCCGCGAAATCTCCACCTCATACGGCACGGCCGTGTCGTTGCCGGGATTCCACTCCAGGGGGAACGACGCGGAAGCCGCCGGCGCCACCTTCGGCACGGGAACGGTCTCGAGCGGCAGGCACGTCACATGGTCGGTTACCGACCAGGTGTAGAGCACGAGCTGCGCACAGGCCTTGCGGTCGCCCGCGCGCGACGCAAAGCGCGCCACCAGCCGGTTGCGCCCGACCTTCGTCGGCACCGGCGTGGGCCCCAGCGCGGCCTTGACGCGTTCGCCGTTGACGAAAACCGCAGCCGCCGGATCCCAGGCGCACGGCAGGAAGCGCATCTGCACGTTGGCGAAAGGCGGCACGTCGAACTCCAGCGCCACCACTTCGGCGGCGCGTCCGCCAATGACCATGCCCCGTTCACGGGGCGTGTAGGGACGCGACGGCCCCGTCACATCGCACCAGGCGGCGCCGGGGAACGCAGGCGCGCGCCATTTGCCGCCTTCCGTGTCGAAGTCCGTCAACGGCCCCTGCGCGGCCGAAAGCGCCTTGAGCGTGGCGTCGTCGGCCACGGCCGGATCCATCGGACCCGCCGCGCGGGCGGCATCCACCGGCAACAGGAACGGACACGTGACCGGCACGTCCGCCGTGGCCCAGATGCGCGTGCGCGTGCCGGCGATCGAGCAGTCCGCCTGCACGGCGAAAGGCGAGTCGCCGACCGGGCGCGGCAGATAATGCGCCCCCGCGCCGAGTTCCAGGATCTGCTCCTGCACGCCGCCGGCCTTGATGTTCGGCAGGCAGAACGCCTGGCGGTGCGTCATGTAGTGGACCGGCGCGTAGAAGACGCACCACACGTCCGCCAGATCCGCGCTTCCGCCATTGACGATGCGCAGACGCGCCGTCCCGGCGGTTTCGTCCACCGTGAGCGACAGCGCAAGCCCAGGCACGCCGGCGACCTTGCCGTCGGCGGCGGCGCGCAGCACGCGCGTCACGTCGTCGGCCACAAGCGCCCCCGGCAGCGCGCAGCCCCAGTCCGCCATCCCGGTTTCCAGCCCCTTGGCGTGGTTCGCGGAGAGGATGGGCTCCAGCTCCCTGCGGTCCGCCGGGATCACGCGCGGCGCGCAGTTGCGCCCGGTGCGGCACTCGGCGGCCAGACGGATCTCGCGCACCTTGGCCAGGGCGGCGTTTTCGGAGAAGTCCTGGTAGTTCGTGCGGTCCACCACCACGTCGGCGCTGGCGTCCTGCGCGGGATCCAGCAGGCGCACGTGCGGCGGCAGGCCCAGGCCGCGTCCGTAGGCCGTGGGGTCGAGGCGGATGTCCCGCGTCGTGAGATCGGGCGCGTTCTTGGCGTGGATCAGCTTGCCGTTCGGGTCGCGCAGACGGCCCACGGCGATGTTCTCGGCCGCGAGCTTGACGGGGGGCAGGCCCTCGTCGCCCCGCACGCGCACCGCGGCGCCCGCCTCCGAGCAGACGATGTTGCGGCAGGTGATGTTGGAGATGCGGGTGAGGAACTGCTCGCCGCCCTTCTTCGTGAGCTCCTTGTTGGGGTTGCCGTCATAGTACATCTCCACCTCCATCACCGCCTGGGAGGCGCGCCGCCCGCGCACGTTCTGGAGCGTGACGTTCTCCACGAACGCGCCGCGCTTGGCGTTGGTCTTCACGAAGAGCCAGCGCCAGCACTCCTCCGCGACCTCGCAGTCCGTCATGAAGATGTTGCGGATGCCGCCCGACACCTCGCTGCCGATGCCCAGCAGCGAATGGCCGTGCACGGCCCGGCAGTTGCGGATGACGACGTTCTGGGTGGGGATGTTGCGCTTGCGGCCGTTTGCGTTCATGCCGCTTTTGATGGTGAAGGTGTCGTCCGTCTGGTCCAGCGACACGCGCTCGACCAGCGCGCGGTTGCAGGACTCCAGGTCAAGGCCGTCCGTGTTCGGTCCCGTGCACACGGAATCGAGATCGCGCAGCACAATGTCCTCGCACACGGCGAAATGCATGGTCCACGCCGGCGAGCCGCGCACCTTGAAGCCCTCGAAGCGCACATTCCGGCAGTGCTTGAAGTGGAAGAACTGCGGCCGGGGGAACCCCTTCTGCGCATTGACGAGGAAGTTGCGGTGCCAGTAGGCGACATCGGCCTTGAGCGTGCCCTTGCCCAGGATCGCCACGTTCGTGCAGCCTTCGGCGACGATGAGCCCGGGCCGCGTGGCCTGCGGACGTCCGTTGGGCCTGAGCGGCGCGCCATACGCGATCACGGGATCATCCGGGAAACGCAGCGTGGCGCCCTCCGGCACCACCAGCGCCACATTGCTCTTCAGCGTAAAGCCGCCCGAGAGCCATTCGCCCTTGGGCAGCACCACGCGCCCGCCGCCGGCGGCATGGGCCGCCGAGATGGCCTGGGCGATGGCCGCCGTCACCGGCTCCTTGCCGGGCTTGGCACCATAGTCCGTGATCGGGAAGTCGCGCGCGGGCGGCGTCCATTCCGCCACCGTGAGCGGGAACGGCGCCCCCTCGACCACCAGGGGTCGCACCTCGGCACCAGCCGAAAGGGCCAACACAGCCGCCAGAAAGGGAATCAGTTTCATGGGGAATTCCTTAGGGATGAAGAACACACATCAACGGAGAATCAGGCTCGTGCCGCGGCGCGTCACCTGGATGGTGCCGCCCGAAACGGGGAAATGGGCCGAGTAGCGCGTCCGCGTGACGCCCGCGACAGCGCTGTTGCCATAGACGCCGGCCGGCAGCAGACGCCCTTCCGCGTCATACGCGAAGGCCACGCGCTGCGAGCTGCCGGCGGGCAGGTCGATCTGCCAGGAATCGCCCTCGGCGCCCAGATGCAGCGCCACATGGCCGGCGTCGAACACGGCGCCGCGCGAAAGCCGACCCAGCTTCAGCGTGCCCGAGCCCGCCACCGTCACGTTGGTGCCGTTGAGCCAGGTGGCGTCGGCGAATTCAAGCGTGCCCGACGTCACCTTCAGGTCGCCGCACGACGCGAACACCCGGTTGGTGAGCAGCAGCACGCCCGCCGCCTCGCCGCGCATGTGGAAGCCCACGCCCCCCGTCACCGCGCCCACCACCGAATAGCCGAACAGCGCGAAATTACCCGTGGGCAGACGACCCTCCGTCACCTCCAGCATGGCCGGATAGGTGCCCGTCAATGTGCCCTTCGTCATCACGCCAATCCGCTGGCAGGCCTGGGTCGTCGCATGGAGATCCAGCGTGTAGGTGCCGGAGGTCAGCGCGGTTGCCTTGCCGAATTCGCCGCCGTTTCCGCCCACCTGGACGTTGCCGTTCGTCAGGGCGTAGTCCACCGTGGTCTCCACCTTGACCGTATTGTTGGCGGTGTACCCCACGCACAGATTCGTCATGTAGTTGTCGGCCACGGCCAGGATCACCGTGCCGGCATTGGGGTTCAATCCCGCCGAACCCAGGAACGCCGCCGGCCGGTTGCTGATGCACAGCGTGCCGCCATTGTAGACGCGGAACGAGTGGATCGTCTCCAGTCCGCCCGACAGGGTCAGCAGCGACTTGCTCTTCAGCGAGAAATACTCATGCGAATAGTTCTCGAAGCCGACGAAGCCCCGGATCTCGTTGGTGGTGTTGGCGGGCGTCATCACCGAGACCGAGCCGATGCGGTTGTTGATTGAGAGGGCCTTCTCCACGACCGCATTGCTGAGGCACAGGCCCGAGTCCTTATTGCCGTCGATGCCGCCCCTGGCCTGCAGGTTGATCCGGATGCCCGGCGCCGTGCGGTCCTCGTAGACATGGCCCGGCGTGGCCAGCAGCCCCGTCACCGTCATCGGGTTGGCGCCGATCTCCAGGCGGCCCGCGAGCACGTTCGTGCCCTGGAACACCACATTGGTGCCGCTGGTGGACAACACGCCCGTCAGCGCGTCATCCGCCGCAAAGGCGTTCCGGAAGACGAGTTCGGCCGGCGAGGCGAAATTCACCTTGTTGTCGCCGACCAGGCGAATGGGCGTGTCGATCACATACCGCCGCGTCACGCCCGACGCGCCGAGGTCGATGTCGCCGGCGAGCGTCAGGGTCTTCGCCGGCGCCGCCCGCCGCAGGGTGAAGTCCGTGCTGCCGTCGAACGCGAGGCCGGCCGCGGCCGCCGCCACATCCACCACGGCCGCGGCGCCAGCCGCCGCAAACGTCGGCTTCATGCCGCCGTAGACGAAATCGGGGGTGAGGCTCCAGTTGCCCGCGCTCGAGAAGAGGCCATCCCCGGCGCCATCCGTCCAGGTGGCCGCCGTGGGCGCACCCGTCACGCGAATGGTCCCGCCCTGCAGGCCGCTGAAGAGCTCGGGCGTGAGCTGGCCCGCCGTATGCGTTTGGCCGTCCACAATCAGGGACTTGGTGTTGAGCAGCGTGCCGGCCGGCAGCTTCAGCACGGCGGCGGCGCCCAGCTCCAGCGAATCGAGTTCGGCCGGGAAAGGATTGACGGCGGCCTGCGACGCGTCGAACGTACCCTCGATCCTGACGGTCTTGGCCGCCGCCAGGGCCGGGCTCGTGGCGGTCGACTCGCACGCGAACGTGCCGTCGGCGCCCACCGTGACGGCGGTGGCGGAGGCAAAGCGCGAAGCCTCGGCCAGACGGAGCGTGCCGCTGCGCACGGTCAACGTGCCCGTCATCGTGTTGGGATGGCGGCAGAACGTCTGGGTGAACCCGGGATGGTCCGCCGCGTCCAGGACGAGGGACACCGGCCCCCGCAGCGTGGTGTAGGTCAGGCAATCCGCGGACTGGCCCGAGATCGTCAGCGTGGCCGCCGCCGAGGACTTGACGCACAGATAGTCGCCCACGGAGGCAAAGGGCTTGGTCCACCCCGAATTGCCGGGCACGGTCGAGACGATGCCGCTGACCGTCTGGTTCCGCCCTTCCAGGTTCACCACGCCGCGATCCGTCACGGCGCCCTCGCCGGTGGCGTACCACCGCAGCAGCCCGCCCGCCAGGACATTCTCCGCCGCGCAGTAGACGCGTTCGAAGTCGACCCACCACGTGCCGACCTGGTTCTGCGGGGAAGCGAGGTACACCTTGCCGCCCGCGCTCCAGGCGTCCCCGAAATAGACTTCCGCGGCCACGACCTTGTCCATGAACGACACCGTGCCATACGACGTGACGTAGATGGTCTTCCCTTCCGCCTGGACCGGGCCTTCGAACACCACCTCCGGGCCGGCACATGATGTGGGGTTCTTGACGGTCGCGAACGTGCACAGACGGAAATTGCGTGTGGCGGTGATGCCGCCCGTCAGCTTGAGCTTCGTGTCCTTGTCCGGCCCGAGGAAGAGGCTCCAGATGCTGTCCGTGCTGCCCGCGGCGGCCATGCCCTCGGCCGTATCGCCCACGATGAACAGCGGATTCGCGTACACCGTATACCCCGACGCCACCTTGGGCGCCAAAAGCTCGATCGTCTGGCCCTTGCCGTCCACGACAATCGGACCCGTGATCTGCGTGCCCATGACCTGGACCACGCCCCCGGTCACGCCGATGCCGCCGGTGAAGTCATTGGCCGCATTCGCCAGCGTCAGCGTGCCCAGCCCCGTCTTGACGATGCCGCCGGGGCCCGTCAGCCGATCCGCCACCGACTGCGTGGCCTTTTCGGCCACGTTGTACGTCGTCATTTCGGACAAGACGACATCCGCCGCGCCGGCCCCTCCCGCAAGGGCCAACAGCGCCACACAAAGTCCAAATTCTCTCCGCATCACACTATCCCACCTTTCTTTGGCACAGGGTCATCCCATGCTACGCAAACCCCGCCAGCACATATTTTAACGAAATCCCATGCGAATGTCCATAGGAGACTAGCCCTGGCGCGGAAGTTGTACAATCTCGTGAGTCAAATCGGAAAGGCAAGCTGTCGAGGTGGA
>JAKSOW010000004.1 GCA_024405395.1 Kiritimatiellia bacterium | reverse complement strand
GCATTTCCGCCGGGGGCCGCCCGACGCGCTTCCTTGCGCGCCCCTTCCCGGCTTCGCGACGGTCCTGCGCCCCGTCCTCGCCGTAATCGCCTCCACGAGCTCGGCGCGGGCGATAGAGACCTTTTCGGCGGAAGTCAAGGGGGAAAATCTGCAAAAAAGTCAAAATATGCGAGACGGGCCGTGATGGCGCGACGCCATCCCGGCCCTGTGGACAAAGGTCGCCTCCTACGGCCTACCTGTGCGAAGAATTAGGGATTTGTAATCCGTGCATAGCTCGTACACCCGTCCCAGCAGCGGATATTTGGCGCCGGCGGCGGGATTGTACGGCAAGTATTCGGCCGACGATTCGCCGATGATGTCCGCAATGCCTTTTCGCGTGACGTCATCGGTGTTCACCTCGGGAATCTGTGGCACACGAAACGCATGCATCACGCCGCTTGTCTTAAGCCAGGCAATGTTGCGGAACACCACATCGGCGGCAGCGGCATCACAGCCGCACCAGAGCGCAAAGCCCTCCGCCGTCAGCAGTTTGATGTCCTGATAGACGAAGTCCATCTGCGCCACCACACGCCGATACGTCGCTTCATCGGCAAAACCACTTGTCTCCAGGGCAACCCCAATACGCCCTTCCGCCCGAGAACGCAATTCGCCGACGACCGCCAAGACGAAATCCGCCTGTGCGAGCGGTTCGCCGCCCGAAAAGGTGACACCTCCGCCCGAGGATGCCATGATATCGGCATTCGTCAGCAGTTCCCGCGCCAGAGCGTCAGGCTCCCAGTCTGCACCACAGGGCGTGCGCCGTCCGCCACTGTGCACCAAGGTTTCCTGCGCGAAGGACTGACCTTCGGGATTGTGGCACCAGCGGCAACGCAACGGACAGCCTTTGAGAAACACCGTTGTGCGGATGCCCGGCCCGTCGTGCAGACAGAACTCGCGGATTTCGAAAACGCGTCCCGTCAACTCTTCAGCTCCACCCGTCGAATGATCTGATCCTGATACTCTTTGTCGAGTTCGATGAAGTATCCGCTCCACCCCCATACGCGCACGATGAGATGACGGTGGCGTTCCGGATGGCGCTGCGCATCCAGAAGTGTTTCGCGGTTGATGGTGTTGATCTGCATCTGGTGTCCGCCGCGCTGCACGAAGAATTTCACAAGCTGCGCCACCTTCTTCACCCCGTCCGGGAAGAGGAAGGCCGAATCGTGTATCTCGATGGTCAGGGGGCCACCATTGGCGACGGGAACGAGGTTGGGCTCCGTGAAGCTTCGTACCACGGAAATGGGACCCTTCACGGGGGTGTCGAGCGAGGGTGCGTAGTTCGCGGATAGCGGTTCGCCCTTCAGCCGCCCATTCGGTGACGCTGGTACCTCGCGCGCGTGCCAAATGTAGTACATGGCGCTTCCTGTGCCGGTACGGAACACGCCACCGCGGTCATTGCGCCGTCCATCGAGGACATGCCCCCAGTAGTCGATCAGGGATTTCGCCAGATCATCCGCCTGCTCATCGGCATTGCCCATCTTTGGCGCGGCCTTGGCGGCGGCAAGCACATCCGGACGCCCCGCGAAGTCGGTGTCCAACAGTTTCACCAGCTCCGGCATCGACACGAGCTTGCGCGCAAACACCAACTCCCGTACGCTCGCCAATGAGTCAACCGCCACTGCAATGCCCGTACCGTGGAAACCAAAATTGTTGTAGCGCCCGCCCTTGCAGAAGTCACGGGCTTTCGCAATGCAGCCCTCGGAAATCACGCTGACAAACGGACCGGGCAATACCTCCACATGCGCATATTTCGCCACCAACGCCTCGGCGCGACGTCGGATCTCGGCGCGGAAGGCCTCCTCCACCTCAGCAAAGGAGGTGGCCGTCTCAGCCACAGACCGAAGCGCCACATCCAGGCAACCCACAAACGACACGGCATCGATGTTCGGGATGTCGAGTCCGCAGCCCGGGATGAGGAACTCCCAACAGGCCGCCACAGAATAGTCGCGTGCGTCCTCAAGCGCATATCCCCAGCGTTGCAGGGCTGGAATCACCACATCGTCATTGGCGTACTGCGGAAACCCCAGTCCTTCTTTCGTGAGCTCGGTGCCGAGTTCGTAGATCTCATCCGGCGTCGACTTGTCAACGCGCAGATTGATCTTGGGATCCACAAGCTTCAATTCGCCGCAGGCCTTCAGGCACAGCCGTGACAGCGCATTAAAGGCCGGTTGCCCCGCACGCGTCACGCCGCCCAGCATCACACTTTGGCCGTTGTCGCCCTGCTGCACGCCGATGTAGAGGTCACTGTCGCGGTTACAGGCGATGAAGAATTCCTCCAGCTCCTCAAGGGCCGTCTCATCCGTCAGGCGACCAGCCGCCAAATCGGCTTCGTAATAGGGCAGAAGATATTGGTCGATGCGCCCAAGCCCACAATGGTACTCCCCCTCGCACCACATGGCGTAGTGGAGAATGCGCAGGGCCTGCAACGCCTCATGCAGTGTACGCGCGCCCCTTGCCGGCACTTGGGCCAGCGTCTCTGCAATCAGCCGGAAATCCGAAGCCTGCTCGTCCCCTTCGGATGCGCGCGCAAACGCCGCCTGACGATAGCGCTCGGCCAGATCTTTCACGGCCTGGACCGAAAGGATGGCGTTCTCGAGAAAACATACGCCCTCGACGTCTCCTTCCCGCCTCGCCTCCGCAAGCCGAGCCGTCATCTCATCAAGACGGGCATCAAGGCCGTCGCGAATCGTTGGCGCGAAATCGGCTGTGATGTTGAAGATCACCCCCTTCTCGCCAAAGGCCGTTCCAGACGCACGGCGGGCGTCCATCTCAGCCTCCGAATGAAGGTCGGGAATCTGGCGGACCGTACGCAGGAAAGCCAATCGTTCACCCTTGAGGAAGGCGGGCTTTTCGGCGCGGAGCATCTCCTCCAGTCCGCGGCGCGCACGCGTTTCGTCATCGACGTTGTCGGCGATGAACGAATCCAGCAGCGGCTTCCAATCCACGTCACGGCGATATTGACGCTGTTCCTTGTCGAACGTCCGCTCCAGCAGACTCTTGATCCTGTCCGTCATGCGAATTCCCTCCTGAAAAAGAAACACCCCGCGGCCGACGGCTAACCGTCTCACCGCGGGGGCGTAAAACATCCTGCGCCAAATGAACGGCGCGAGGACAATTACTTCTTGGCCTCAGCCGGTTTGGCGGCAGGCTTCTTGACCTCGACCGGCTTGGACTCGATTGCCTTGGTCGCGGCCTTCGCGGCAGGAGCGGCCTTGGCCGCAGCAGCCGCGGCTTTGGCGGCCGGCTTCTCGGCGAGATCAGGATACTTCGTGGACTCGATCTGGGCTGTCGCGCGAAGCTTCTCGAAGTAGGCGCGCATCGCCTGCTGCTGCTCACGACCCTTCATCATCTTCTCCATCTCGTCACGCGACGGAGCCTTCTCGCCCTCGCGGGCCATCAGGAGGATGTGGGAAGCCTGGACCTTCTCGGGCGAAGCGGGCGTGTCGCCCTTGGCCTCAACGGCAGGCGTCTTCTTCGTGGGCATGATGATGTGCCAGCCGAACTGGGTCTTCACCGGCTCGGAGACCGTGTTGACGGCCTGCGCAAAGGCGACCTTCTCGAACTCGGGAACCATGCGGCCCTTCGTGAACTCGCCCAGATCGCCGCCCTTCTCCTTGGACGGGCAGTCGGAATTGGCCTTCGCGAGCTCCGCGAACTTCTTCGAAAGCGCCTCGCCCTTGAGACCATCCAGCTGCTTCTTGAGATCCTTGATCTTCTGCTCGGCGCCTGCAGCCTTGTCGGCGGCCTCCTTGGCGGACTTCGTCGCCTCGGCGAACTGCTTGTCGAGCTCCTTGGGGTCGATCTTGATCTTGGAGGTCACTTCCTGATCCAGCATCTTCTGGATGAGGATGCCGTCCTCAAACTCCTGAATCGCGCGATCCTTGCCGAGCGGATACTTCTCGGCGAACTCGGCGAGGGACTTGGGCGCGCCCGGCATACGGGCACCCTGCTTGACGAATTCCTCTTCGCGGGCCTTGCGCTCCTCCGGCGTGATCTTGATGCCGAGCTTCTTGGCCTCGCCGAGAAGCAGCGTCTTCATCACGAACGTCTGCGCGAGCTGCTGCGCGAACATCTGCTTCGCCTGCGCCATCTGCTCAGCCGGAATCTGCTCCTTGCGCGCCTCGACGAGCTTCGCGACATCGGCGTCCAGCGCACTCTGCGACAGCGACTGGCCGTTCACGGTAACAACAGGACCATTGTCCTTGGTTGCAACGGCAGCCTCGCCGCCCGCGGCCTTTTCTTCCACCTTGCCACAGCCAGCGCACACGACAGCCGCCAGCGCGGCCGCACCAATCATACCAATCTTCATAAAACTCCTTATGCGTTACTCCTCCGAACCTAACGTCCGGAGATAATGCGAGTATGATACAGGAAAACCCGCCATCTGTCAATGAGAAATGCCGTCAACGCCGCACCAGCTTGAGCGTATAGGTCACGTCCTTCTTGGTCGCGAAGGAGAAACGGCCAAAACGGTCGGTGCCGGTCTTGACTGGTGTCCCCTGCGCGTCACGAACTTCCCAAATGCCGTGCATAACGCACGTCTCGCCTTTCTCAGAGAAGATCTCGCACGTGCTGATTGTGCCGTCCTCAAAAGTCGCCGAAACCAGGAACGCGCCCTGCGTCCGCCAATTCCGGAAACCGGCGTTCTGGTCCTTCGGCCAACGCGGGAAGACGTTCACCGCGCCATCCCAGCTCTGGAGCATCATCTCCTGGAACGGCGCCATCACCGAAAGTGTCTCCGACCAGATGCCGGCCCGCCCGTAGTTCTGGATCGCCATCGCCCACACGAGCCCATTCGCATGCGTCCATTGATGCAGCGCGGCGCGGAAGCGCGCGTAGGTCTTCTCCGGCTGGCAACTGTTGGACCGCGGATAGCCGATTTTCCAGATTGTCTGCAGACCCTCGTACCAGGTGTCGGCATTGGATTGGCCGCGGGGCGGCAACACGCCGTCCCAGGTGTTGGTGTTGGCCGCATACGGACTCGCCCAGCGTCGGTATTCGGGCGGATTCGCCAACTGGCAGAACCATTCGTAGTCCGTCGTCTTCTTGCCACGTCGGTAGTCGCCCGGCAGATTGTCGAGACGATCCTGCCAATCCTTGCGCAGGTCTTCGTCCACCCCGAGGATCCCAGCGGCCTCGATGGCCGCCGCGAGGGCGTGACGGCAGTGGATCATCACCTGCCAGCCATCGCAGAGCTTCATCGGATCCTTCATGTCCGCCTCGCCGCAGATCGAGGGGAAGGCATGATAACGGCCGTCGTTGAGCTGAGGCGGCAGATTGGGGCTGGGCGCCTTCTGCAGGAAGTCCAGGTAGAAGAGCGCGCAGTCCCGAATGAACGGATAGCCCCGCGTCTTCAGCCAGTCACGGTCGCAGGTGTATTTGTAGTATTCCCAATAGCGGGTCATGAACCAGCCGGTCATGTAGGCCATGCGCCCCAGCGGCAGACGTCCGGCGTAGTCGTCATTCCACGTCATCGGGTAGCCTTCCAGCTGAATGAAGGTTCCCCTTCCGCCATAGTAGTCCTTTGCGATCTTCTTGCCGATGGCGTTGAAGAAATCGCAGCAGTCAAAATAGGCCTCCGTCTGCTCCAGATGGTTGGCGGTTAGGTCGCCCCAGTAGATCGCCTCCATGTTGTAGTTGGCGTGATAGTCCCCATGCCACCAGCTGTAGTCGTTGATGGTGGAGGGCAGATAGAGCCCGGGCGGCACCGTGCCGCCGCGCAGCACACAGCGCCGCACATGGTAGATCGAATACCAGAGATCCTCCAGATAGCGGTCTGTCGGAATCGTCAGAGCGCTTTTCCAGTACGTCTCGGCGGCCGCCTTCGCCTGCGCGACATAGTCCGCATGCCGCTTAGGCGCCGCCGCCACAAGCGATGCATCGCGGGACGTTTTCACTGTTACCGCCAATTCGCCGCCCACGGTGCCATCGTCTCTGAGTTGCCGCAGAGGCAGGCTCTCGACCCAGGCATCGTCCATGCCCTCAAGATAGGCAGGCTTGGACGAGCGGCCGCAGGTCCTGCTGTCCATTGACAGCGTCATCCGATAGCGGAATCCCTGCGGGAAAATGAGGTCCGGGTAGAATGCCTGCTCGATGCAGCCGTCCGTGCCCACGACGAAGGAGGTCGGCTTCGGGAGTGGTTCAAGATCGGGGTAGTTCTGTGCGCTGCGGAGAAAGCCGCTGTGGCGGCAGGCAATGGCCACCTGCCGCGCCCAGTCGCTGAACTTGGGGTCGGCCCAGCGCCACATCTGGAACCAGACGGGCAGCCTCTTCTCGCGGCCAAGATACGTATGGTCGTTCCAGCCCGTTACCTTCCAGGCGAGGGACAGTACATTCTCTTTCGGAGCCACCACCGCATCCGCGACGACCGAAATGCCGTCCGGCCAGGCGCAGACGATCTCCAGCCGCCCCTCCTCGATGAAGAGGCGATGCGTGGTGCGCATCTGCCCGGCGATGTCGGTGGGAAGACGCATGCGGAGTTCGCCGACGGGTTTGGGCATCGGGAACGCCGCGTTCTTGATGGGCGTATTGCCGCTGCCCAGCAGTTCCAGCATGCGCTTCTCGTCCTTCGCGCCCTTCGTGGCCTTGGCAAGATTGCCGCCATTACCGCCCGCCGCCTGCCAGCCTTCCTTCAAGACGCCATCTCGGAATTCCTGGATAGTCGGCGGTTTGGCCACGTTGTTCGTGTACGCCCGCCGATCCCACACGTCGCCCTTTCCGAAACGGAAGATGATCGCGTCGGCGTCCTGATAGACGCTGACCGAGAGGTCGCCGTTGCCCAGCATCAACCCCTCCTCCGGCGCAAGCGGCGGCACCTCCAGAACCTTCACGTGTGCCTGGGCAAGCGCCCCTATGGTGGCCACCATAGCCACGCCCGACAAGATCCGTTTCGTCATCAGCGCCTCCTCAGCGGAAATTGAGCGACATGCCCACCTTGACCAGAACGACCTCAAGCGTGTCGCCAATCACCATGAGGCGCGCCTTCGCCGAAACACGCGGATCACCGGAGAAAACGGCGCCGGCGAGATTCTCCACACCGACGAAATTCGCCGCGGTGAGCACCTTGACGCGCGTGCCGGCTGCCGTCATCTCGCCGAAGTTCGCCAACGCGACTGGCTGCCCCGGTTCAACGGCGAAAGTGCCGTCCACACGCGGCCACGCGGTGGCCGCCGCGTCGGCGACCAGTCCGCCCACCTTGAGCGTGCCGTTCTGCACCGAGCCCGCGCCCGAAAGCCCGGCAAACCATTGCGTGCCGCCATCCAGATCCAGCACCGCGCCAGAGGCGATATTCATCTGCACGTTCTTCGCCACAGGGTGCATGCCGTTGAGCCACTTGGCGGAAAGGTAGCATTCCACTTTCTTGCGTTCCGCGTCCGACAGACGGCGATCGTAGCAGATGAGCTCGGCCAGGCGCTGGTGCCCGCTGTACTCGTGGTTTGTGGCACCGGAGGGCTTGCGGCTGCGCCCGTCATAGGCCAAGCCGTCCGCATTGACGGAGTCCTCCTCATTCTTGACCACCATGGACAGCTGGTCCCATTTGCCGGAGAGCCCATTGCCGTAGCTGATGACATCACCGTTCTTCCACCAATTCGCAGTGCGTGCGGCGGCGGCCGCGCCACTGTGGAGAATCGGGCAGAGGTTCGTGGTGCCCACCATGGAAATCGTCTTGGTGGGGTCACTTGGGTTCGGTGCATTGAAGATGCCGCGATGCCAGGCATAGGTGAGCTCGCCGGCGGCATTGGTACCACCGCCCATCAGGAAGCCACCGCCATTCTGCGAGCCGATCATCCAGAAGGCAGACTTGATGCCGGCAAGGTTCCGATGCGCGCCGGTTCCGTCTTCGAAGACAAAGCAGGCATTGTAGCCGTTCATGTCCACCGTTGGACGATAACCCACGTCACGGTCGAACACGACCTTCTGACAGTCGGCGTTGCCGCCGCTGCGCCGGGCGAGGGTGCCGTCCGCCGCCCGACTCTGCCAGGTGGAGACGCAGATGACGCCGTCCGCATTGGTGGTGGTGGTGAGCCCCGTGGTGGCGTCGGCATGGTAGATGATGCCCTCCTCCACAAGTTCGGCGGCGGCATAGGGGTCGCAGCCCGTCACCTTCAGCGCGCCGGCGGCCACATTCACCGAACCTGAGAAAGACGAGAGATCCGCAAAGGTCAATGCCCCCGCCCCCGTTTTCGTGAAGACGCCTTCACCCGTGAGGCGGACGTACTCCTCGGCGGCATCCGCATCATGCGCCAATGCCTTGTTCACTTCAAGCTCGCGCAACGGAAGTTCCGTCACGTCAGGAGCATCCGGCAATTCCACGGGATCCGCATCGAACCATTTCCGCATCAGGTAATTGCGCGTCGCCACCTTCTCACGCGCGGAGAGGACATGCTCATAGATGAGAAGTTCTCCGACACGGAATCCACCCGTGCGGTCACCCAGGTTCCGATCCCGTGCGATTTGGCTGGCGCTGACGCCGGCCGACGTGTGCAGTTCCAGCAGGAAATAGCAGTTGGTGGGCATGGGCGTCGCCAACGACGCAAGCTGCACGCCATTCGTGAACATGGCGCCACCCGTGCTGATGGAGAACGGATCCTGTACACCATATCCCTGGAAAAGTCCGGCCGGCCCCGAGTAGACCGTCTTGCCGTCAATCGTCTTGTAGGCCGCATGGAAGTCGATGCTGTCCACATCGCGCATCGGATCGCCTGCGCTGCCGCCGAAGAGGAATCCGCCCCCGGCCTGCATGCCAACGACCATGTAGATCGACCGAATCGAATGGAGCGGTCGTTCGAAGGCCATCCAGCGGCCGCCACCCGTGATAGTGTGTGTAGGCGTTGCCGAAGACATGCGTCCGAAGTCCGCCACCGGCAAACCGTTGCAGAGATCTGTGGTGTTGAGGTAGGGACGGCGATTGGCCGCGTACGCCCACAGGCCATTCGCAAATCCGGGATCATGCCAGTGGTCGATCTCCTCCACGCCGTCCGGGCTGGCGACGATATCCATATGGCTCTTATCGCTGGCGTCCAAATGCATCACGGCGCCAGGGGCAAGGACACTTACCGCCGAATCGCGTTCGCCCACAACGGCCGCGCTGCCGCCCATGATCTTGAGTTGACTGCCGGCTGAAAAGTTCGCCGCGCCGATCTCCAGCCGCCCCTCTCCTGTCTTCACCACGTCGGAAACGGAGTCCAACCGGTCGATGCGCGCGGTGCGGCCGGCCCCAACATGGATATTCGCCTTCTGCCCCACCTTGACGTGCTGTACATCGGCTATGGGCGCCTTCTCGGCCACCCCGAAGCCCGGCGTGCCGCGATTGAACCACTTTGCCTCCAGATAGGCGGTGGCAGCATGCACTTCCTCTTCCGTGAGCACACGGTTCCAGATGAGCAGTTCGCCCAGACGCAGACCGCCGCTACGGCCGTCCCCACTGGCGTATCCCACGCGGGAGAAGTTGCCGCCCGGCAAACGGAACGCCACCACCTGATACCCGGGCCGATCATAGCCCAATGCGCCGTCCGTACGCACCCCATCGGTGTAGAAGTCACCCCATTCCGACGGCACCTTGGGGGATGCGGCAAGGACATCATGGTACAGCACGGGAGTCTTAAAATACGCGTCGGCTGGAGACTTTCGCTTGAGGGCATTGTTGCCCAGCAGATTTCCGCCGCCCTTGTGCGCGCCAATGACGGCCACCACGGTGGAGATGGAGCCGAGTGAAACCTCCTTGGTGTTGGATGCCTCTCCCAACTCGTTTGTCTGAACCGCTAAATACGGTCCCGTGCTGGAGAGAACGCCAAAGTCAATCACCGGCTTGTCGCCCCCCAGCACATCCGCCAGCAGCCACGGTCTGCGGGCTGTCGTCAACGGGCGCAGACAGAAAGAGCGGCCATACGCCGTCGCCCCGTCTGCCAGATTGCGCCACACCGACACGAAGTTGGTGCCGTTCTCCTGAGTGGTGACCAGGCTGTCGGGCGCACTGGCGTCAAACCGCGCGTAGAGATCGTGAGGCAAGGCGGCGGCATCGGCAGGCGGCGGCTTGAGCGCGGGGAACGAAAGCACGCCCGCGTTCAGCGTCACCGTGCCGGCATAGGCGCCGGCACCGGCGAGCACCAGCGCACCATCCCCCTCCTTCACGAGGCCAGCCCCCTTCACGCGTCCGCCTTCCACACGCCCGATTTCAAGCGTCTCACCGGCCGGCACCGAGATGGTCGCCACTGTGGGCGATGTGGACGACGTCGGCAGCGACAGGGTGCCCAGCTTGGCCGTCCCGTTCACGCCCGTGCGGCCGCGGCCGAACCATTTCGACTCCAGATACATCTCAACAGCCAACACCTCGGCATCCGTGAGAACGCGATCGTAGATGAGCGCTTCGGCGATCTGCATGCCGCCAGACACCCAGGACATGTTGCTGCGCTTGTCGTTGACGCCGAATCCCGTGGCCTGTGCCGTATTAGCCGTGCACTGCAGCGAAACCACTTCCCATGTGTGGTTGAAGCCCATGAGCGTAGGAGCCGTCTTCAGCCCGTCATGTCGGATGACGCCAAATTCTGCCACATCCTGCATGTGCGACACGCCAACGGGATTGGCGTATCTCAGCGCACTGACGGGCGTGTCCGTCATGCATTGACCACGGTGCCACAGGAAGTCGCCGCTCACGCCGCCGCCCATCAGATGACCGCCGCCATTGGCGCTGCCCCATACCGCGACAACCGTGCCGATGTTGGTCATGGCATTGTAGCCGTTGGGATAGGTGGCCGTGGCAGTCGTGGGATCGGGATCGGAAACGAGACCGCGCGCAGAACCCGCTGCGCCGAAATCCAGCATTGGGCGCCCGCCCAATGTCGCATCATTCGGCTCGAACACAGGCGACCGTGTGGCGGTAGAGCCCCATCCGGTCCAATCGCCACCATTTGCATAGATCGACATATAGCGCGGACTTGTGCCCTTGGAAGGCACTTTCGTCACATTACGCGTACCGGCGGTAAATTCCCACCCGTTCGTATCCGAGGCATCAAGCCAAAAGGCCGGCATCCCAACCGAGGCGGGGTAGTTCGTTCCTGCCTTTACGGTCTGGGCGACAATGACGTCAGCGGCATTGGTATATGTCACCAGGGCAGTATCTGCAACGACGATCTCCGCGCCAGCGGCACCCAGGGATGCCATGAAAACGAAGACGAGCATACGATTGTAAAAAGTCATCATTAGCCTTTCGGTTTGTCCAACACAGGCATTATAGCAAATGAAGAGCAGATTTTGCGCAGAAATGAAGAGTAAAAATTGCGCAAGTCCTTACATTCTGCACGTCATCGACCGCAGGCTTGAGACTCTCGCATGCTGACTTAGATGAACGTCAAGAGGTTTGACGTTCATCCCCCAAAAAACAGGGATGAGCGTCAAGCAATCTTGACGTTCATGACGTTCATTTGACGTTCATCATCTTCCTAATCAAACATATCGAGCGACAACCCGTAAGAATCTGAAATTATCTATATATACGTCAAAAAACTCTCTCTCTTATGTATATATAGAAAATGCCCACACAGCCCCCTTCATCACCCACTTTTGATGACGTTCCTCCCTGCGTGGCGTCAGATCAAGATTTTTCACTTTTCCACTTTATTTTGTTCCGTCTCAGGGAACTAACACAGGCAGAGAAGCGGATGGGGCGTGCGGTCCATGTCCCAGGGATGAGGACGCCACCGACCATAAGGACCATCAGATTCGACAGTATCGACGGCCCAATTTGACTGTACTGACGATCCGATTCGACTGTACGGACAGCGTGAATCGACTGTAACAGATTAAGGGAACTATAGGCTGAGCGAATTCCCTTCGGCGGCGGGGGTTGACGCTGCGTGGGCGCGGGTGTAGATGCGCGCAAGCGAATCCTGACAGCGGTTGACGCCCCGCCAGAAAGGAACAGACCCCAAACGCGACAGCAGAGCCGTGGGATCCGTTTCTGTTGCCGTAACGGCGGAACGCTCCAGCAACATCTCCTGTGGCAGCGGCTGGAGCGTTGGTTCGGCCCCTTCCGCCTCCGGGAACAGCTGATCCACATCCAATCCGCGAATGGCCAACAAGGAGGATGGGCGACGCGCGATCTCCTCGCCAAGCAGGAAGAGCACTGCCGCCACATGCTTGCAGGGTTTGCACCAGTCGGGGCAGCTGCACGACATCACCACGTCATAGGGCGGCTTCGCGCCTGGAATCGGGAAAAGCGGGCAGCCCTCATCCGTGAAGAAGGTCTCGATCTCGGTGGGCAGCTCGTCCACGAGCACGCGCGCCAGGAGTTC
The DNA here is from genome assembly GCA_024405395.1 of Kiritimatiellia bacterium. Classification (GTDB taxonomy): domain Bacteria; phylum Verrucomicrobiota; class Kiritimatiellia; order RFP12; family UBA1067; genus RGIG6720. Next base: position 44,967 of record JAKSOW010000004.1, on the reverse strand, counting down.
CGGGCGGGCCTTCAAACGAGCCGCAATGCGCGCCAACGCCTCATCTGAGGGCGTGGTGAAGTTCAAGGTAACCGCATAGGGCTTGGGACGGGACCCAAGTACGGCGGCTGTCACGTGTGGCCCCTCGAAGCGCAGATCCACCACCTGTCCCGTGATGGCGTACTGGCGCCCGCGTCCCAGCCGCGGCCCCAGGCGGAATGCCTCCACCGCCGCGATCCAGCGCCGCGCCCACCAGGCCTTGCGTACCAGGGTACGCAGGTCCTGCGCGCGAATGCCCAATGCCGCCCGCGCCACCCGCGGAGGATAGACCTTGCTGCTCATGCGAGCGCCACCATCCTTTCGAATTCGCGTTCGGACATCTTGGTGAGGAACGCCTCGCCCGAACCGACAATCTCGCCGGCAAGACGACGCTTGTCCTCCAGAAGCGCATCGATGCGGTCCTCCAGCGTGCCTGACGAGATGAACAGATGAACAAAAACGGTTCGGGACTGGCCTATGCGGTGTGCGCGGTCCGTGGCCTGGTTCTCGACCGCAGGGTTCCACCAGCGGTCGAAGTGGATGACGTGCGTGGCCCTGGTGAGGTTGAGGCCGAAGCCACCGGCCTTCAGCGACACCAGAAACACATTGGGCTCGGGATCGGCGTTGAAGGCCGCGATCTCGGCTTCACGCTGTGCAGTGGAAAGTCCGCCATGCAGGAAAGGGAAACGCCGCCCGTGGACTTCCGCCAGATGGTCACGCAGCAGTCGCGCCACCCGCACATACTGGGTGAAGAGCAATGCCGATTCCCCGGCGGCGAAGATCTCCTCCAGGAGCGCATCCAGGCGTTCGATCTTGCCGGCGCCATCGCAGATCTGCTTGAGTTCGGTCAGCAAACCCAGCACACGGCCGCTGCGCGAAGCCCGTTGCGCCGGATCATTCGCCTCATCGCGGAACCGACGCAGGGCATCCTCATAGTCACGGCGCTGATCGGGCGAGAGCACGCAGTATTCGCGCACTTCGTGTTTGGCGCCCAGTTCATTGGCCACGCCCGGATCACTTTTGAGGCGGCGCAGCATGAACGGCGCCAAGGCATGGCGCAGTTTCTTGGCGGCCGCGGCCGAGGCGGAGGGATCGGCGCCGCGCGCCAGATCGCGGCCAAAGGTGTCGGCGAAGTCGCGCCGGGCGCCGAGGAGACCGGGATTGAGGAATTCCTCCAGACTCCAGAGATCGGCCACGGAATTCTCAAGCGGCGTACCCGTCAACGCCATGCGCACGGGCGCATCGATCGCCCGCGCCGCCCGCGCCACGCGCGTGTCGGGGTTCTTCACCATCTGGGCTTCGTCCAGGATGAGGGCGGCAAACGAGGTGCCACGGAAATCACGGAAGTCGTGCACGAGCAGCGAATAGCCCGTAATCACCACGTCCGCCCGACGGCAAGCCACGGCAAAGGATCCGCCGGTCGCGCGTGCAGGCCCCTGATGCAGCTGCACCTTCAACCCCGGCGCAAACTTGGCGAATTCGCGCATCCAGTTGGTGGTCACGCTCACCGGCGCGACAATGAGCACGGGACCGCGCAACGAACGGCCCTGGACATGGCGCAATACCCAGGCGATGGTCTGGACGGTCTTGCCCAGGCCCATGTCGTCCGCCAGGCACGGACCAAATCCCCAATGCGCCAGAAAGTCAAGCCACGAATAGCCGCGCAGCTGGTAGTCACGCAATTCGCCGCGGAACCCCTCGGGCGGCGGCAGCACCTTGAATCCCTCACCGCCCTTCAGTTCGTTCACCAAACCACGCAGCCAGCCATGGGCACGCGCCTCCGCGATCTTGAGGGAACCGAGCCGCCGCGCCCCCGTGAGGAAAGCCACTGCTTCGTGCATCGAAAGGCGCTTGCCCTTGGCGTCGCGCAACGCCCGCAGCGCCTCCTTGAGGATGCTGCGGTCCACCTCGATCCAGCGATCGCGGAAGAAGACAATGGGCGAGTTCTGCTCCAGCAGAAAGGCGATTTCGGCCTCGCTGACGACCTCGCCCGCGACGCGGATGGTCAGTTTTGTGCGGATCGGCCGAGCAGCCTGCGTCGTGGTGAGGGGCCGCTCCGCTGACTCGCAGTGCAGATCGGCCTCGGCGGTGACGTGTTCGCCGACAATGCCGGGGGGGATGTCAACGGAGAATCCGGCCCCCACAAGCAGGGCGGCACCCGTTCTGAGGAAAGCCTCGGCGTCCTCCTTGCGAAAAACTTCAGCGGCCAGAGGTGGGAAAAGGCGAATCGCCTGCCCCAGCGCCACGAATCCCAGACGGGTCTCGGGGGTACGATAGGTGAGGCGCCATGCCCCTTCTGCCGTAGGTGGCGGCATCAGGGCAAAACAGAGCGCCGCGCGTTCCGCGGAGGAAACGGCCAGAGGCGCACACCAGTCGGCCAGACGCGTCTCCAAGTCCGCCAAATCCGCAGCCCTTCGCTCCTCTTCGGCGGGCGACGTGGCAGGTTTGCCCCAGCGTACCTCGGCGTCATCTGCGCGCAACGCAGCCAGCCAAGCGTCTTCCGCCGTCTCATGGCGTCCACCCGTCTCCAGCGGCGTACGTCCGGCGCGACGCGCCAGAGCGTCTACGCAACGCAGGAGAAATGGGCTTCCCTCCACCAATGACCGCCACGTCGCGCGGTAAGCCTCCTTCTCCCGCGACAACGTCGGCACCATCAATCCCGAAGAGACGATCTTGGCGGCCAGGCGGAAGTCATCGGCGGCCGCCAACACCTCCGGCGCCAAGAACACGCCCAAACTGAATTTGCGTCCCCGCACATCCGACAGGAAGAGCAGCAGGTTACGCCACCCAGGCGAAACACGTTCCTCCCCATCCGGCGTCGCATCACCGGGACGCGCCAGCACGCCGCCAAGAGCAACCAGCAACGCCGAGCCGCAAAGCGGAACGCCTACGTCGTCATCGACGTTGCGCGCTTCGGCACGGAAAAAGAACTCTCCGTTGTCCGAAATCTCGGCGTGAATGAGCGTCATCGGAGAATGGGATTACGGGATCTTCCTGCGGAAGACAAGCAGGGCGCCGCCCTCTTCCTGCAGGTCAAGTTCAAGCCTCTCGCCGCGGTGCATCGTGCGCGAAAAGATCTTCAGGGCCTTTGCGTCGGCCGGCGTGCGCGCCGGATCGTCGACATAGGCCGTCATCTCCCAATCGCCGGGAGGCAGGAAATCGGCCTTGGTCTTGAGCGTATGCGGCTTGACGGTAAGCGCCGCCAGGTAAATCCGCCCATCGAACGCCTCGCGCACCACCGCATAGTGTTCGCCGCATTTTCCGTCCAGCGGCGTCGTCGCGCGCCAAACCGCCGGCAAATCGCGCAAGGCCTCAATCCCAGCCGCCCCGCGATAGCGTTCGGGCCAATCGCAGAGCGTCATCAGCGGGCTGTCATAGGCCACGCACTGCGCAAGACCAAAGGCGCGCGTGCCCATCTGCTCGGCCCAGTGCGGACAGCGGTCGGTCTCGTCTCCGTAGCGATGGCCCTTGGCGCACTGCGGCACGAAATCGCGCGAATGGACATTGCCGAATCCTCCTGGCGTAAAGTCGCCAGGCCCCAGCAGATAGCGGGTGAACGGCAAGGTAAGGCAATGTTCCGGCGTGATGGAACGGGGGCTGTCGACTTTGGCGAAGATGTTCATCTCATTGCCGAGGATGCCCTCCCGCGTCAGATTGTTCGGCCAAGTGCGTTCAGTGCCGGTAGGATGGAAGGCCCCATGGAAATTGACCATGATGCGATGGCGCGCCGCGGCGCGCAGCACCCGCTCATACCAGTTGACGATCCACTGGTCGGCACGATTGAGGAAGTCTGTCTTCACACCCTTGACGCCCCACTTCTCCAGACGCGCAAAAGTCTCCTCGATGCCGACATCGTCGATCTCCATCCAGTGGATCCACACCCAGATGCCGACGCCCTTCTCCCGGGCATGCGCGACGATCCGCGCCAGATCAAAGTCCTTGCGCGGCTTCAGCTCCACGTCTGGGCCATGATTCGGACGGCGCGCAAAACCATACCAGCCGCCATCAATCGTATGATAGGGCCATCCCATCTCAGCGGCGAAGTCCACCAACTTGAGCGTAAGTTCCGTGGAGAGCGAATTGTTGGACTCGGTCCACCAGTCCCAGGTTGACGGACCGGGCTTCACCCAGGAGAAGTCAATCGTCGGATCAGGCGGCGGATTGAGGTTGAGGATGATGTCCTTGTTGCGCAGCAGCTCGAGTTCGTCCTTGCCGACGATCGCCACGCGCCAGGGGCTCGCCGCCGGCGTCTGGCGGATCACGGCGATGCCAGAGGCCGCCGCCGGCGTATCGGGCAACTTCGCCAAATACGACGTCAGGCAGGGTGTACCGTCCTTCTCGGCGGCAATCTGATAGTAGAGGCCGCCCCAATTCGACAGGGCTGCTTCGCAGAGCGCCACCAGCGAACCTGCGGTCTCCACCAGGACAGGTTGTCCCAGCATCCTTTTCGCGTCAAGCGGCACCAGGGAGGCCAGGGCCGTTTTCGCGTATTTTGTCTCGCCGCTGGGCGTATCCTTGGAGCAGGACGTGGTCCAGGCCTGGGTACCCGGCGCAAAACGCCATTCCGTCAGCTCGCCCTTCAGCATGAAGCCGTCGAAGGCCGGCTGTTCGGGGATGACGTAGCGGAATGCGACACCCGCGTCGTAGGCCCGGAAGACCACGGACAGGCGCCGAGGCGATTTCACCACCGTTGTCTGCCCCAGCCCCACACGCGGTACGACAGCCTCGATTTCCTCCAGATCGACCACAAGTTCGTTGTAGTGGTCGCGCATCTGCGCCCGTTCGGCGAAGGCATTCTCCCAGCGGACATCCGCTGATGAGGCATGGCGCCCCATCAGGCGCAAAGCGCCCAAGGGCGCCGCAGGGCGGAAATCGAGCCCCAGGCGCGACGGCGCAATCAACGTCTTCCCCTTTTGGGTGAGCGTCCACGCCAAAACGCCATCCTTCAGCGCAACGGCCACATCCAATGCGCCATTGGGCGAAACGAGGTGCATTTCGTCGGGAATCGCAGCCAGCGACCGCAGCAGATCCAGTTGGGCGGCAATCACCCGCTCAGCCGCCGCAGGCGCAAAGATGGTGGAGGTCGACTCGTACGACTCGCCTTCGCAGCCTTCTGCCGTTGGCAGGTAGCCAAACGAACCGTTGGTGAGGCAGGTGAAGATCGTCATGGCGAAGGGAGCCCCCTTCTTGACGGCGCGACCGATGTCCGTAAAAGGTTCGCACGGCAGCCCCGTGAAACAGAGGGTATCGCCAATCGCCACCGCCGAGACGGGGAAAGGCACCTCGTCCGGCTCGTTGGCCAGGCGCACGATGCGCGCCGCCTCAACCAGACGGAAACGCGGTCCCTTGATTTCCCTGGCGCGTCCGGCCTTGAACAGCGCCCAATCCGCCTGTGCCGCCGGCAGTTCGGCGGCGTCACGTGTACGCACGGGCATCGGCACGTCCTTCACCGCACAGCGAATGGCGCCGGCTGGCGCCGGCTGGCAACGTCCATAAGCCTTCAGCACGGCCCCTGCCAGTGTACGTCCCATATGCTGAGCATGGGCATACCCCTTATTGGTTTCGCTACCGGGCGCAGGGCGTACGTTCACGTGGTTGGTGTCGCCCTGTGCGCCATTGAAGAAGGCGCAGCGTACGCCCGTTCCCAGCGCGCCCTCAACCGATCGACGCGTGATTCCCGGCCAATCGGCGGAGATCTGCGTGCCGCCGATGACGTCCGGATGGCACTGGAAATTCACCACGAGGATTTCGGGGGCTTCAGCACGCACCAGACGCACAAGCTGCACGTCCTCATCAGGCTCGCCAATGGGCGACACGACATCCAGGTTGTTCACGCCGGGATTCGTGGTGGCGCGGCCGTCTTTCATGCGGAAACGTCGGATGAAGGAGATGCCGGGGCAGGTGGTGCGCCCCAGTCGGATCTCGGCCGGACGCAAATCGACCAAAGCCGCACGACAGGCAGCAATGACCTTTGCCTCGGCTTCGGCGTCATAGGCCGAGTCGGAATCGAATCCGATTTCATAGGCATCGGCCGCCTTGCCCACACACCCCGCGGTATGCGTGTGTGTGCAGGCCAGGTAGACCGCCTCAGGCGCAATGCCGCAGGCGGCGGCAATGCTTGTGCGCCACTTCGGGGCAAGCCCCTTCACCTCCACCAGATCCAGCGACACAAGCACAGCGGCATTGGTGCCGTCCGCCAACGCCACCACGTTGGCCTCGCTGTCGTCGAGGACGCCCGAGGCCCGGCGATCCGAAAAATAACCGGGAATATGCGACCCCATAGGCGGATTGATGGCGGAGCGCGCGAATCCGGCCGAGAAGCCGGCCGGCAGCTGCACGGCACCCAAACAGGCAGCCACCATCAAACCAAATGCCAAGACCATATTGCGCATAGACTTTTCCTCCAACTACTGTCGACACTCAAACCCGCAGAAACACATTCTTGCGGTAAAGGAAAAAGAGAAACAGCCAACAGACGGCCACATAGGCCACCGCCATCAGGAGATCGTCTATTGCCGGCGGACAGAGCTTTGTGAGATCTCCCACCAGGTTCTTGGCGATCTGCCGAAATGGAATGAAGCGCTGGGCCAGATAGATCGTAATCGAGTTCATGCCGATCACGCGGAAGAAGAACGCCCACCTTTTGCATCCCAGCACATCCACAATCCCGTGGAAGAGCGCAAACATCATCACCGAATAGCCGCCCACCACAAACACAAACGGCGCATCCCAGAGTTTTTTGTTTATGGGCATCGACATTTCGCCAAAGCCATTGGCGATGAACAGGCCCAGCCCAACCAGACCGATGGCGGCCAGGAGCATGCATCCGATGCGCCGGTAGTCGGCCATTGACGTACGAGTCTTCTTCACGAACTCACCCGTGAGCATGCCCAGAAGTGCCGTGCCGACGGCTGGGATCAGCCCCAGTGCACTCTGATTGTCGGCCACGCCGGTATAGGGTGAGAGCGGCCCGGGAATGAAGTGACGATCAACCCAGCCGGAGAGATTGCCCACAATCGAATAGGGCCCCGTGCCGAAGGACATGATGGTGTCGGCCATCTTGGCGGGCGGCACTACAGTCAAGGCATCCGGAGCCGGCACAAACCACAGAAGCAGCCAGTGGGCGATCGGCAGCAGCAGAGCCAATGCCACCCGCGTGCGCGTACGGCAGCTCATGAAGATCAACGCACCGATCATCCAGGCAAGGCCGATGCGCGTAAGGACATTTCCCACACGGAAATAGCCGCCCAGGACGCCCTGGTGCAGAAAGCCGAACAGACTCAGCAGCGCCGCCCGCTTCAGGCACCGCAGCACGATGCGCCGCGTGGAATCGCCGCGTTCGCTTTGCTTGGCGTAAGAGAACGGCCAGGAGACGCCAGCCAAGAAAAGGAAAAGCGGGAAAATCGTGTCCTCAAAGCGCAGACCATGCCATTCCACATGCTGGAACTGCTCCGCCAGCCAGCAATCCGCCCCCCAACCGCAGAGCACGCAGAGTTTTGTGACCACGGCACCAAAACCCATGATCATGAGCATGTCAAAACCCCTCAGGGCATCAAGCGATTCCAAACGGCCATTCTTGTCCATGAGCATTCCTTGTCTGCTGACGATGCGCCTCAATGAGATCAGGCATAAAGCGGAACAAAGGCGAAGCGGTCTCCATCAAAGAGGCCGCGATCCGTCAATTTCAAATGCGGGATGACCGGCAAGGCCAGGAAGGACAGCGTGCCCAGCGGCTCCGGCAATGTGCACCCCGTCACTTTCGCCGCTTCCCGAAGCCTGGCATCACGGGCGGCGACTTCAGCGGCCGACTGCGGACTCATCAGGCCGCCGATCGGCAAGGGAAGCTCCGCCACCACCTCTCCCCCGCATGCCACACAGGCACCGCCGCCAATCTCCGCCAGGCGCGCCGTTGCCAGACGCATATCCGCATCCTCGGCGCCCAGCACGATGAGGTTGTGCGAGTCGTGCGCAATCGTCGTGGCGATGGCGCCCCGCACCAACCCTGTGCCTGAGGCGTAGGCGTAGCCAATGTTGCCGTTCTTGCCGTGGCGCTCGATGACGGCCAGACGCGCCAATGTCGATGCCGCTGCGAGATCGTGCTTCTCCCGGCGCGTCACCAGCTGGCCGGGCGTCACGCCAATCGCAGCTAGCGTCGTGGCACCTGCAGGCGGCATAGGGAAGGAAAAGCGCGCCAAATCGGGCAGGTGCACCGTGTTCTGCGTCTGTACGGCACCAGCGGATGCGTCTTCGGACTTGGGATTGGCGGCATCGAACACCACCTTCCCGTCTTTCACCACACGCAATAACTCGAAGTCGACAAGATCCCTGACGACTACATAGTCATCGTCCTTCAGAGCAAGTCCATAGTGGCGGGCAGGGTTGATCGTGGCCATCGCCACGGCGCGTTCAGGCGGCAAGCCAAACTTCACGGCCTTGCGGATCGAAGGCAGAATATCGCCATGCGACAGAAGGTCGGCGGCAGAGATGTCGTCCGCACAAAACGCGAAATGCTCCCAGTTGGAGTCATCCACAGCCGGCAGCACATCCATCAGATTCTTGGCGGCGCTGCCCTCGCGAATGAACACGTCCATGCCGGCAGCAACCTTGCCGCGTGCCTCGTCGGCCGAAGCGCTTTCATGGTCGCTGGTGATGCCTGCGGCAGCATAGCGGCGTACGGCCTCGTCGCGCCCCTCGGGGAAATGACCGTCAATCCGTTTGCCGCGCGCCTTGGCGGCGGCAAGCTTCGCCATCACCTCATCCTCGCCCACGAGCACGCCAGGCACGTTCATGACCTCGGCCAACGCAATGAGCTGCGGATAGCGATCAAACAGACGGGCCGTATCGTTGGCCGACAAACTGGCGCCAGATGTCTCAAAAGGTGTGGCGGGCACGCTGCTGGGCAATCCGAAATAGAGGTCAGCCGGCGAGGCGGCGGCATTGTCCAGCATGAACGCCAGCCCCTGCTCGCCCATGACGTTCACGATCTCATGGGGATCGCAGATGGCAGCAATCGTACCATGCCGCACCAGCAACCGACCGAATTCGGCGGGCGACAAATGCGAGGATTCGATGTGCACATGCGCATCAATGAAGCCAGGCAGCCGATAACCTTCAGGAATGCGGCGAATGAGTTCCATGGCGTTATGCAGAGGTCCGGGCTCGCAGAGCCCGGGCGACATCGGGAACTGCAGCCAGCAGCCGCTTTGTGTAGTCCGACGTGGGATGGGCGAAAACGTCTTCAGCAGGTCCTGCGTCGACGAATAGCCCTTCGTTCATCACGCACACGCGATCGCAGACGTTGCGCACAACCGCGAGGTCATGCGCCACGAGGATCACCGAAAGCCCCAACTCACGGCGGAGATCGCGCAGCAGATTGAGAATGCGCGCCTGGACCGAAACATCCAGGGCCGACACCGGCTCGTCGGCGACAAGAACAGTAGGCCCCACAGCCAGGGCACGGGCAAAAGACGCACGCTGACACTGGCCGCCTGAAAGCTCGCGCGGATACTGGTCCAAGACGGCACGCGAGAGCCCCACGAGATCCAGCATCTCTTCTGGCGCGCGCGTGCTTGCGGCGTGTGCGGCTGCCTCATTCAGCGCCTGACGAATGGTCATGCGTGGATTGAGCGATCCGACCGCGTCCTGGAACACCATCTGAACATCGCGGCGATAGGCCTGCCGCTGTGCGGCGTCGAATCCGGTGATGTCCGCACCACGGAAACTGACCGTGCCGCCCGAAATCGGCTGCAGCAACATCAACGCCTTGGCAATGGTGGACTTGCCGGACCCGCTTTCCCCGACAATGCCCAGCGTCTCACCTGCAGAAAGAACAAACGAGACACCCTTTACCGCGAGAAGCGGGGGCTTGCCGGGGCGTTTGTACGCGACCTTGAGGTCTGAAACCTTGAAGAGCGTAGGACCACTCATGAATTGATGATCAGCGCCATGAAGACGAGATCTTCAGTGCCGGCGGCATTGGAGAGGCCATGGCCGGAGCCATCGGGCGTCCACGTGGAATCGCCGGCCTTGACAGGACGCTTGACGCCATTGTCGTCATACTCGCCCGCACCGGAGAGAATGAAATAGGATTCGCTGTTGCCATGGTGCTCATGATAGCCAAGCACGCAGCCGGGCGGCAGCGTGACGCGCGCATAGAGCGAGCACTTGTCCTTGAGTTCGGCCGGCGCGAGAATCTTCTCGAGCTTCATCGTGCCAACGCCACCACAGGGGTTCTCATCATAAACGACTTCCATGTCATGTACCTTTCTTGTTTTGGAGGCTTCTATTATCGCATATTCAACCGCAATTGGCAAGAAAATGCAGTCAGCGCAAGTTTAGGGTGATGCCTTTCACGCCCACACACAATCTTCCGGATCCCTTGATGCGTCCCGCCATAAGCCCCTCCTTCGTTGCAGACGAATACCAGCCCATAGGCACCTTGTGCCAGACGCCGTCAGCATCACAGACCTCGGCCGAAGCCACCTGCTGTGCATCCGTAATCTCAAAGGCACCCTCATCCGCGAAATGCGCACGCGCAAACGTACCCCCTAACCTGTCGCGTCCCCGAGAACTTCAGCACGCCTGTGCCACGCGCCGTGAAGTTGGTGCCGTTGAGCCAGGAGGCGTCTGCCGCCAACTCCAGCGTGCCTCCCGAGACCTCGAGGTCACCACACGTAGTAAAAGCACGGCTTTTCAGCGTGAAAATTTCGTCTGTACCCGCTGAAATGCTGGCCTTGCTGCTGGCGGGACCATTTCCCAAGTAATGGAACCCAAGGCCACCCGCCATCTGGACAGAATTCGCCAAGGTCTCCCAGACATTAGTGGCAGTCGTGAATGCCGTACCGCCCTTCACCTCCAGCATGGCCGGATAACCACCCGTCAGTACCGAAGCGGCGTGTGTGTTCGATCCTAGGAAGCGCGAAAGGCGCTGGGTGGTGACATTGAAGTCAACCGTGGCCTGCAACTTACCTATGATGTTGAGCTGTTCCTTGTCATTGTCCAAGAAACACCCCGACCGCAGGAAGACCAGGCGTGAGGCGGCATTCTTCTCGCCCATGCACAGCCCTTTGTTCTGTGAAGAGGTATTGCCGAACACGTTGCCCGGCGCATCCAAGACGAACGTACCACTCTCAAGATTGAGGCCCGCACTTGCGGTAATGGGCTTGTTGCGCACGCGGATAGTGCCGCCCAGGCGGGTTACGCAACGGGCTGAGACCTTAAGCCCACCCTCAAAGACGACTTCCGCACCCGCGCCTGCGCTGATGACGTGCCACCCCCCGCTCTCAAGCCACACATGCTGCTTGAACGTGTTAACCGTACTTGGTAAGGCATAGAAGTCTTCACCGCCGGGGCCAGCGCCGTAAAGATAGATAGGCTTGTTGATGGTGGCATTGTCCAGAATAAGCGGCGTACCGTAGTCCGACTTATAGCCGTAGATGCTGGATTCAGGCGACATCGACTTGGTGCGTCCAGCCTCGCGGTAGTAAATGGTGAAATCGCCATTGGGATCGGCAGACCCTTGGTCCACGCCGTACGGCGATGTGATGGTGCCGCGCAGAACAAGCTGAGACATTTGCGCCTTCTTGCCGCTCGGTGGCATGAAGTTGCCGTCCAGCACCAGGGTGCGCCCAGGCGCCCCCAGGACAAACGGCGGACAAATGGTGTTGGTGGGCCGATCAAAGACGATGCGATTCACCCGCATGCCGGTTTCGGGCGGCACAAGGTTGGTGGCCGTCTCAGCAACCCCGATCATCACGCCCAGCGAGCCGGTCGCAAAGTCAAGTGCCGCCGGCACTTCGCCATTGACGGTCCAGTTGCCGAGCGTGGAGCCTAGGTCATCGTCCTCGGCGGCACCCGTCCACACCGCCGTCGTTGTGGGATCGGACATATTCCCTGTCAACGCTGTCACCGATATCTTCTCGTCCAGAACCCCCTGCGGAAGATCAACCTTCCTCCAAGTGCCCTTCATGTGCTGCACGCCATCGATCCAAAGTTCGTTGACGGTAAGCGCAAGATTCTCCTCTGCCTCGAGCGCGCAGCCGGAATGCAGCTTCAACTTCGGCGTATTGTTGGCGGCAAAGAGAGCCGTGATCCCCTCGCCGACGCGCAGTCTGCCGTAGACCTCCAGTGAGGCGATTCGGCCCAGGGGGCTGTTCGTGCCGACCAGTTCTAATACGCCATTTTCCTCCACCACGATTGTGGCGGAGGCGCTGGAGAAATAGGCATCGCCGGAAAGGAGCAGCCTGCCATTGCGCACTACGATGTTGCCGGAGGTCGACTGCTCACGCCAGGTGATCTCCTGCGTGAAACCAGGATTCTCGGCGGCATCCAACGTGAAGTTGGTCTTTCCCATCAGACGCAGACCCATCTGGCAAGTGGCATTGGCGGCGGAGCCGGTAACCAGAAGCGTGGCGGTTTGGTCGCCGTTCTGTGAACTAAAGCCCCCGCGGTTGGCCGTCCAGTCATCGCTCTTGACGCGCGGCGCATCAATTCCCGCCAGCGTCATCGCGTGACCGCACAAGTAGAGAGTCCCCGGACGCGGATAGGTGATGCCCGGAACGTTCGCCGTGACCTTGGCGCCACCGAGCCCCTCATCGGAATTGAAGTATATGTTGCGATAGCCGGAGTTGAACACGTCAACTCGATTGGGCTGATAGAAATAGATGGGGGCATAGTAGGTGTTGTCCGACTCGTTGTGCAGACGATATTCGTTTGCCTGCTTGACCGTGTCGAAGATACGGGCACTGACGGAGGCATGAAAATAGCACTCCGTATCGGGGACGTGGTGGAAGGTGTCCACTGCCGTGATTGCCCCATAAAAATGCGCGGAGACATACTTGTTCACGTCGGTCGACCACTTGGCGCTGCCCTTCTCCGCCTTGATCTTGTTGTAGAGCCACATGTACTCGTCTTTGAAGTAGAGGCTATGATGCGCCGTAATGACACCGGAGAACGTGTTGTTCGTGCCGTACAGGCAGACGGCTGGATATTGGCAGGAGGTGTCGCCTGTCACGCGGAGTGTAGGCGCCCCCAGGTCCATGTTGCTCCCCGAGAACCACAGTTCACAGGGGCCCGCATAACCTTCGCGCTGACCGAGAATCGTGATTTCGCCCGAGCCCAGGCACCCTGACGCCTCGGCGCTGATGAAACCAGCCTCCAGCACGATGCCGCCCGTGAAGGAATTCTGTGCGGCGAGGACGAGTGTGCCGGGCCCCTGCTTGATGATCTTGCCAGTACCGGTCTGCGCCACAGTGACGACGTTCGTCTCTCCGCTGTCCAGCGTGACAAGCCAGTCACCATGGGCGGTTTTGTCTTCCGTGATCACGACTGCAGCCGCCTTCAGGGAAAGGCCGAATCCCGGTGCCAGCCCCAAAACCGCGCATAGAAACACGCGCATCATCTTGTTCGTCAAAAGACCTTTCATCGTCATGTTCTTTCCATATCTTCCCTGAAACGGATGCCCGAAATTGCTTAACGCGGGGACTCCTTGCCGTCTGGTTTGTTGTACCCCGCACGCCGTACCCAGCAGCTGCGGCATTCACATTTGTCGTCTCGCCCGCATGTGCCATCAATGTCGCGCCAGGGGATGGGGATGAGCGACCCTGTGCACAAGGAGAGGAATCGCGCGTAATCTGGTGACTTTTCGCCGCCCAGGAGCATCAACACGCGACTCAAGCGCTCATCGCCACGATTGACGAGCGCGTCAAACGGCTGTTGCGCCACCTTCTCGCCCAATTTGTCCCTTATCGCCGCCCGCAGTTTAGCCTCACCCTGGGGGTCGATTTCACGGCAATCAGGCTCATTCCAACCATAGCCTGTGCCACGCGCGTAGAACGGCACATTGAAGTCGAGCCACAAAATGAGCTTGCGCCATTCCTCATTCGTGAGCGCAGGCCCATGCCCCGCCTTGAGCCGCTTCATCAATGGACTGGCCCCCGCAAAATAGTCATAACATTTGGAGATGTGCGTTTCCTCGTAGGAGTGGATGCACGCCACCTGTTTGGCCTGGACGAGATTGGACTGCGCTTCGGGTCCAATCAAAGACACGCGCCTGGGCGTATTGGTTGCCGCCCCCTCGAGGCCATGACACGCTATGCACTTGGCGTCAAAGATGGGCTGTATCGACTTGGTGAACGAAAACGGCCCCGTATAGCCTAGAGCTACCTCGGGGACTGGATCAAGAACCTGCCCACGGCGCGCTCGGCCGGCATCTGCCGCGGGGGCCGCGGCATATTTGTTCTCGTGGCAGCCCGCACAGCCCTGGATTTCGCCCTTTTGCGCAAAAATGAAAGACCGCATCGTAAGAATTGCCTTGCCGTCTGCATCTAACGCCTGAAGCTGGATGGGCTCCTCGGCCGGTATGCGGAAAGCCACCGATCCATCAGGATTCACGGGGACTGTCCCCAAAGATTCCTTGTAGAGGTCGAGATCGCGTCCCGCATTCAGGGTACGCCGGCGGCAGATCGGCAGATTGATGAGGCGATTGATGCGTAGCGCCTTGACAGATCCCTTCGGCAGATCGGTACGCGTATCATAGACGTTCTCCACATAGCACACGCCAGAGGTGGGCGCCGTCTCTGCAGGCGGCAGCACGCTCGCCAAGGCAGGCGGACGCTGCCGTTTGACCAGAGGGATTGGGTTGAACGTCGAGATCTCGGGGTCCTGGAAGATGGGTTCGCGTCCGCCCAGGCGATCCACCAGATAGATGCCGTAGGCTGCCTGCGTGGGCCAGGTCGCACCGCAGCTCTTCGGCTGATGACGCGGATGGCCTGGCGGAAAGGAAAGCGGTTCTTCCGAATAGGCGCAGAAGAAGAGCATATCATTCACCGCCATCGGCGAACAGAACGTGCCGCCCAGCTTCCAGTCTTCACTCTCGGGGAATGGCGCTTCGGGCGTCAAGCGGATAATGGGATCCAAGCCATCCTCGCCCTTCATCGTGTCCAGCAGGAAAAGCGAACCCGAGGTGAGGTTGTGATGCGCGGATGCCGTGGCCACAAGAAGCGATGAGCCGGGGATCGTCTTCAGCTCCGTGCCCACACACACGTTCTCCGAATAGTTGCCGTACAGATGAGCAACGCCTGTTCCGTCGGGACGAATCGTCCACAACGACTGATGCCAGACGGCGTTGCGGTTGATGTAGTCCCAGCGCGTGTACCCAATGCGACCGTCATCCAGCACGGTCGGCTCCCATTCATTGGCTTCGCCGAAGGACAGCTGCCGGATTCGGTCGGCTCCCCGCTGCGTCCCTACGGGCGGCAATTCGCCGCGGTAGAGCAAGAAACTGGGCGTCCACCGGCCCCAGTGGCAACGTCCGAAATTCTGCCCTCGCGTAGAGGTGAACACGAATCCGCCGTCCGGCAGGTAACAGGGGTCCGCGTCTTCGATCATCACCGTCTGACGTCCTTTGCGGGTGGTCATCGGGTCATCCGGCGTTCCTGTGATCTGGCGCAGCCAGCTGCCGTCCGCTGCGCATTCGTAGATGAAATAGCGGTGATGCGCCACTGAACGTTCGCCCTCATCACCACGATGCAAGGGGCTTGTGGGATCGGCCTGGCGCATCCACGGCGTAAAATGCGACGCCTTCACGTCGGCATTGATCCTCAGTTTTTCGGGATCGCCCTTGGGCTTGGCCGTATGGTCGCAGAACGCGAAGAGGATTCGGTCGGCGTCCCAGTGCAGATCAGGGTTCAGCACCGTGCCGGCGGGCAGCTTGTCCCTGAGCAACACCGTCTTGCGCGGCACTTTCCGCCAGTTCTCCAGGACAACAAGACCGGGCCCCGGGCGCGAATAGCGCCCCACATACTGGTCCACCATGTGCGGGTCATGGTGATACGGGATGCCGCGCTGCACGCACAACAGCTTCTCGAACTGCAGATCTGGATGCAGGAAGAGGATGCGCCGCCTCAGGCGGGCGATCTCGCGGCCGATCCCTGCCCGATATCCGGGCAAGGTCTCGCCTTTGAGCCATTTGGCGTCAAGCGCAAGCTCCTGGGCATAGGGCTTCAGCGTTGCGGCATCCACGCTCTTGGCCACATAGGCGAGGGTTCGTTCGGCTAGTGCCAGCGCCTCATCGGCCGAGTCGGCTCGAAGCCCTAAGGAAAGCGAAGTCCCCAGCAGCAGGATTCCGACACGGATGCAGGTGCACATCAGACAATCCTCTCCAGGATCAGCGGTTGCTTTTCCGGGCAGTTCGACGCAATGGAGAAAGCCGTCGAGACGATCTTAGACGCTTCATCTAGGCAATCGGCGCGCGTGTCCGCATGAAGACGTGCCAATACGTCGCCACACTTGACGGCGGCTCCAGGCTGCACGCAAAGTTCCACACCTGCCAGCGGATCGATGACGTCCGTGAGGCAGGTGCGCCCCGCCCCCAGTCGCAAAGCGGCATCGGCAACCACAAGAGCATCAATGTCGGCAATAAAACCGTCCGACGGCGCCTTCACCTCGCGCACTTTGGCAGCGGGCAAGGCCGAGAATGCCGCCAGATCACCACCCTGCAGGCGCACCATCTCGGCAAAACGGGCATAGGCGGACCCATCTGCCAGACGGGCTCGGCATTCCGTACGCGCGGCGTCGAGTGTGGTGTTCATGGCAAGCGACACCATCTGCGCCGCAAACTCCACCGAAAGCTCTGTGACGACGGGCACTTCGCGCCCCTTCAGCACATCGATCGATTCAGCGATCTCAAGCGCATTGCCAACCTTCCAGCCGAGAGGATAGTCCATGCGCGTGACGAGAGCGGCCGATTTGCGTCCCGCTGCTTTGGCGCCAGACACGAGAGCTGTGGCCAAGGCCACCGCGTCCTCGCGCGTCCGCATGAAGGCGCCACGTCCGCATTTCACGTCGAAGACAATGGTCTGCGCACCTTCGGCCAGTTTCTTGGAGAGAATCGAGGCGACAATCAGCGGAATCGAGGCGACAGTCCCCGTAACGTCGCGGAGAGCATAGAGTTTCTTGTCGGCAGGGCAGATCTCGGGCGTCTGCACCGTCATCGAAACGCCGCACTTCGCCACCACCTGCTGGAAATCATCCAGCGAGAGCGAGGCGTTGTAGCCGGGGATGGACTCCAGTTTGTCGGCCGTGCCGCCCGTGTGGCCAAGGCCTCGCCCTGTCAGGGAGGGGACGGCCAGTCCACATGCTGCCGCAAGGGGTTGTATGATCATCGAGAGCTTGTCGCCCACGCCACCCGTCGAATGCTTGTCAGCAGTCGGTTGCGTACACGATTCCCAGGAAAGGCAACGTCCCGAGAGGCGCATGGCATCCGTAAGGGCAAAGGTTTCTGCCGTCGTCATGCCACGACAACACACCCCCATGGCAAAGGCCGCCATCTGGTAATCCGGCACTTCACCTTTAACATAACCCGCGATCAGCGCCCTGATGTCATCAGCCGCCAGTTCTTGGCCCTCTCTCTTAGCATCAAGCAAATGTTTGACGATCATGTAATCAACCTCCAATCATGGCTGACAGTATAACAAATCGCGTTTACGAGTGTAAAGACCTGAATTCCCAGATCCGTTTTTCCTTCGGTAGTCTGCCGCCGCACGCGCTGATCGCCGAAGCTCCCCCGCTTGGGCATCGGTAATTTCCCCTTCCGCGAGACGGGCGTCAATCCGCTTCTGTTCATAGTCCAGATCCGCATCTACTTTCCGCTCCCAAGGCGTTCGGACATCTTGTCCGGCCAGACTTCTGACGCGACGCTGTTCGGACTCCGGAAGAATCGACAAAGGCAATTTTCTGGTCCCGATCACAAACGTCCCGTTTGTCACGGTTCCCAGTTCACCAGAGATGACGTGGCCCGCATGGTTGGTCACGGAAAGATAAAAGGCAAAAGATAAAAGATAAAAGATATGGGAAACTCTCCTGCGCGTCACTTCGCCCTCCCAGATTCACTTCGCGTATCTTTTATCTCTTATCTTATTCAACCTTCACCCGATAGAAATGGCTGGGGCCATCCTTTTTCACGAAGATCGTGCGATAGCCGACTTCTGCAGCTCCAGTGTTGAGATACATTTCGTTGGGAGCCTTGCCGGCATCCTGCGTAAAAGCGGTCGGTTTCCAGTCCGGATTCTCCAGATTCGGCGTGCCCACCACAGAATAGCTGCGCCCCTGGGTCACAGGCACACGCAGTCGAACATAACCTTCGATACCCTGCTCCAGTGCCATCTGACGTACGCTGAACCTGTCCAGTTTGTCGCACGGGTTCGTACCGGCCACATATTCCGCGTAGTTGCTCTGCCCATCCCCGTCATAGTCGGCATTCGGATTATAGGGCCCTTCAATGTTGTTGATCCACATCCAATATTCGATCGATTCAACGTATTCATCCGCAACGCCATCTTTGTCGGAGTCGGTCGCAAGGATGACATCAAGCGTCTTGACTGTTCCCGGATTGCCGATGACTGCGTCATCGACGGAGACCAACCCACGATAGATGCGGCCATAGGGATCGACGAACTCGAAGGTCACCGTCTCGCCCACCGTGGCATACCCGCTCATGGGCTGCGTTGAGACAGGCACGGGCAGAACATAGTTGTAGCTCGTTCCACCGCTTGTCTTCGTCGTGGCTTTCGCAAGAAGGTCGCCATCCTCATTTTTGAGCCTGATTTCAACCACAGAATCAGCGTCATAGGCAATATGTGCATAATCCGTGATCCGCCCCGCAAAAGTAAACGGAACGAACGCAACCGGAAGAGTCGCTCCCACCAAGACACATGAGACAAAAGACAGAAAGCAAAGGACACATTTCTTCATGGCAACCTCGTAAATCATTCAGCCATTCATCAGTTTCCTGAATGCGAATAGGTCTTGAAACCAATGCGGATGTCACTGACGGGGGTGAGATCGCGCTGTCCGTCGCGATTGACGTCAGATCCGTTGATGAAGACAGAAAGGGCCTTCTCGCGGTCGGCGTTCATGCCACCACCTGGGATGACCAGCAGCCACTTCGTGTTCCAGACGCTGCGGCCGATGAGGCGCGTTGCATCAAGCTTGTCGTCGTCTGGGCCATTCTCGCCAGTCGCATCGAAGTAGGCGCGGAAAGACGGATGCCGGCGTATCTTTGCCGCCGAATCGGCGCCGGCATAGTCGCCATCAAGCATCGACGGCACCCACTTGGCGTCGTCAAGATGCGTCGAGCCGATTGCGAACGGTGCCGGGACCACCTGATCCTGCACGGAGAACTGCATAATCGTCCCCTCTTCGACACCTGGCACGCGCATGCAGTCCTTGCCGATTGGAACCAGGTAGGCCACTGGCGTGTTCGCGAGCAGAGCGTTGCCCTTATAGCCCTCCTCCTTGCCGTTGTAGCCATCGAACCAGAGTCCGGCCGCAGCAATGCGCGTCGCATACCAGGTGGAATCATAGCTTGAGTCGCCGCCGGCGAGATCTCGACCGAAAAGGTTCTTCGCAAAGTCAATCGTCGTCTCAAACGGAATGATCAGGCCCGGTTCTTTGTCCCTCAGACCGAACTGGCTCAGGAAAGGCTGACAATGGCGGATGAAGTCCGGATTGGACTGGATGTCGTCGACCCAGTGCTTCGTGAGTTCCTTTGCCCAGGCCTCATCCCCCTCTTCTCCCGGCAAGATGCGGAAACATTCGCGGCGAAGCGAGAACCAAGTGGCGTAATTCTGGGGATTGTTGATGCCGAGACGCGGCTTGAGCACCCTCCAGTTGGCGTCCATCTGCGCCAGGATGCCAGCCAATCCCGTGTCGCCGGCATCGCCGAGCATCGGTTCGCCATCTGCGTCAAACGCACCCAGCGAGCGGGCGCCGATGATCTTGGCCTTGAACACGTCGCCGGCCGCGGCATCGGACGACAGCAGCGCCGTCTCATAATCGTAGGCCTGCGCCGCGTAGAAGGTATACTTCTGTGCAAGGTCGAAGCTCTGCGAATAGCGGCTCAACGTCGCATTACGCTGCAGACGGAAGAACATGTCGTTGTAGCGCGCCTGGGCGATCATGTTCGCCTGGACTTTCCGCGCCGCCTCGCGTTCGGCCAGACACGTTTCGCCATTCGCGACTTCGGTGTTGTAGGCCTCGACCGCCTGATTGAGCCTGATGAGGGCCTGCTGGAGATCGTTGTGTGCAGCCGTCACGTCACCCGCCTTTTCCTGGAGTTCGGAAGTGATGCCCTTGATGTCCTCATAATATTCCGTCCAGTAGCCTATCTCGTCCAGAAGATAGTTGAGCATGATGCCAGGGATGGACGAGGTGATCAGCGAATTCTTCAGGAGCAGCTTGGAGGATTCAAGAGAGACCTGCGTGGTTGCCTCGGCAAAGGAGGTCGCCGTGTTGGCCATGGCGCGTGGATCCGTATTGATCGTCATGCCGGCACCAGCAATCTGCGGCACGCTGCGCAGGAAGGTATCCTCCGTCACGAACGAGACTTTCTGGGCCCACTCAAGCGAGTTGAGGGAAATGTTGACACTAGCATCGGCATAGTCGCAGAACTGCTTGTAGATGGCGAGCCCCTGCTTGAGACCGGCATTGGAGAAATACAGCCAGGACATCATCGTGTTGTAGCTGAGCTCGTGGTCGAGCTTTGTGACTGCAGCGTTGTAAACACGCTTGCAGGCTTGGACCTCGGCGTAGGCCGCCAAGAACTCCGCATACTTCTCCTGGATGCTGCCTTGCGTCAAACGGCGCCCTGTGATTGACTTCGGCTTCACGA
The DNA here is from genome assembly GCA_024405395.1 of Kiritimatiellia bacterium. Lineage (GTDB taxonomy): Bacteria > Verrucomicrobiota > Kiritimatiellia > RFP12 > UBA1067 > RGIG6720. The sequence goes on along the minus strand of JAKSOW010000004.1, from coordinate 24,281 downwards.
CGAGGCCGTTGGCGGAAGTCTCAAACATGATCTCGGTCGTCTGCTCGGCATCTTCGACCGTGCGCGAAAGCTGGTTGCCAAGCGCCGTGAAGACGTTGTACCAGTGCTGCATGCCGGCGAGCCCCGTGTAGTAGTGGATCTGGTAGCTCTGCGTATCCGCCACAGACGTGATGCCGAACTTCGACAGGTCCATCCACATGTAGTGGATGAGGTCCGGGCCATCGTAGCCTTGCACGTATGTCTTGCCAGGCCCGATATCATCCGAGTACGGCGTGCCGTAGTAGCCGATCAGCTCCTTGTTGAACGCGGCCTCCTGGGCCACGATCGCATTCTCATAGCTGTCATTGGACTCCTGCAGGAGGCGCAGACGGTTCGAGTACTCCTGGGCACGTTCGAGGACCTTGCGCGCATTCGAAAGCGCCGTACCCGCACGCTCGCGGATCTGTTCGTAGTGCGTCGCCGAACCGTCGTCTACGCCGATCGGCGTAATGTCGAACGGGATGGCGGCATCGCTCAGGCCAAGCGGATTCATGCCGGCATCGAGTTCGTCCAGTTTGCGCTGTACTTTCGCCGCGCTTTCGCAGATCTCCGCCAGCTCGCCAACCGTGCCGCGGTCGATTCGCGTGAGCGCGCCGTCCTTGAAGACCTCATCAAAGGCGTCCTTGTCGAGCGTCGTCGCGTCGACCGGCAAGAGCGAGTTCGCGGCCACCCAGTTGACGAGCGCGCCATAGCCGCCACGTGCCGCCCATTCGCCATAGCCGAAGGCCCGTTCGGTCTTTTCGTCAAGATAACCCGTGCCGGCATTGCCGCCATTGTCGCGACAGGCCTTGCGCGCCGTGAGGTCAACGCAGTCCGCCGCCGTCTTCGCGACCTTGGCGGCCGCCTCGGCAAACTTCGCCTCCTCGTAGTAGTCCACGTTCACCGTCGAGTCGGCCACCACCATTTCGCCCTGCGCGACCGGCCAGGTGAAGTTCGGGTTGCGAATGAGGCGGTACCAGCCCTTCAGCGCGGAGAGGTAGTGGCCATAGGCGTCGCCATGTCCCTGGGGATAGAGCCTTGACGCCTGCTCTTCGCCGAGCACCACCTTCTCGGTGCCCTCTATGTTGTAATTGACCGCATAGGCCACTTCGCCCGCGGTGATGCCTTTCGTGAAATTCCACACCAGACGGTTGTAGTATGGCGCCTGCGTCGCCACCGGAGCCGATTCGCCCGTGCGTCCGCGCAGCAGCGCGAGTTCCTCGTCCAGCAGCGTCGCCACCTGGTTGTCGAAGCAGAAGAGCGCGGAGCTCAAGCTCGCCATCTCGATTTCGGGCGTATTGTCCTCGCCATACGCCTTGTTGGTGCCTACGCCGATCGTCGGGTTCTTCGCGTCCGAATAGGCTTCGTCGCCCAGCAGCGCATAGAGATCCTGCAGACGCTCCACCGCAAGCAGCAGTTGCTTGTTGGCATCCGTGTCGTTGATGCCCAGCTGGAGCGAAAGCGACTCGGCCTTGTTGAGAATCGTCTCGTAGAGTTCGATCAGACCAACCGACGTCATGTTGTCCTGGTTGAGCGCCACATCGCCCGTGTAGGGCTTGCCGGCGAGCTGGATCATGGAGATCGGCGTCTCGACTGCGTTGTTGTAGAGATCCGTCATCCGCTGGTTGAACGGCGTGATGTTGTTGAGGACACGCTGCACCCACCCTTCCGCGAGCGCCGGCGGCGCGCACCATTCGGACCATCTGTCGCCCATCACGGCATAGGACGGTGCATTCGGGGTTGCGGCACGATAGCGGCAGATCCAATACGTGTTCACCATGTTGGCGAGCGTGTCGCCCTGTTCGCCGATGGTCAGGCGCACATTGCCGATGCCCTCAGGACTGCGATCAGGATCGTACTTGCGCGCGAAGACACCCGTGTTGTCGTATGCGGACGGCACAGTTCCGTCCATGTTCGGCCGCGCACTGCGCCATTCAAACACATAGTCGTCCGCCTCGCCCAGGAACGACTCGGTGTAGAGCACGGAAAGCTGCTGCGAGAGGAGATTCACCTCGTCCTCGCGCGTCACGATGCGTCCCGTATAGTATTCGGGAATCACCTTGATGACGTGCATGTTGATCGGATCACCCTCGGCGACAGGTGTCACATTGGTCGCCACGCCCACCACCGCGTTCGTCGCATCGTTTTCGATGATCGTCACATAGTTCGTGCCGCCCATCGCCGCCAGTGCGTAGTGGTCGACGGGCGAATAGAGGGTAAAGATCTCCGCGTTCACGTTTGTGGACACATTCGGCCGCACGGCTGTAGTGGCGAGCTTCGCCACTGCAGCCTCCCACAGCTTATAGGTTTCAGGCTGGCTCTTCGCCATATCCGTGGAGACGAGCGCCTTAACCTTGCTGCGTTCCTGGCTCGACAGCACATTCGGATAAAGGATGCTTGCCCCAGCCGTGGACGTCTTCATTTCGCCCTGGAAGCAGAGCTTGTTGTTCGTTCCGTCGAGATAGAGACGGCTTGAGAGGTGCGGCGGAAGCTCGGTGAAGTAGTACTTGCCGCCACGCGTCGTGAGGCCGCCGTTCTTGTCGGTGGTCAGGCCCAGCGTCGCCAGGTTCTTGAATTCAAACGGCACACTCTGGATGACGGTGGGATCGGAGAGGAGAACCGTCTTCTCGACCTCGGAGGGATCCGGGTAGATGACGGCCATCGACTTGGCGCCCCAGACTTCGGGAAGCCCGTCTGCGGCACGCGTCAGCGTCTGGCCAATCCTCATTTCGGGTGTGGCCTCCGGCCACTTGACCGTCCAAGTCCAAGCGGCGGGCTCAGCCTGCCGCGGATCCATGTTCTGCCCAATCGCCTGGTCAAGCAGCGCCAGCCACGGAATCGGATCGCCGACCTTCGGCATCTGCGACGCCGACAGCTGCGGAAAGGCGAAGCCGTCCTGCATCGCATAGTACATGCGCATCTTCAGTTCGCCCGCGCCACGCGCCCAGATCTGCCCCTTGCGATCTCGGTAGGCAGCGCCAGGCTTGCCGCCGGGTGCGGGATCCCACGTGTCCTCGGGCAGCCAGGGATTGTCGAAGAGATCAAGCGGATGCGGCCCCGGCAGCAGCTTGCCCGCCGTGCAGTCCGCGCCGAGGATGCGCCAGGTGTCGTTTGTCAGCACGACACTGAACATCTGGAGACGCGCCCTTCCGTTCTCACCGTATTCGACGAAAGCCGCAGGCGGCGGCGTGTTCGTCGTGTTAAGGTCCGTACGCAGGGCCCATGTCACATAGCCGCCAGACCCAGAACGGACGAACGCATGCTCCTCATTAGGATTGTATCCGGGCTTCCCCGCGTCATTCTGGTAGTAAATCGACGGCACAGTGTCGGACACGATCACCCCCGTGCCGCGTGCCGGCGCGCCCGGTTCGACGTAGATCACGTCGAAGCCTTCACATGTCTCGCCATGCACACGCTCCACGCAGGAGGAGAATTCGAATTCGGAGGACTGGAACCCGGACTTCAGATCCACGCCCTTGCGGAACGTGTAGTAGCCCGTCACGTTGGCTTCGGCGCCCGACAACAGTTCATATCGGGCCGATTTGATCTCGTCGGCGGACAACGCGCGTGAACGCATGATGACCTCCGCCACCTCACGACCAACAGCCACAGGAGTCCAGTCGCCCCAGATGTTGAAGCCCAAGGCATTGTGATCCAGATAATCCGACAACGTGAGGGCAAGTTCAGGGCTTGTGCTCTCCGCCACGCAGACGGCGTCGACCATGAGCCGTGCGCCGGACGCGTCGAAGGCCAGCGCGATATGCGTCCAGTCGTTGACTGTGGCCAACGGCGGCATGGGAACCGAAAACACGGTCTCGTCGCCTGATCGCACAACCAGCATCTCGTCATCCTCGATGGCAATCTCGAGGGCGGCATGCCGATCGGCGCCATCGTAGTCGCCCCCGTCGTCATCGTCCCAATCCTGCCCCAGTGCAATCAAGGCCGAAGGTGCGTTTGGCGTGGCCAGCAAAGTACCGGAGTGGACCATGGGTCGCGTCCAGAAGGACAATGTTCCTTCTCCAGACGGGAAGTAGCGTCGGCCAGACAGTTCAAGATAGGCTGCCGGCGAGTCAAAGTACGCGGCCCCGTTCTGCTGATAGACGCTCTCGTTTGCACTGCCCTGCTGGGAGGCGATGACGATCTGCGGCATCTCGTCGTCCTCGGGCCACACGGGCTTGTAGACCTGGGGGAGCGTGGGCACGGTGATCGGCGCCGGTGCATCATCCCCGAGGTCGACCCGTTCGCTCCACCAGATTTCGATCGGCTTCGGGCCTGTGCCAATCGCGTAGACGGCGGACGCGAGGTTCGTGGAGGACGACGCAGACGTCTCATTAGTCGACGAAGAGGTCTTCTCGTGGTAGAGGTTCACGTCGTATTGCGTGCCCGAGACGGCCTTGTAGATATAGCCTGGTTCGTCTGCGTCGGCATAGAAGAACTTTCCGCCGGCGACACCCGAACGTGACCCCGCCCGGAGGGAAAGTTCCCTACCAACCGTCACAGGTGAGACGGCGAGGGTGTAGTAGTTCGTATCCGTGCGCAGCACCGAATGCACGGGCAGGAACCAGATGTTGTCGTTGGCCGTCAGCCGCAACAGCGACCAACCCGCATCCGTTGTGTAGAAGGAATTATCCCCGCCAACTGCGAGGGCGTGTCCTTCTGGCTCTTGGTACTTCTCCAGTGTTGCGGAGTAAGCCGGGGCAATGTAGATTTTCGCGCCGTAGTCGACTGCGCCATCCGCGCCGACCGCGCGTCCACGCACGTAGATCTGGCCATTCTTCGGCCAGTCGTTTTCGTATTGGTCGTATTCGAATGGCCACTGCACCCCCATCGCATCCGTCTCCATCCAGTAGACGGACGCCAGCCATCGCGCATCGACCGTCGGGCGCAGCGGGAACACGTCGCCATTCTTCTTGGAATACGAATAGTTGCCCCGATGCTGGTAAAGATAGTCGCCGCGGTTGTCGGTCGAATCGCTGATGCCTGTCGACACCCGAGCCGTCAACCCCTCGACGTTGTATCCCTGTCCATCCGGCTTGAGCGCCTCGCCGATCGTACCCTTCAGCTCAATGGCCTCGGGCTTGCGTACCTCGACTACCTGCACCGCGAGGATGTTCTCATAGCTGCCCGTATCGTAATAGACCATCACGCACTGGCCGGAGAGCTGGCCGGCGGCGTAGAGGACCTGTGCCTGCGGATCGACGTAAAGGCCGCTGACGACCTTGTTCGCCATTTCCTGCGACACACCGCCGACGACGTTCGTCTGGGTCGCGTAGCGCAGCGTCAGCAGCTCGTCATTGCCCATGAACTTCACGAATTTGCCGGCTAGGGAGATCGTCGGTCCGTTGAACGGCGAATCCGTCCAGTAGATGCGCCGAGGACGCCCTTTGTAGCTCATGGCGATGACATACGTCATCTTGTTCGTCGTGCCGTCCTGGTAGATCCATTCAAACGACTGGTTGCCGCCGCTGATCGCATAGACACACGGGTCGAGCTTGTTGGGGTTGAAGAGAAATCCCATCTCTTCGCCCTTCGCCTGAAGAGTCTGGTAATGGACATAGGTCGCATTCCAGTCCACGTCTTTGGGCGCCTCAAGGCGGTCCGAAAGATAGTATTCCGGCTTTGAACGTTCCCAGGAGAATCCGACCTCGGCCTCCATCAGCGCGTAATGCACATTCTCCGCAACGACCTTACGGGAAATTCCGTCCTTGGTGGCGAAACCCGCCGTCGCGACAAACACGGCATTCGACGCCAACCACGCGTTTTCGGAGACCTCCGTCGTGCAGTTTATTGTCGCAGGCATCGGTGTACCGAGCGTGTAGGTGGGCAACTCCGCCGCCTCCACGCTGGCCCCGAAGGCCAACAGCAGGAACAAAAGCGAGTTCTTCATGCCATTCCCATTCTTTTCAGTCTTCCGACGTCCCTATCGTTTCATGATGAAACAGAGCGCGTAATAGGGCGGTCGGTTCTCGTGGGACTGGTTGCCGCCCGACGCCGTCGTCTTGTACAGCCGCGAATTGCCGCTGCTGCTGTCCGCGTCGTAGTTGCCATAGCGGCCCAGGTCGTAGGCCGACCAGTTCGCGCGATCCGACAACTGGTCGTCACCCACGAACTGGTGGTCATGGGCAGGCAGCTGATCGACGTTCAGCGTCACATGGTCGGCACCGCCCCTTTCGCCGACGGCATAGGTTGCGCCTGCGCCGACAATAAAGCGGTTACGCAGGTCCGGCGTGCCGTTTTCGCCGTTGCAGAGCACCCAGCCTGTCGGGATGTTGTTCACGTTGCCACTCCACATCACAATGACGCCAGAGGGAATCACCGCCGAAACGCCGCCGATGGTGAAGGTGGAACTGGCCGGCATCTCGAGCTTTCCGCTCGACAGGTTGAGCGGTCCCGTCACATTGACGCCGCCCGCCAGGGTGGCGCCGTTTTGGACGGACAGCTTCGCGACCGAGGCCGTACCCTTGATCTGAGTCTCACCCGAGACCTCAAGCGCGCCGGAAATTGTCGCCTTGCCGACGACAGTGAAGTCCTTCTTGGCGATACCGACATCCTGCGCATAACTCGCCAGCGGCACGGAGAGGACCTTCTGCCTTGGACGGATCTCGCCTGATGAAGGAATGACCTCAAGACCGATGTAGAGCGTGCCGGCGGCATTTTCCGAGATGACCGCTTCCAGCGAATTTGTCACCCCCTCTACCGGGCTTCCGGTCGAATCGCCAAGTTCCACATTGAATAGGCCATTGTCGTCCAACAGCACCGAACTCGTTCGCCCCCAAAGAGCATCACCAGAGGATGGATCGTTGTAGAGGCGGAATGTGATGACCTTGTTCTTGTCCGCCACCTGTTCACCCGTCGCGCCGCGCAGTACGCCCTGATACGAGAACGACGCGGCCATAGACGCCAACGACACCAGACCCGCCAGACCAAACACCATCTTCTTCATCATAACTGCTCCTTCTTAAATCGTTTTACTTTTCAAGGCTCACGGCACCGATCCGTTTCATCACAAACGGACCACTCGCCCGAATGGTCCCTTCATGACGCAAGCCGCCAAACTCCCAGATGAGTCTGCCGGACAGCGTTTCATCCGGACTCCACGTCGTCCCCTGCGAGGTTTTCCACGTGAAATTCACCGTGTTCGTGATCGAAAAGGACTCGGGCTTGATCGTGCCCTGGTAGTTGTCCAGGTCGTCGCCGCTCGGCGAAGGCGTCTTGAAGTCGAAGCGCTTGCCGTCATGCTGCGGATGCAGCGCGTGACGCATCGGATTGACGTTCGACGTCTCCGCGACGACGAACGGGAACGTAGCCGTCGTGCCGAACGCACCGCTCGCCGCAGGAATCTTCACCTGGTCCGTCGGAAGGAACGCCGTCGAGACACGCCGTGTCTCCGTCAGCGGCACATCGCTGTTTGCCGACCCGGCGATCACATGGAGCGCACCCGCCGCGTCGCGGCCGTACCAAAAACGCTGCAGCAGCGTCATGCCGCCGTTTCCGTCGACGTACAGCGGCAGCCTGACCTTCATCTTGCCGCCGGCGTGCTGCTCGGTCGTCGGAATCGAGGTTCTCACCTCCGAATGGTAGTTCGTCATCACATACGATTCCTTGGTGATGGCATCGATGACGTTACTCACAGTCACGGTTTCGTTCGTCACCGGAATCGGCGTTCCCACAAACGTCACCGTGTCCAGTTCCGCCGCCGCAAGCCAAATGCCCTTGGGCCAAGCCGTCTGGGCGAAGGCACCACCATCGCCAATGGCCTCGACCGGCACGGCAACCTTCATGTTCGAACCGCCATCCTCGTCCGTGATCAGCAGCAGCGCGCCATAGTACGTTCCTGCGGCGCCTTCCAGCTGCGACCGGTCAAGCGCCAGACGAAGATTCAGCGTCTCCGAGGGCTTCAGGCGCTTGACGAACGGCGTGGCGGGCAGAAACGCAGTCCAGGCATTCGTCGCCGAGGCCATTGCCGTCGAAACATCCTTGATCTGCAGCCCCGTCGGCATAGGCGGCACATCCAGCGCATTCGCCGCCGAACCGCCTACCAGCGCCACACGCACCGTCCGCTCCAGCAGGCCGTCGTTGCGCACCTGAACCGCAGCCATCGTGCCATTCGTGCCGAAATCGATGCCTCCGACCGGTGAGACGTTGAGCACGCCGCTCCAATCGCTGACCTTGGAAGAATCCACAAGGAGCACCGCGCCTCCATCAAGAGCCAGGCGATCATACACGGCATGCTGCTGCACAGCGGCCGGATTCGAACCATAGAACTGCTTGAAGAACGTGTTGCCCACATCTAGCCCATTGAAGTAACCGCTTAGCGTAGCCGGCGCATAGGTGGAAAGGCCTACCAGGTTCAGCGACTCGTTCGTTGAACTTGCGTGCCAGGTAATGCGCGGTGCGGAGGGACGGCCGTAGATCGTGCGCGCCGGCATGACATTGGTGGCAAAGCACACATAGACGGTGTTCGCCGGCACCCTCATCAGCGACGAGGCGCCCTTCTCCAGCCGATGCCAAGTGCGGTAACCGCCTATCGACGTCCCTTCTGTTGACCCCAGAGCGGAATACTGGCGCGTCTCCAGGAAAGCGGCGGAATCGTAGGCCGAGACGAAGTCGACTGGCCAGTCGGCGAAGACCTGGTCGGCCGTCCCCGTCGGCGAGACCGTCAGATAAAAGGCATTCCAGCCGTTGTTCAACGCCACCATCTGCGAAGACATCACCTCTACCGCATAGGCTCCCACAGCCAACAGCACACACCCAACAAAGATCTTAAGTTTTGCCAATCCGTTCATTATGTAAAGCCCTCCGGCCTATGGACACGCCGAAAAAACTAGTTTATACTATCAAAAAAAAGAATCTTGTGTCAACAGAAGACACGCGTTCATAGAAGGTTGACAAGTGGTGGGAAGGATGGTCAGGAGGCAGGTGCCAGCAAAGTGCGGAGTGCAGATAACTGATTGGGGTTGCCAATTGCCGTGACTTCATCACTCTCGGCAAACTGCCAATCGGGACCGGGGTTGCGTGTTTTGTATCCTGCCCGTGTGATGGAGACGATTGAAGCTCCCGTCTTGGCGCGAATGTCCAGTGTGCGGATGGTCTGGCCGATCGCCGGCGACGCAGCCTCAAGCACGAGGTGCCCATAGAAGTCGCCCGGAACCGCCAAGGTAATCGCCGTGGGCGCAGACGTCCGCCGCTGTTCCGCCAAGAGGGCCCCCTTGAAACGATGGCCTGCCCGACGTCCGGCAGCTGCAAAGCGCTTCCACCCCAGAATGGTCGCGATCAGCAACAAAGCCATCACCGTCCATTGCAGCCACACTTCTTCGGGCAGGAGATGCACGTTACTCATGAACACCTGAACCGTCATCAGGAGCAACACCGCCGCCACCACGGAGAAAGTCGTGACTCCCACCACGGCGGCACGCCATCTGCGCGGTTGGCGCGTACCCACCAGCACAGTCCCCACATCGCGCCCCAACGAACGCGCCAACCCCGCCACAGGTGCCAGCATGGAGACGAAATACGCATTGGCCAACAGGCAGAAGAACAGCCGCTTGTGGGCCTCGAAGAAAGCCGAATGCCGCCCGTAGTCCAGGTCATTGAGCGCCGACGCCACGACCGACACCGAGAGATTGAGGGCACCAATTGCCGCCAACCACACCAGTCGGCCACGAATGTGCCGCTGCAGCGCCGACGGCACTGTGGCAGCGCGGAAGTGCGCCAACCACACGTTATAGGCCGCCAACCAACCACGGACAAAGGCCGGAACATGATTCTCCATCCAGTCGCCTACTGGGTCCGAAAGGCGCAACAGCACCGGGTTGAGGCAGGTGGTGATGAGGGAGGCGCCCACGACGATCTGGTAGATCGCGCAGCTGGTGTCGTTCGTCCTGGCAAGATACAGGAGCGCCACCATGTAGGCGAATTCACCGATCTGCGCAAGGCCAAAGCCCGTCTGGACCGCATCCTTGATCCGCTGCCCGGTGAGGATCGACAGAGCAAAGCAGTTGAACCCCTTGCCCAGGATGATGACCACAACCAAGCCCAGGATGGCCGGCAGATTGCGCCAGCAGACCAGAGGGTCAACCAGCAGTCCAATCGCCACAAAGAACACGGCGGCAAACATGTCGCGGAGCGGCCCCACCAGGTGATGCAGACGCGCCCGCACCTCCGAACTCGCGCCCAAGATACCCACCAAGAACGCGCCCAGGGCCAGAGAGAAGTCGAAACGCGCCGCCACAAACGACACGAAAAAGCAGAAGCCAAGCAAGGTAAGCAACAGCGCCTCGTCGTCCTTCATCCGCGCGACCTGGTTGAGCAGACGCGGCACGAGGATGAGCCCAAACACCACCACGCACACGAGGAACACCGTCAAACCGCCCAAGGAAAGCCCCACATCCAGCAGCGACAGCCCCTTCCCCGAGGCCACGCCCGTGATCAGCGCGATGACGCCGATGCAGAGGATATCCTCGCAAATCGTCGTGCCGAAGATGTAGCGCACAAACGGGCGCTCCATCCACTTCATCTCGGCCAGCGTCTTAGCCAGCAAGGTGGTTGCCGAATCGCAGATCGCCGCCCCCAGGAAAAGACTCGGGAGCATGCCCCAGCCGAAGATCTGCCGCCCCACCGTGTACCCCAGCCAGATCATCATCGACACGTCGAAGAGCGCCGTGGGGATGGTGACATGGCGCACCTTCTTCATGTCGCTGGCGCTGAACTCCAGCCCAAGCGTGAACATGAGGAACACCATCCCCAGCTGGCCAATGGTCGAGATCGACGCCTCGTCCATCAGGATAGGCGCACCCCAGGTGTGGCTGCTCACCAACACGCCCGCCAACAGATACCCCAGTACCTTGGGCCACCCCATACGCGTAAAAAGCACCGAGGCCAGCCCCGCCACTGTCATGAGGACGGCGAGATCCTGGAAGAAGTGCGCCTCGGTCATTTCACCACAACGCCCTCGAAGTCGTAGCCCTTCACCGACTTGATCTTCACGCGCACGATCTCGCCCACTTCTGGCAGCGTCTTGCCGCGGGCGGCCTTGAGATAGGTCACGCCATCCACTTCAGGCGCCTGCGACTCCATTCGCGCCACACCAGGCGCCACGACAAGGGCGCTGAAGGTCTTCCCGACAAACGCCTTGGCCTTGGCGTTCCAGATGCTCTTCTGCGTGCGCATGACCTCCTGACGCCGCCGCTCGGCCGTGCCAGGAGCCACCTGTCCCTCCAGTTCGGCGGCAACCGTTCCATCCTCGGGCGAGAACGCAAAGGCCCCCAGGTGATCGAACTTCATCCGCTTGACGTCGGCGACAAGCCGCTTGAAGTCCTGCTCGCTCTCGCCCGGAAAACCCGTCATAACCGTGGTGCGCAGCGTCACGCCCGGCACGGCCGCACGAATGCGCTCGGCGGCCTGCAGCGTTGCCGCCACAGCCGAACCGCGCGCCATGGCGCGCAGGATGGTCGGCGACGTGTGCTGAAGCGGCACATCCACATACTTGATCGCCCGCGGCGAAGTGGCCATCCAGTTCAGGAAGGCGTCTGTGATCTCGCTCGGGTAGGAATAGAGCACGCGCACCTTGAACTCCCCTTCAAGCTTGTCGAGGTCGTTCAGCAGCTCCACCAGACCATACCGCTTGCCGCCACGCTTCACCTTGAAGTCAACGCCATAGAGCATGGGGTCCTGGGCGATGACGTTCAGCTCCTTGACGCCTGTGGCGATGAGTGCCTGGGCCTCGGCGAGGATGTCCTTGGCCGGACGCGAGCGATAGTCGCCGCGGATGGCGGGGATTGCGCAGTAACTGCAGCGATGGGCGCAGCCTTCGGCGATCTTCAGATAGGCAAAGGACAGGCCCGTCAGACGTAAGGCGGGCTCCGGCGGATTGAAGACCTTGTGTGGCTGTCCGGCCGGGACGACGACCTTCGCCGCCTCGGATCGGATTCCGCCTTTCGCCACACGCGCCAAGACCGCATCGATCTTGTCCAGCGCGTCAATGCCCAGAAAGGCGTCCACTTCCGGGAACTTGTCCGCCAATTGCGCGCCATACCGCTGCGCAAAGCACCCGGACACGATCACGGCCTGGCACATACCGGCCTGCTTCAGTTCACAGGCACGCAGAATCTCGGAGACGGCCTCTTCCCGTGCCGACTCGATGAATGCGCAGGTGTTGACCAGAATAACATCTGCCGAATCGGGATCCGGCGCCAGCGTGAAACCCTTCTTGATGAGATGGCCCGCCATGACCTGGAGGTCCACGGAGTTCTTGGCACAGCCCAGCGCGACAAGGCCAATGGTCTTCAGTTTCTTCATGACGCCCCCCTGACGATCAGTAGATCTTGTTTTCGCAGCCATCAATCAAGCGCTTGATGTTGGACTTGTGTTTGTAGATGACGAACACGCCCAGCAGGGTCACCAGGATCCGGAACGGCAACGTAGCCGGGAAGAACCACACCAGAACGGCAATGGTCGCCGCCGCCAAGCAACTGCCGAGCGAGATGTAATGGCTGAGCCACACGGTGACGACAAACACCGCAAAGGCAATCAGCACCGGGAGCGTGGCCAGGGCCATCAACATGCCAAAGGCGGTGGCCACGCCCTTTCCGCCCTTGAACTTCATGTAGGGCGTAAGCGTGTGGCCAAGCACGGCCGCAAAGCCAACAGACAAGGGAAGATGGACAAGCGCCGCCCCATCCCCGCCAGCCTTCCCCACATACAGGACGGCGATCAGCGCAGGAACGAACCCCTTGAGGAAATCACAGAAGAAGGCCAGAAATCCCCACTTGTGCCCCACTGTGCGGTAGACGTTCGTGGCGCCGATGTTCTTGGACCCCACGGTGCGCACATCTACGCCACGCATCTTTCCGATGAGGAAGCCAAACGGAATGCCCCCCACCAGGTAAGCGGCCAGAACGCCAATTGCATACACCATCCAAGTATCCATAGTCACATTCTCCTTACGGTAAAATCTCAACCACGCGGAGCGTGGTCCTTGCCGATGAATTCGCAAGGTGCCTTGGCGGCACAAAGCCCCATGAGGAACTTGACGCCATAGGTGACATGCGAAGTGAAGACGCCAAGCCACACCAGCAGCCAGCGCACAGGATTGAAGCTGAAGGTCGTCAGGCCCGTCAGAAGCACATAGACGATAAACGGCCAGGCGGCGAACATGCCCCATGTGCCAAGGCGCCCCCCGCCAATGTAGGCACGAATCCCCCATAGCGCCGCCAAGGCAACGAGATAGAGGACGAACAACGTGGGAACGAAATAGGACAGGCGGCAACTTGTGGCCGGGAAACGCTTGACGAAATACCCGCGGTGGAAGCCATAGCGCCCCAACTGGCGCAGATGCGGCAGAAAAAGCGGCCGCCGATGATGGAACACGAGCACCCAGGGATCGTAGACGATTCGCTTGTGCTGCTCCAAGACGATGGATTCGCAAAGCAGCGTGTCCTCTCCCGGCCAGAAGTCGGTACGGTAGCCGCCGATCTTCCGCAGAATGTCCGTACGCACCAGGAGATTGCAGGACGGGTAGTCGTCCACATCCAGGCGCACGCGCCCACCCAGATAGCGATAGCGGTAATTGCCGGAGACAAAATAGTTCTCGTAGACGCGCCCACCCGATGAGGCAAGAAAACCGTCACCCGGAGGCGTGACACCCGGCCCGCCCACGCCGCCGATGGAAGGCTCGCCGAAATACTTCACCGCATGGGCCAGCCAATGTTCCTCAGGGTAGGCGTCGTCATCGATGAACGCCACGATCTCGCCCTTTGCCCTGTCAATGCCCAAGTTGCGCTTCTCGGCGGGACGAACTTTCCCCGTAGGCAGCACCATGAGCGGGAAATTGAAGTCGGCCGGCTTGAGGTCATCCAAGGACGCATCCGGGAGCACGATCACCTCGAAGGCACGGTAGGACTGCTTCGCAAGCGCGGCCAGGCACTCCTGCAGCATCCACGAGTTGCCAGGACACGCGATTACGACGGAAACGAGGGGATCCTTCTCCAAGGGTGGCGGAATCTCGACCTTTGCGTAGTAATTGAGGAATCGCAGACGATAGACCACTGCCAGCGTATCGTGCATCATATCGCGCACGGTACGCGCCTTGAGAGCGCCAAATTTCATGCCGAAACGGATCTCGACCGGCGCCTCAGCCACTTTTGCGCCGCGTCCGTATGCAATGGACAAGAGCTCAAGGTCAAACGCGTATGTCTTCACGAGCATCCGCGCCAACGCCTCGCCCAGCACCGGACGCCTGAAGAGTTTCATGCCCGTCTGCGTGTCGGTGATGGGCAACCCGATGAAGAGGCGCACCAGGGTAAAGTATCCCCAACTCGCCAGGCGACGATGCCAGGGATACTGCACATTCGAGTCGGGATGACGCTTGGAGCCGATGACGATGTCGCAACGTTCCCGCCTCATGGCCGCGAAGAACGCGGGCAATGTGCTGAGGGAGATGTCCAGATCGCCGTCCAGGATCAGGACATAGGCGCCATGGGAGGCGGCAAAGCCCTCTTTGATGGCATTGCCCTTCCCGCCGTTCTGCGGCAGGAGAACGGGAACAATGGCCCGATGCGAGACGGCAAAGTCCCGAATGACCTCTGCGCCGCCATCCGTGGAGCCATCATCGACCGGCACAAGCTCATACACCACACCTGCGGCCTCCAGCTGGTCGGCGACGAGCTGCAGATTCGCGGCGATAATGCTGGCAAGATTGTACACGGGCATAATGACGCTCAGCGTTTCACCGCCAAGCGCCTCACGCACAATCTGCCAATCAGCCGCCAAGTCTTTCATTTGCCTACATTATACCAAAAGGGCTCGAAACAGAAAAGCGGAAAGGTGCTTGACGCGGCTCAGTCAATCGCCTGGCGTGCGACCTTGTGTGCCTCAGGGCCGAGCGTACCGCCTTCAGGCAGGGAGAACGGCTGCGATCCGAAGTTTACCGTGACCACTGTGCCATCCGCAAAGGCCGTACGCTGCACAGTGCGGTCTGGCGTGAGGTAGCGGTGCCAAAGCATTTCGCTGTAGCCTGTGGCACGCGCCACAGGAGACGTCATCCTGAATGAGGCGGCAAAACGTTCGCGAAGCTCCGTCCACTGCATTGAATTGAATAGATACATGCCCATCGTGCCATAGAGCACATTGAAGAGATCGCGTCTATGCCACAATGTGGGCAGTTTATTGTTGTAGTCGCCCCAGTACCAGTGCGCGCACACGCAGTCATGGTAGACAAGCTCCCACAGCGGCAGACGGTATTTCTCGCCCACCTGGAACTTCGCCACGCGTTCGGGAACCTCATTGGTCCACACGACGTGCACATCACGCCCGGCATTCGGTACGCGATACGGACCAATCGACAACATCCCCTCATAGTAGTCACAATACGGCACAGAAGCATCAATGCCCGTTTCACTGCCCACCACAAGGCCGAACTCATCTCCCAGAAGGCGCAGAAGCTCCATCTTCCAGTATTTGCTCTCGGTTCGCGTCATCGGATGCGCCGGATTCCAGCATTCCTGCCACGGCGCGGCCACAGTCGTGTCGATGAAGCGGGCGGTGAGCCGATAGCTCTTGCGCTCCTCGGTCAGGCGGCGGCGTTCATGCTCGGGTGCGCACATGTCGCACATCATCGCCGTAGGCACGAAACGACCGTCCTTCGTCTTCACGCTCCAGGCCTGCTTCCAGTCATTCGAGGACGGCGACGTCCAGATGATGTCATGGGGCCACGCTTCGCCATTGAGGCCATTGACGCGCTTATGGCCCGTGGCCTCCATCATTTCGGGGTAGTAGACATCCTGATAGATGTCATAGCGGCTGGTGAGCACGCCCGGCATCTGGTTGAGCGCCGCAATGACCTCCGGGCTCCCGCTCGCGCTCCAGAGAATGCGGTCAATGCCCAATGCCTGCATGTCCTTGACGATTTCCAGGTGCGGCAACTTCCGGGGCGACCAATACCACACATTCGCAGCCCCCAGCAATCTGTCCACCGCCGGACGCGTACGCGCCTTTTCTCTAAAGGTCTTGAAGAGCCCCTTCTCCTTGGCATATTGGCGATAGCGTTTGGCAAGCGCCACATGGCCACCCTCCGCAAAGAAGAAGTAACGGACCCTGCGCGTATAGCCGAAGCGCTTCTTCTGCCCCTGCCAAAAGGGAGCCCCCGTCAACAGACGATCCGTTCCCGGCGTCTGCAGCATCTTGATGCCGCCGTCGTCGGGCGTCTCGAAGATCATGCCATATCCCGCACCGCCTTTGCCCTCCGCGCCCGGGTCGGTGCACACGCCCGCAAAGGCCATGCAGAGACCATGCCCACCATAGGTGTGAAACTGCGCATGCCCTCTGTAGGGTTCGTCCACGGGATAGGCAATGCCCTCATTGACCGGCAGCACCATCCGCTCTCCAGTCCGAGACGACAACGCCGAGGGAAAACAGCGCGGCTGACTGCCCATCGGGAAATCGGGATCTGCCGCCAGGAAAACCTCCAGTTCGTCCGTCTCGGGATCCAGCACATAGGTTACCGTCATCTTGGCGAATGTTTCGGGATCCAGTAGCGCGAGACGCACGCGCTGCGCATCCGCAGTGGCGTCACAGACAAGGCCATGCGCCAGGAAATCCAGTGATTCCGTGCGTTGCGGCGAACGCGTGACGCCCGAGCGCCGATCCGTTACGGCAAAGGCGGCAGACCGGGCAAACACGCAGACGTCAAGATTCCGCGAAGTCAGCTTCCAGGACGAGTCGACCGGCAGGAACATCTGGCTCCGTTCGCCGACCTTCCGCACATCCAAAGCGGAGATGCGCCCCTCAAAGTCGTCCAGACCAATGAGGCGTACGCGCATTTTGGCGACACCTGGCGGCACAAGGAAACGCTTGGTGGTCACCTGGCCCATTTGCAGTGGCGTAGCGGCCCACACCCATGAGATGTTGCCGCCCTTGGCATCGTCGAGAATGGCGCTGATGCGGCAGAAGGTGTGCGTGTTGGTACCGCCCGGCAACGGATCCAGACGTGCGGCCAGCTCATATTCTTCACCAGGCTTTACGCTCTGCTGCGGGAAGAAATTGACGCACCAGTCCAACTTGCCGTCAAAACGGACATTCCAGGCCGCGCCATCCTGTGCGACCGAAACCTTCTGCCCCTGGCGAGCAAACGAACTGACCTTATGATTGGCGGGAATCCCCGCCCCATGCACACAGACGCCGGCAAAGGCGATCATCAAAACGGAAACAGTCCTGAAACTCATCAGAAACATCCTTTCACAGTTCACTACTTAAACCTCGCCAGATGCTCACGGTCAGACGTCAAAGCAGCACACATTTCCCGAGAAATCGGCCGTGTAGAGGCGGTCATCCGGGCCTACGGTACACGAAGCGATGAACGGCACCCCCGTTTCGATGCGCCGAAGGCGTGTGCCCGTTTCCCTGTCCCAGCAATAGAGCGCGCCGTCTGCTGCCGTCGCCCAGATGTTCCCCTTCCAGAGAACCGGGATGGACGACAGACACTTCATCGGCGAGGCCTGGTAGGGCAATTGGACAAGCAACGCATTCTCAACTGGGGAGGCCCACACCATCTCGAAGCGGTCGAGGTCAAAGCAGATGAGACCATTGCGCGGCGAACCGAAATACGCCCGACGCCCCAGAATGAGCGGCTCCGTGTAGCAGTTGAGCGAAAACGGAAACTTCTTCTCACGCAGCAATTCGCCGGTGCGGGGATTCACCTCCAGAAAATGGCTGTGGGTGGCGATATAGACCTTGCCCTCGTGGAATTTCGGGAAACCGATCGTCTCGATCCAGGGAATGCCGGAAGCATACCATTCGCTCGTGACAGTGGAATTGTTGCGGGTATGCCGCCACAGCTCCCGGCCGGTCGCGATGTCATAGCCGTAGCGCCCCATCCAGAACCCGCTCGCGAACACTGTGTCGCCACAGACCACCGGCGCCGACGCCGTTTCGAGGAAAAATGTCTTGTTGTCCTTCGCGTGCCAAACCTCCTGTCCAGTGGCCATGTCCACCGCGAAGAGATTGCGCTTGATCGTGCCCACGAAGATCCAACCGCGCTGATCGTCGATGGTGATGGCCGTCTTGAGCTGCGATGAGCCGCCACCACCAAAGACGGCGCCAATGGCGCCAATGCTTTGTCGGGCATCGGTTTTCCATATCACCTGGCCGGTTTCACCGTTGAGACAGTAGATGATCCAGTCCTCGTCGGCGGCATAGACCCGCCCCTTGCGTGCCAGTACACGCGCGGGCAACTGGGTCTGTGTGCGGCAGAACCACTTCCGCCGCCCGCTTATGCGGTCAAGGCAGTAGATGCCGGCGGCATCCTTGCCACAGAAGTCAAGCGTGTTCACGGAGACGCTGTCGCCATCCACCGCTGGCGGACAGAACAGGACAATCGAGCCCACACCGCTCTTCCAGACGCACTCTTTCGGCGTGGCGACCTTCGGCCACTCGTAGTCGCCATATTGGTTGAAGACGTGCATGCGGTGATCGGCGTCGACCGTGATCACCTGCAGCGTGGAAAGCTGCTTCGCAGGCGGCGCCACCGAGACAACCTCCAGACGACGATCCGCCGAGCGACGGAAGTAGTTGGTGTGGAGATGCCCATGGATCACGCCATGGAAATCGCACGCAGTCATCAGATCGAGCGGCTGTGAACCATAGGTGACGAACCGCGTCTCATCGAAGATGTGTCGGGCATCATAGATCCGCGTATCGTAGCAGCCATGGGAGAGAAGAATGACGCCCTGCCCCTTCTGCTTGGCGATCGCAAGGTCATTGCGCAGCCACGCCACGATTTCGTCAACGGTGTAGGAGGGATTGCCATCTCCCCACATCATGGGCGTCACGATGAAATGGGTGGTGCCGCAGTCGAACGAATACCAGCAAGGACCAAATGTTTCCTCGAAAAGCGTCTCACCGCGCTCTTCCCAGATCACATCGTGGTTGCCCAGAACATAGAATACAGGGCGCCCGCACACCTCGTCGTTCATGAGCTCGCGGTGCAGATCGCCAAGCTGCATCGTGATGTCGCCCGTATGCACCCAGAAGGCCACATTCTCGCGATCGGCGAGTTTCTTGGCCCGCTCGACCCAGTGGCGTTCCTTGGTGAGATCGGCGTCAATCTCGCTGTCGCCGATGTGCATGATCTTGAAACCATCGTGGGCCGAAGGTTCCCAAGGCGTCAGCTCGAAGTTATAGGGCCGCTTGCTCGACGAATAGCGGATGTAGCGCTTTTTCGTTCGGAAACCGGCAGGGATCGTCACAAAGACGAAGCGAACTCGGGGATTGGCCGGCAGTTTGTAGGAACCATCCGCGCTCGTGAGCACGCAGTTGAGCCCGTCGGAGACGACCACGCCCGCCAGAGGACGACCCACCACAGTCACCTTGCCCCACACGGGCTTGGCCCGATGGATTTCATGGCCAAACGCCCGCCCAGCCCCGATGGCAGCCACGCCACCTGCGGCGATACCCTTCAAAAACGTCTTGCGATCAATCATTATGCTCTACTATTCGAATCAATCCATTTTCTGGAATCCCATTGCCGAGAAGTGTAGCAGATTCCCAGACGAATGTCCATTACAAACATGATCGAGGATGAACAGTTAAGTGGCAGAAGTTCGCTTTTCACACTCAAAAACGTCGCTTAACCACATACATACTGCCGCAAAAGTGCCGCAATACCGCCGCATTTCCGCCGCATTTCTGCCGCATTTGGAAGCGGCGGTTTTGCGGCACTTATGCGGCGGAAATGCGGCACTTTTGCGGCACTTTTGCGACACCACACTTTAGGGCGGGAATTTTGAGACCCTAAGGAGGGATTTATGAGACCCTAAGCGCGGATTTTTGAGACCCATTGACGGGAATTTTGAGACCCTAGGCAAGCAAAGCGCGGAAAGGAATGACGTGAAGCAACAACCAGGGGGCAACCGGAATCAGGCCACAAAAGAACTCTGCAGCAGGTTCTTGATGCCAACCAGGGTAATCGGCTTGAGCAAAATGCCCGAGAAGCCAAGCTCCTGATAGTTGGGCGTGATCTCAACATCTGCCGTGACCAGGTAAACGGGCAAATCCGCCAGGGTTTTGTCGGCCCGGATTTCCTTTATCAGCCCCTCACCATCCATTTCAGGCATCCACAAATCCGAGAATACGATGTCAAAGGGCTTGTCTTGTTTCAGCATGTCCAAGGCCTGATGGCCATTTTCAGCCGTTACGATGTCGGTCACACCACACCGCTTGAGCATGTTCCTGAGAATCAGAAGATTCACAGTCGAATCATCCACGGCCAACACACGGATTTCGGAAACGGACTTTGCCCCGCTTGGCGGCACGGCGGCAACCACAGGGGCCGCATGGGCGGCAACAGGCGCCGCCGCCTTCACTGCCGACTGAGGCACGACGTGCAGATGCGGGAACGAAACCGTAAAGGTCGATCCCTCGCCAAGCTTCGACTCGATGGTGAGCGTGCCGCCCATGAGTTCCGCGAGCTTTCGGCAAATCGGCAGGCCCAATCCGGTACCATCTCGATGGTTTCGGTCCTTGACCTGGACAAACGGCTGCAGAATGCGTTCGATGTCGGTTTCCGAGATGCCGCGTCCCGTATCCGATACCGAAAGCCGCAACGTGCCGTCCACCCACCGTGACTTTAGGACGATCTGCCCCTTATCCGTGAACTTGAATGCATTGGAGAGCAGATTGTACAGAATCTGGCGGACGCGCTGGGCATCAATGTCCACCTGCGGCATCTCATCCGCCTCCATGCCAAGGAAAATCGACTTCCGCGCCCGCGAAACCCCAAAGGCCTCCACCACTTCCCGGGCCACGGCGGATACGTCCGTAGGCTCGGAAATGATCTCCATATTGCCGTCTTCAAGTTTCGCCAGATCCAGGATATCGTCGATGAGCCGGGCGAGCACCTTGCCGCTGGAGCGGATGGTGGAGATGTAGCGAATCCGCTCCTCAGGAGTTTCCCCGCCCTGTTCGAGAAGCTCGGAGAAGCCCACGATCGCATTGAGCGGCGTGCGGATGTCGTGCGAGACGGAGGAGAAGAACAGACGCTTGGACTTCTCCGCCTCGACAGCACGGTCGCGCTCAGCCTCAATCTCCTGCATGTGCTTTTGTCGCACCAGCGCCAGCTCAATGCCATGCACGGCGGCCTTGAAGAAAAGCTCCTCGTTGACGGATAAATCATGGCGATCGCGGAACAGCAGTACGAGCGTACCCCAGGCCTTGCCTTCGAGTCGAACGACATGCCGATAGCAGGACGAGGCCTCGCGCATAGCATCGGGGCGCAACGAGACGCGCACAAAATCATTGAAGTAGGCGTGCCGCCTGAAGTCGGGCATCGGCAGATAGTCGTGGATGCTTTCGCCAATGCCGGCCATGCGTTCCAAAAGACTCTGGAGATGTGCCGTCACGCCACCTGGCTTGCAGAGCGGCGTCTCGCCTGGCACAGCGTAACTTTGTATGATGTGATAGCTGTCCCCTTCCCAGCGTCCAACGAAACACCACTGCGCGTCCAACGCCTCACACCACATCGACATGATCTTCAGCAGCGCCTCCGACAGGTTGGACGTTGCCAGCAACACGCCCAGCGACTCGTTGATGCACCGCTCCTTGTCGGCGCGATCCTGCTCGACTTCAGCCAGCTTTTGCGCCGTATTGAGCTTCTCGGCGCGTTCCTGCGCCTCAAGTTCCTTCCGCACCATGTCCTCGATGTCGCGAAAGCCCAGGATGAACCAGTTGCCGGCATCCGCAAAGGCCATCTGATGGTGGCTGCACACGCCGGCGTCGTCGATTCGGCGGTAGTTCACCGTGTAGAGGGGAAAATGGGCTATCTTCTCCAGCACCACGGCGCACGAAGCCTCATGCCGCACCCGTTCCCGGTCACGTGGATCCACATTGGCCTCAAGATATTTCGCATGAGTGGCATCATAGTCCCGCACAGCCCGTGCCATGGCGACCGCGCTCTTGATCGTCGACTTGCCGGTCGTCCGCACCAACCGCATGCGGCGGGTTTCCTTCTCGACCAGCCAAAGCGTATGATATTCGCGCCCCAAGGCCGTCATCACGTCCAGGCTCTGCTGCCTCGTCTGGATGAGCTCCGTCACATTCTGGTGTCGCCCCACGATGCGCAGCCCGGTGGTGCACTCGGCATCACGTCGGCCGCCGCTCCGCACCCAGATTTCGCCGAGCGTCGGGTGGTTGAACGGATACTGCACCTCGGCGGCCTGTCCGGAGGCTATATCGTCAATGAATTTCTGCACCTTGCCCTGGTAGTCTGGATGCACGTGGTCACGCCAGTTCTGATAGTAGGCCTCGCGCGTCAGGGCGGCCCCGCTGCAGCCGAGCAGCAGATCCATCACGGCATTGCCGTACATGCGCGGCGGCAAGTTCCCCTCCTGCTCAATCGACCAGATGCCCACATCCATGTCCTTCAGCGCCTGGGCGGCGGCCGCCGACTGTTCGCGCTCATGGTTGAGGCGCACGCACGCCTCGATCAGATTCACCGCGGCCTGGATGTTGCGCCTCACATGGTCGCCGAATTCCGGAACGGCATGGTTCACGAAGTCAAAGCCCACAAAGCCCAGCACCTGACCATCCCATCGGTGGAACGGGGCCGCAATCAGCGACTGGATTCCCTGGGGCTCCAGCCAGTCTCGCGATCCGGGATGGATGGTGGTGATGTCCGTGAACGAATATATCCGGTTGTCGACGATGGTTTCGTGGAAATCCGGCAATACGGACATGTCGCAGCTCTGCTGGGAATCGATCACGGGCTCGATGCCCTGGGAACACCATTCGTAGACATTGTCGGCTATGGGACTCTCACCGGGCTTCTGGTAATAGTAGACATAGCAGCGGTCGGCTCCGACATGCGCCCCGATGCCCGCGATGATGAAGTTCATTGACTCCGCGTTGGACGTTCTGGAGACGACATGCGCAATCATGTCGTCAAACAGCGTCCTTTCCGCCCGAACATGCTCGGAGGCCTCGCGTTCGTGCATGAGCATCTCGTTCCGCAGGGCTTCGCGCTCATCCTCGATCACAAAGGCATGTAGGATGCAGCAGCCAAAGAGACAGCCAATCGCATAAAGCGGCAGAAGTGGCCACAAAACCTGCAGAATGCTGGCCAGCGTCATCGTGAGGCAGAAGATCAAGATCGTCAGATGGCGCCGATGGCGCGTGGAGGACACCTGCGTGTGCAGAACTTGCGCCAGGGCAAATGCCGCACTGAGGAGATTGAAGGAGGCCAGCAGGCAGAGGGCCACATGCCGCAAGGGGCCGGCCACATAAGCCCCCTGTTCGGTGAACGAGAAGAAGCTGCCATTGAAGAAATTGAGCCCAAGGGCCACCACGTGAAAGGCAAACAGAATTCGGCCCGATATCCTCAACAGCTTCGCGCGCCAATCATGTATGCCGAGATAGGCGACCGCGTAGCGGCTCCACAGAAACACGGAAACCGCAACCAGCAGATAGTAGAAGACCGTATCAAAATAGAGTATGGTGGTGGCTCCCATCCCAGCCAAGACACCCCATAGGGAATCGACCAGATAGTAGGCGGAAAGGCAGATCAGAAAAGCCCGATACTCCTTCATGGCTTTCGGCTGATGAATGCTCCCCCTTCCAAGCAGAAGCTTGAAGTTGATCACCAGGTGAAGCACGAGAGCGAGGCCCGAGATAACTGAATAAAAGAAATCCTGTATGGCGCCTTCTAACATCTTTTATGTCGTATCCTTGCCCTTGACTTGCCTATCGGTCGTTCCTCTGAATAATTGGCGGGACATTATACCCTTTTGGCAAAATGACCGCAAGAACATTTGTTGCAGTAGCAACGTTTGGCCCCATCGAAGTTTTTGATAATGT
The DNA here is from genome assembly GCA_024405395.1 of Kiritimatiellia bacterium. Lineage (GTDB taxonomy): Bacteria > Verrucomicrobiota > Kiritimatiellia > RFP12 > UBA1067 > RGIG6720. Next base: position 422 of record JAKSOW010000004.1, on the reverse strand, counting down.
GGCAATGTCTGGAATGGAAAAACTGAGCGAAACGGTGTGGATGCGTGCCATCCAATCCGCGTCGTTTTTCGGGGGAACTGTCCGTGCGTCCGCGAAGGCCCGTGCCACACGCCCGTCGCACCGCGCCGCAGATTGACATCTGGCGGCGGGATGCGCCGTGTGTCCGGCACGGGCCTTCGTGTTAGCCAGGTCAGCTTCGCCCCCGAAAAGCGCCGCACTTGCACCCGGCCTCTTCCGGGAAGCGGGACACCGCCGGCTTACCCAGGAGAGCGGAGGGGTCGCGGCCGCATACGGCGCGTCTTTACGCGCAGAATGGCTTGGCGGAATACCGCCGTCGCCCCCTGCACGCAAATCCGCTTGTCTGCGGCCGCGCCACTCCTGCCTACCTGGGACGCCTCGTGTCCCGCCTCCCGAAAGGGCTC
>JAKSOW010000039.1 GCA_024405395.1 Kiritimatiellia bacterium | reverse complement strand
CCGTTGTTCTTGCCTGAGATTGTCACGGTTCGGCCCGTCACAAGATCCTCCAGCACATGCGGACGGCCATCCGCGTTCAGCACTTCGCGCACAGACGCCTCAGGCTTTTTGACGCCGTCGACGGCGACACGGTGCGCGTCAGACACGGCGAAATAGGGATGGAACCCCCAGGTATAGTCAAACGGTTCCGTTCCCGTGTTCTCACAGGTGAACGACAGCTGCAGACTGTCACCCCCCGCCCGAAACGTGAGGACGACCCGGAAGTCATGCGGCCAGAGGCGCTTCGTCTCGGGCGTGGACGCCACAGACCAGACCATCCCACTCTTGCCAAGCTTCTCCTCCAGCGTCCACCGCGCATAACGAAGCAAGCCATGCTTCGGCAATCCCTCCTTCTCGGCGGTGCCGAACCACGGCCAGCAAAGCGGGATGCCGCCATGCGTCTCTTCCTTGCCCCAGGGCGCGCATTTTGGCCTGAAGAGCACGTCGCCCGAATCGCCCAAAGTCCGCCAGCTCGTGACATAACCGCCGTTTCGGTTGAATTCGACGCGCAACCCCTCGCTTTCTACGGCCTCCGTCTCGAACATGAGCCGTGTCTTGCCGACAAAAGGCCGGGAGAATTCGGACTTGGCGCCGTCTTTCATCACCTTCCGCACACGATACGTGCGTGCCGTGTGGGAGCCGGCGTCAAAATCGACATAGCGTGCAACGCGATACGGGATGCCGCACGGCGCTTCGTTCGTCACATTCGCGAGGAACCCGTCATCACGCCAGAGTTCATAATGGTCGAATTCTGCCGACATGTCCGCGCCCCAAAGAAGATAGAGCTGTCCATCCTTCTCGCCGTGACTGGCCCGGGGAGCCTCGATGAGTCCAGTCCAGTCCCCGCCTTTGGCGTCCGCGAAATCAGCGGCGCCAAGCGGCCAGCCACCCCGAATGGCGGATACGCCTTCCGCCCCGCACCGAGACGTGCATCCACCCGGCGTTTTCCTGTCATACGACGTGATCGAATATCTCGTCGTGAAGGAGATCGATTCGCCATCGGGAACGTGCAGCTGCAGGAAGTCGGCAAAGACGTACGAGTAGATGGCGCTCTTGTCCTTTGGCGGCACCCCGGAGAAGCACGTCTTGTCCGGATGGATCTCGCCGAACTCGGTGAGGAACGTGTCAGTCTGCCGCAGGGAAACCCCAAACGCGTCGTTCTCCACCGCACACCAGTCCCGCACGGCCACATAGGCGTCCGTTGCATAACCGCTCTGGTCACGATAGGGATCGATCACCTCACCGCCTGCGATCATGGCCTTGAACGCCCCGTCGGGCACGGCGAAGGGAAACGCGATGTACCCGTGGCGATAATAGCGGCGTGTGTTGAAGAGGTCCGTCGCATGCTCGAAGCGGTTCTCAACGTCAATGCGCTTCTCGTTCTTCGCCAGAAACACGCGGCGCGTGATCTTTGCCCCCAGCAGCTTCTCGTCGCTCCATGTCCTGTGGTTGTCACGCGTGTAGAGAAACCTGTTCGCCGGCCCATCCAGCAGCTCCCGCGCAAGCTCCTTGTCGAAGATCGAGAGGATTTCCCCCTTCTCGTTGACCTTCACCCGATACCAGGCGTTCTCGCCCACCTCTTTCACCTCTACCCTATCCCCTACTTCTTCCGTGAAACGTCCCATTGCCTTTTCCTCCATCATCTCGTCTCTTTCGATCCAGTCCCGGTGCTGCATCCACGTCTCGAAGACGCGACGCCCCTGATAGCCGCTTGTGCCATAGGAATGCTCGTCATTGAGAATGAGATGCCACCAGGCGCGGTCAAATTCCATCTTCTGCGCTTCGTCGCGGCTGGGGTCCGCTCGCCAGGCCTTCTCGGCGGCGAAAACCAGACGCTCGGCGGCGAATTTCTGGGCCTGGATCTCGGGAACCGAGACCGCGTGCTGCAGCCACCCGCTCGTCATTTCACCGCGAACCACGGGTATCTTGTCGCCGAAGCGCCGCCGCAGCTCGTCAAAGGGCTCGTCAAGCCGCCCAACCGTCACGAACTGCGGCCACTTCCACTTCGCATTCCATTTGGCGGCGAAGTCGGCAAACTTCGTGTTCGCGTCTTCGTCGTCGAAGTAGTTGCAGGCGAGCCAGATGTCATAGGGATATTTCCTCTCCAGCATGGCGAGAAATGCCGGCATCTTCTGCTCGACCACCTCCATCTTCGCGCCGCTGTGCCTGATGCCGACGCGATCAAGGCCGTGTCCGTACTGCGTGGAGCACCAGACCAGGAGATTTGTCGACCGGTCATACGACTCCCATTTGAAGACCATTGGCCGATCCGAGTCATAGCTGACGTCGATGTAGTTGCCGCCCCCGCGCGCATCGGGATTCCACGTCGCCGACGGAATCTCCCTGTTCATCTTGTGCAGGGTCGAGGGGAACGGATTCCACTGGTTCGGCGCGAAGATGATGTTCGCCATGCCCGCCTCGGCATAGGGCCTGACGATGGACCAGCTCATGCCGGGGTTGTCCGCCATGATCATCGTGCGCGTCGTGACGCCCCACTTCTCGAGCAGACGCCTCTTCGTGAGCGCCGAGCGGCGGATCTCCTCAGGGCAGAACAGATGCGTATGGTTCCCCGCGCAGCCGCAGGCGATGTCGATGCGGCCCCGGCGAACGTAGTTGGAGATGACGTTCCAGGCCGCAGCCTCGCCGCGGTCCATCGGATAGTTCTCCCAGAACCAGACGCCCTCCATCACGTAGCGGTACGCGGCAGGGTCGTCATCCGCGCGCGTGTCCGCATCGATGAGCCGCATGGCGTCCTCAATCCGCTTGACCGTGCCATGGCGCTGAATGTACTGCGAATTGTGAAGTCCGATGTCGGTATGCGTCGCCTTGACGACGTAGATGCGCCAGGGCCGCGTGGGGGCGAATCCTTCGTCCTTCACAAGCTCCTGGACGACATTTGTCCCCACCCTGCGCGAGACGACCCGACGCCCGTCGTGCGTGACCATGGATGTCGGCACGGCCTTCGGCAGGCGTTCCCACGTCATCTCCAATGTCGCCGCATGCACAGGATCCTTGAACGCAAAGGCGAAACGCCGTGGCGCACCGTTGCCCAGTCCCATGTCCTCCAACACCTCCTCGCGCGTGACGAGCGTGCCGCCTGTGGCGGCAACGCGGCAGATGAGCGCGTCCTTTCCGCCTGCCGACGTGACCTTGAACGTATCCTCGGCCACCTTTTCAACGGACCCGAATGTCACGAACGGCGATTCAAAGGTGCCCGTACCGTCAAAAGCCACCTCATCCCGGACGATGACGCGTCCTTCCGCGCGGGAATAGGAGAACGCGCGCGTCAGGGTCTGGAGCCGGGGCACATCGTAGGCGGCGCGCAGATCAAGTTCGACGATGTCCTTTTCGTCCGTAAAGGCGTGCCGCAGGAGCTTCGCCGCGGCGGCAACACCCGTCACCTGCATCTTGCCGTCCACATACGGCACGGGATGCCCGTAGGAGTTGCGCAGATTCGACTCATAGCGCCGTGGGCCAAAAGTGTCGAGATCGTATTTCTTGAGCCCGGGATCGCCGACAATCTCACGGCCGTCGATCGCAATGCCGAAAGCGCCCACGTCGTTGTGGTTGTGGCCCGCGCCATTGTGCCCGCCCTTGAACGAGGCGTAAAGGCCCTTCCCCTCTGTAGGCCGACACACAAGCATCTGAACGCAATCTTCGTACCATGAACGTAGTGGATAGACGTGGCTGTGGTCCGGCAATTCGGCGGAGATGCCCGGCATCTTGAAGTGGCGGAAAGTCGTCAGCGGCAAGCCTCCGCCGAAGACGCCATTCCGGCGGGTCATCGGCTGATGCGTCAAATCGGGCCACGCCATGCCGCCGAGCGTCCACGGCACGATGGGCAGACCCTTTCCGCTGCAGTCGCCAAAGCACGGCGTACCGGCGTCGTTGTAGCGCACGTCATACCCAGAAAGGAAGCACGTCCTGGCACGCAGTTCGGGGAAGAATGGGTTCTGCCCGCCCGTCGCCCGCCGCACGTTGATGCCCAGCGTCAAATAGCGGCCAAAGCCATATTCCCAGTAGCTCGCGCCTTCGAGACAGTATCCTTCCTGCGTAAAGCCGTCCAGGTAGTTGAGCACACTGCGCTCGGCCAATTCGATCGCCTCCGCACGCGCGACGGGATCATCCAACAGGAGAATGGCCGCCGTCGTGAAGTACGAACAGCAGGCGGCATTCCAGTTGTAGAGCCCACCGTACCAGCCGCAACCGTGCCGTTTCGCAGCCTCGCCGTCGCGGGCGATGTCCAGATAGACGTCCAGCACCTGGGCGCGGATCGCCGCCATGACGCGTTTCCGCACATCAGCCGGCAGGCGATCGCGGAGGATGTCGAGCGCATACGCGAGAGCCTCGACGGTCTGGCCATTGCCGAGCTCAAGCTTGCGCCACTTGCCGTTGAACGCCTTGAAGTCCGGCCGGTCATGATACGGATTGACCCATGTGCGCATCGCGGCAATCGTCTCGAGCAATTCCGTTATGCGCGGCAGGAACCGGCCCTTGTTTTCGAGACATTCGGCCAACGTCAGCGGCGCGAGCCACTGGTAGCGCTCGGCGTGCGGACGATTCCACGAATAGATTTTCGCGTAATTCGTGTCGTCCACGACGGGGATCGGCTTCGCGGCCAGCCGGGCGGCATAATCAATCACCTTCTCGGTGGACTTCGGATCAATCTTTGCGATGCGCTCCCAATCGACGCGATTGCCGATGCGCGTCTCGGCGAATCCCGGCTCGGGACGCAGCATCGCCGCGATTTCGCGCACACGCACCGGATTCTGCGGCGCCACCGCCGCCACACAGGCGAATGACCAAACGGAGAATGCCGCAAATACAAAATACTCTATCTTCATGGGACCCCATTTTCGTGCTCTTGACGTCACCACACTGTTCTGAATACATGTCCAAATCCGCCACCTTATCATACGCGGAGGAGCCAGAAAAAACGCGAGCGGAAACACATGTCAGCAGATTTCGCATGGCAAACAAACTCAGTTCAGCCGACAGTATAGCATAATCCACAGACGTCAAAGGGATCTTTTCGTAGGATTCTTCCCCTTTTCAATTCTCCGCGCCCAAATCCACGAACCGTGGGCCACCAATCACGAGCGCGGAAGCGCAATGACGGATGACGGACGGTGTAAATCGTCCAATTGCCCCACCTTCTCAAACCGCCCCGTCGTGTGATTGCAGGAGAGAAGCGCCAGCACCCCCGACCGTTCCAGGGTCGCCAACGCATAGCGCTCGTCCGGCAGGAAGGCCAGATCTCGCGGACAGCTACCCGGCACGGGCGAAATGGCCAGAAGACTCAAGGAGGATCGTGCACCGTCAAAAGCGAATGCTGCGATGGAATCGTGCCCCCGATTGGTGACGAACACCCGCGCGCCGTCGCTCGACACCCGAATCGCCGCCACTGTGGAAGCGCCCTTCCATCCCGCAGGCAGGGTGGACGCCGAAGAGATGAATTCAAAGTCTCCTGTCGCATTCAGACGATAGACCGACACCAGATTTCCAAGTTCCGACGCGAGAAAGGCGAATTTTCCGCTTGGATGAAAGGCCAGATGCCGTGCCCCGGCGCCTTTCGGCAAAGTCGCATATCGGCGGCCCTTCGGGTAGACAGCGATGCAGTCAAGCCCAAGATCGACAACCGCGTACCCATCACCATTCGGAAGCGGAATCGCCTGATGACAATGGGCCGACATCTGTCGCGGCAGATTCGGCCCACTTCCCTCATGGCGATGGCGGACGAGACTGCCAGGAACAAAGCGCCCCCCATCGAAAGCGACGCTGCCTGCCTCGCCCAAGAGGTAGTCGGCCCAACAGACATGTTTCCCGTCTGGCATCACGGAGACGTGGCAAAGGCATTGTCCATCCCACGCCATCCGATCAACCAGGGCTAGGCCTTCGACTTCAACACGGAAGGCGGCAAGCCCGCCCTGTTCACAGGAGAACAGAAACCGACCGCAGGGACTTAACGCCTGATAGATCGCATTGGGCAGCCGAACGGCAGACACCCGCTCCAGCATACCTCTTTCCGGGTCTACGTCGACAACGTGAATTCCCTCAAGGTGCGTTTCATCTGTATAGCATCCGACAAAGCATGTCATGGCCTATTCCCCCATAGGCCAGTCACGCCATGAAAGGCCGCCATCGACCATGAGAAGCGTCTCTGCGTTCGGCTTACATCAGCGCATACTTCGCGATGAAGAGCGCCGTGAGGATGTACATGATCCAGTGGATGCGCTTGAAGTTGCCGCAGAGCGCATTGATCACCGTGTAGGAGATCACGCCGAACATGATGCCGTCGGAGATCGAATAGGCAAACGGCATGCCGACGATCGCCAGGAACGCCGGAACGGCTTCGCCCGCATCGCGAAAGTCGATGTCCGTGCAGCTCGAGAGCATCATGTAGCCCACGATGATGAGCGCCGGCGCGGTGGCGAACGCCGGAATCGCCAGGAACACCGGCGCAAACAGGATCGCCAACGCGAAGAACGCCGCAGATGTGACCGCCGTGAGACCCGTGCGGCCGCCCGCCATCACGCCCGAGGCCGACTCCACATACGTGGTGGTGGTGGACGTGCCGAGCACGGCGCCCAGCGACGTGGCGATCGAGTCCGCGCAGAGCGCGCCGGAGATACGCGGCAGCTTGCCCTCCTTGGTGAGGAAGCCGCCCTTCATCGACACGCCGATGAGCGTGCCGAGCGTGTCGAAGAGGTCCACGAAGAAGAACGCGAACATCACCACGAAGAAGTCCAGCGACTTGATGAGGTCCCAGCCCGAGCCCACAACCTTCATGGCTCCGTCCGCGCCCTTCACCGAATGCGTCCAACCCTCCGCGCCGAAGAGCGCGCACACGGTCTGCCCGAACTCCTTGAAGTTCTGGGCAATGCCCTCGAACGAGAAGTTGGGATAGAGCGAGAAGCACTTCGCCGCCGGATCCGGCACGTAGATGCCCGTGGCCTGGCAGATCATGCCCATGACCCACGTGGCCAGAATGCCGATGAGAATGGCGCCCTTGACGCCCTTGACGAGCAGAAAACCCGTGAAGATCGTTCCCATCAGGGCCAGGATGGCGCACACCGTGTGGACGCCGCCCGCCTTGAACGAGATGAGGCCCACGAGCGTGGCGTCATTGTTCACGATGACGCCCGAGGTCTGCAGCGCGATGAAGCAGATGAATAGGCCGATGCCGGCCGCCACAGCCTTCTTGAGCGTGAACGGAATCGCGTTGAAGATGCTCTCGCGCACCGGCGTGAGCGACAGCGCCAGGAACACAATGCCTTCCACGAACACCGCCAGGAGGGCGAACTGCCAGCTGTAGCCCATGCCGAAGCAGACGCCAAACGTGAGAAACGCGTTCAGGCCCATGCCCGGCGCCAGGACAAACGGATAGTTCGACAGGCCCGCCATGAGCAACGTGCCCACAACCGACGCTATCGCCGTAGCGAGGAACACGCCGCCACGCGGAATGCCAGCCATCGACAGGAGGTTCGGGTTCACGGCGAGGATGTAGGCCATCGTCATGAACGTCGTGATGCCCGCCACAATCTCGGTCTTCACCGTGGTGCGGTTGCGCTTGAGCTTGAAGAGCCGCCCGAGAAATCCCGTTTCGGGCTCCTCCGACGCGACCTCGCGCGTGAGCCATTTGAGGTAGGCGCCAACGCGAACCGACTCGTCAGGCGTGACGACCCCGTCTTCCAGGACCGACTCGAGGAGCTTCACGAACTCCGCCATCTCGGCGTTGTCGGCCGTGCGGGGCTTCGCGAACGCGAGAAGGATCTGCGCTTCGGCGCGATCTACCTTACCATCCTCCAGGATGGACTTTTCGAGCTTCGCAATCGAAGCCTTGACGTCTTCTGTGGCCATTTTTCTGCTCTCTTTCCGTTATGCTAGCCTGTTCACGCGCGAAACAGCCAAAATCAAAAGCAAGAGGCGGAAGGCCCCTTTCGGCCCTCCGCCCGCTTGTCTATTTTCGCGTCTTCACGCGCGGCAGTCCTTAGAAGTTGATGGAGATGCCCGCGCCGCCCCACGCGAAGTCCTTGTACTGGCCGTAGTCGCCGCCAGAGCCGTGATCGGCCGCATCGCGCAGGTCACGATCGATGATCGAGCAGTAGGCCACCTTGGCGAAGATGCCGATGTTGTCGGTGATCTGGTAGGTGCCGTCGATCTGCCAACGCATCGTGGCGATGCCGCCGTTGTGCGTTTCGGTCCAGCCCGCCGTCGGGAAGCACCAGTTGTAGCGGTGATCGCGGTAGACAAAAGTCACCGACGGCGTGATCGTCAGCTTTTCGATCGGGTTGAACGCACGCTTGACGCCGAACTGGATCAGGTCGGAATTGTTCTCGTGGTATTCATGCACGAAGTCGACATAGGGAACCAGATAGGGGTTCAGGAACGCGAGACTGTGGTTGAAGTCCATCGTCGTCATCGTGTCATGCCCGTACTGGAAGTGCGACTTGCCGTGGCTGTTGTAGTCGTGGCCGCGCCCATGGGGATAGTAGTACCACACCACGGTCGCGCGGTAGTCGAGACCATACTTGCGGTCGTCGTCAAGCCAGAACGTCTTGCCCCAGTGCACATTGGGGTCCCACTCGTTGAACGCCTTGCCGTAGAGGTCGCGGCGCTTGTCGGTGAGGTCGGTGTTGGACCAGATGCCGAGGCCGAGGTAGCCGAGGTCCCAATCCCCGATGTTGAGGTTGATGTTGCCCTCGAGGTAGCCCTGCAGCGTGGGCTCGGAGTTCAGCAGCGAACCATAGAGCTGGTAGCCAGAGTAGATGCCATAGTTGCCGAAGCCCCAGAAGATGGGCGCATCGTCCTTCTCCTCGAGCTGCGTTTCGGCGGCATCGGCTTTGACCTCGGCCTTCTTTTCGGCCTCCTGTGCGAACATCATCGTGGCGGCCAGTGCCGCGACTGAGAGTATCATCAGTTTTTTCATGTTATTGCCTTTGTTTTTTCCTTTGGAGAGAACTCAAAATCAAGCCAGCGACGGATCGCTCAGCGCGCTCACGAAGAGCGCCTTGATCGTGTGCATCCGGTTCTCGGACTCGTCGAACACCTTGGAGTACTTCGACTCGAACACCTCATCGGTGACCTCCAGCGCGCCGCACTCCTTCGTGACGTCCGTATTGAAGTCATGGAACGCCGGCAGGCAGTGGAGGAACATGAGCTTGCCGTCCAAGTTGCCGGTCGCGGTCATCAGGTCCATGTTGATCTGATAGGGGCGCAGCAGCTTGATGCGCTCGGCCGTCTTGGCCTCTTCGCCCATCGAGACCCACACGTCCGTGTAGAGCACGTTCGCGCCCTTCACGCCCTTCTTCGGGTCATCGAACACCTTGATCTCCACACCGTTCTTCTTGGCCACCGCCTCGGCCTCGGCCAGGATGGCCTCATCGGGCCAGAGCTCACGCGGCGTGCAGCACACGTAGTTGACGCCGGCCTTGGCGCAGCCCATCATCAGCGAGTTGGCCACGTTGTTGCGTCCGTCGCCCACATAGGCCATCGTCGTGTTGTCCAGCGAGCCGAAGGTCTCCTTGACCGTGAGCAGGTCCGCCAGGATCTGCGTGGGGTGGTAATCGTCCGTCAGGCCATTCCACACGGGCACGCCGGAGAACTCGCGCAGCTCCTCCACCGACTTCTGCGCGAAACCGCGGAAGAGAATGCCGTCGTAGATGCGCCCGAGCACCCGCGCCGTGTCCTTGACCGACTCCTTCTTGCCGAAGTGGATGTCGGGGCGCGTGAGGTATTCCGCGTTGCCGCCCTCGTCCTGAACCGCAATGAGCGACGAGTTGCGCGTGCGCGTGGAGCTCTTCTCGAAGATGAGCGCAATGTTCTTGCGGTGCAGCAGCTCGCCCCGCACGCCCGCGCGCCGACGCGCCTTGAGCTGCGCCGCGAGGTCAATCAGATTCATCATCTCCTCGTCCGTGAACGAGGTCAAACGCATCAGCGAGCGCCCCTTGAGCGAGGGCAGCCAGGTAAGTTTATTGGCCATCAGTCTATCCTTTAACGACTTTTCTGGAGATCCGCGATCGCCGCGGAAACATTCGCGAAGAGCTCAGGGAGCTTCTTGGCGGGCACCGTGGAGAACGCCAGGCGGATAAGCCCCGAGAGTACGATCACGCCCGTGGAGTACTTGGCGATGAGGTGCTTGCGCACCGCCTCGGCCTCGACGCCCTTCGGCTTCACGCACATGAAGTAGCCGCTGTTGAACGGCATGGGCTCGAAGCAGGTCGCATACTCGGGATGATCCGACAGGATCTTGCGGATCGTCTCGTAGCGCTTGCGCAAGACGGTGTACTTCTCCTGCTTCTGCTTGGCATAGCCCTTGTCGGCATACGCCGCAATGGCCAGATGCTGACCCAGGGACGTGGCGTTGGAGATGCCGCTGCGCACATTGCCGGCGGCCTTGGCCTCCAGGGCCTTGAGCTGCTCGGGCGTGGCGCCCTTGAACGCAAAGGACATGAAGCCCACGCGCAGGCCCCACACGTAGTCTTCCTTCGTGGTGCCGTCCAGCTTGACGGCGAGCACATTCTCGTGGAGCGTGGCGAACTCGGCGAACAGCGACTCGCCATGCACGCCATCCTCATAGACCAGGCCAAAATAGGCGTCATCAAGGATGACGACGATCTTCTTGCCGGCCTTGGCCGCGGCTTTCACCGCCGCCACGATCTTCTTGGCGTCAGCCAGCGTCGCCGTGTAGCCCGTGGGATTGTTGGGGAAATTGAGGATCAGCAGCTTCTTCTGGCCCGGCTTCATCAGCGCAGCCTTCATCGCCGCCACGTCGAAGGCGCCCTTCTTGAAGGTGTTGAACGTCTCCAGGGGCGTGCCCACCGCATCCTCGAAGATGAGCGCGTAATTGTCCCAATAGAGATCCGGCGTCACCAGACGGTCGGCGGGATCGGCAAACAGCTCCGCCACGATGCGGATGCCGTGCGTCAGCGCATTGGTGACGACGGGCAGAGAATAGTTGACGCCCTTAAGCGAGGGATTCTTCTCGATCTGCAGATTTTTCCACGCTTCGCGCAGCTTGGGCAGACCAAAGGACCCCGCATACAGGAAGGCGCGCTTGTCCAGGCGAATGGAATCCGAAAAGCACTTCATCACGAGGGGCGAACCATCCTCCTCGAAAGCCATGCCCACCGTGGCGTTGATGGCGCAGGCCTTGGCCTCGGCGCCCTGGCCGAGAATGCCGCCATACGGGAAGAACATGCGCTTGCCCTCGCGCGAAAGGAAACCTGCCGCCGAGCCAAGCGTCTTATTCAGCTGAATAGCCAATGAGTTCATGGCGTGATATTATACCACATCATTCCACACGAGAAAAGAACGATTTTGGGAATGAGGCGATCCCCGTCTCGTCTGCGGCCATCAGCGGAAGTTTATCTGGAGGCCGCAGCGGATTGCGGCGAGCAGCTTTGCCCGATCGACGGCCACCGCCCAACATCAGCATCGTCTTCATCTTCAGGCCTTCCTCAGGGAAGTTTGTTTAGCGCAAGAAGAGGCTTGTTCCCCGACGGTAGAGGCAGATATGGCCGTTCCGCACCGCCACTCGCCGGACAAAGCCTTCCCTGTGGAAGGTCCAGTTCACCACATTCTCCAGCCCACCGACGCCCGACAGCGTCGCCGGCAGCACCACCACCTGTTCCCCTTCCGGGACATTGGTCACGTCAAGCGTACCGCTCTGCGGCAGGATGACACCCGACAACGTGCCGCCCGACACCCCGTCAAGCGCCAGGCACACCCCCTCCTTCAGGGGCAGACTCGCGCCTTGCACCGTCAGCACGCCACCGCCGGAAACCTCTACGCGTGAGACTTGGCTGAGCATCGCCGGCGCATTGGTGACGGTGGTCGCACGGTCAAAGGAGAAACCCTGCCGCTTTTTGCCGGCAACCCAAGAAGTACCATCGGAATACCACTTCGTCGATCCATTCGGAACCTCGGCTTCAGGCTCATCCACCAGGGGCTCCCAATGGATTCCGTCGACGCCACCTTCCAACGTGTAGGCCGTGACGCCACGTCCCGGATTTTTACTGTGATCCGGTCCGTAATAGGTACAGATGTCATACGAGGAAATGGCTGGCGTACCGTTCGTGAGGGCGATCACGAAACGAACCCACGAATTCGGCTCCTCCTTGTTCGGGTTGACGCTCACCGAAGCATCCCAGCCACCGTATTCGATGCCCCACTCAGGCTTGTAGCTCAGATCATCGAAGAGGCGGCTCAGATAACGGCCTGTGCCGCCAAGAGACGGCGGCGTATCCGTGTCATACGCAGCCTGACCAGGCTGCAAGGCGGCAAAAGGCACATTGGTGAACGGCGGCAGGAAGACCGTCTGCCGAACGCCGTCGGCATCATACAGCGCGAACTCCTGCAGCTGATAATGCACCCGATCACCCGGTTCATAGATCGGCAACTGGTAGCGCGCGCAATTATAGGCATTCTCCTTGGCGGTGAAGCGGTAATGCGTATAGTCCATGCCGTTGGTGACGGCCCGAACCCGCAGTTCGCCGCCTTTGACGGCCAACGTACCCGAAAACGCGAGCTCGCCGCCCAACGTCCACGAGCCCGCGTCGACCTTCTCGACGGAAAGCGGCCGCGAAGCCTCATCGCGCAGATCATGGATGGCATTGGCCTCTTGGTTCGTGCCGCCCAGCACCAGCGTCTTCGCACCGGCTTCGCCCCCGACGGCCAGGCCCGACCAGATCATGGCGCCGCCGCCATTGTTCACAAAACCACCTCGGGTGGCGATGACGGCCTTACGCGTGTTCACATAGAAGCCATTCGTGCCCACATATTCCAAAACACCCGTTGTCGGCAACCCGGCGGCATTAGTGGCGCCGAGCAAATAGGCATAGTCGACCTTGTTCTCGTCCAGCTGCAGAGGCGAACAAACCGAATTGTAGAGCACGTCGGCCTTTCCCAGGGAGCATTCAATTCCCGCGTTCGCCATGGTGTCGAACTGCAGGGAGCCTTCCTCCACGGCAATGGCGCTGCGGATCATCGCACGATTGTAGACGCCGCCCTGCGCGTTCTTTCCCTTCAGCAGCCAACTGCCTTCCCCGCGTTTGATGAGATAGTTCACGTAGTTCGTTTCCCCTACGACCCTGCCGGTCATCGAACAATCAAGGACATTGGTGGTGCCGGCCGCACCGGCGAGAATCAGCTGTCCCATCTGCGGCGTCGAATCCATTGCCATCGTCCCGGTGAAGCGCAGGCCGCCATTCTCGCCGCCGTCGATCATCGACGGTCCCGTACAGGCGCTCAGGTAAACACGCTTGTCCGTGGTCTCACCCGTTCCCAGATACCGTAGCGTGCCACTGGCAGCTGAAAACACGATGTAGTTCGTGCCGATTGAAGACGGCTGGCCCTGCATCCCCAGCTTTACCGCCCCCACAACGCCGCCTTTCTCCAGATTGTTGGGCGTGTCGGCGGAATAGGAGCGGACGATAACGCGATCCACCGTATTGTCCACGCCCGTGTAGTGCGTATTCAGGCGATTCCAGATGTAGATATAGCCATAGGCACGGCCGGAGAAGACGCCGGGCGTGGAGGTGGTCTTCAGGCCATCAGTGCCGACATAGACCTCTGCCCGTCCTGCATCTTCATTTCCCAGGTCGCCATCACCGGAGAGCGAGACCAGGTAGTAATACTTGCCTTGCGGAACCAAAAGCGTTCCCCCTGCGGCTATCGTCACATGCTGGAAGTTAATGGAGCTTACCAGGGCAGAGCCGACGACCAAGACGCCGCCGCGGACATCCAGCGAACAGTAGTAGTTGTTCTTGGACGTGCCGGCATAAACGTCAGTTGCACCGCTGTTGAGCGTCAGCCTTCCCGCGCCGCCCTTGATGATTCCGCCCTTGCGGACACTATAACCCGCCGCAGTGACGGCGCACAACAGGGTATGATCCTCCGCGAGATCGAAGTGAACGAACGAATCATCCGCCGCCTGCAGCTTCAGGAGCTTAAGGCCAGAGATGAAAGCCATCTCATCGTCGTGCACCAGCACAGTGGTATGCTGCGGCAGGATCACCGTATCGCCGGCCCCAGGCGCCGCGTTTTCCACATAGGACGCCGGACTCTGCCAATCCGACAGGCTAGTCGGCGCCGTCTTCAAGGTAAAGTTTCCCGCGAGGGCAGAACAAGCCGCCCAGGCAACCCCTGTAAAGAGCAATATCCGTGTATTCATCTTCATTCCTTTCAAATCAATGCTGTGGCTTGGCGAAATCGATGTTCAGGCTTGCGCGGTCCGCCAAAAGGCAGGGTGAATCGTAGACTGGGATGTTGACGAAGCTCACGCCGCAGGAATGGACGATCTGACAGCTCTCGGGTACTTTGTACACGCGGCCGGACAGCAGATCCACCCACACGGGGTCAACAAATGGCGCCTTGCCCTCGAAATAGAACGTCCGCGTCAGACAGGAATCCGACGGCAGCGGATAGGCCTTCTCACGGCGCAAGGTCCCCTTCGGCGTCAGCTGCGTTTCGCGCGTCTGCCATTGCCAGAACGCCAGAACTGGCCGCTTTGCCTTCGTGCGGTATTCGTCGAACCACACCGTCTCATCCTGGCACACGTAGGCCATCTCATTGGTGGCGACATGCTGCAGCGTGCGGTCAAAGACGGAAACCACGTTCTGCACGGCATAGTAGGCCCTCTTGATCTGGATGATCTCGCGTGCCTCGTTGGCGCGCAACAGGCCCTTGGCGTTGTTGAAGGTGCCCTCTACGCCATCATAGTGCATGTCGCTGATCTGGAAGACCGTTGAATCCACCCCGCGCGAGTGGTCCACCAGCATGCGCCGCATGTCCCACTTGGCCTGGCTGATCTCCGTGAACGGCCATTTGGCGAAGCCGAAACGCGGTATCATCTCGCTCACCGCACCCGCTTCGCCCTGCCGCACCTTGATGCCCGGCGTAAGCGCATTGGCCCGTTCGATTGCCCAATCGAGCCAAGTCACGCCAAATTCGGGACTGAGGTCGTAGAGGTGCACGCTCACATTGTCGATGAGCTTGTGCTTGCCCGAGGCCGCGTAGGCGCCGAGGATGGCCTCGTATTCGTCGCGCCGACCGAGAACCATGCCGCTGATGACGGCGTCCGGACGATGGGCGCGAATGATCTCCGCCGTCTCGATGTTGTTCGTGGCGATCACCTCCGGCGTATTGCCGGGCACGTTGTTCGGTTCGTTCCAGGTTTCATAGTAGCGCACGCGCTTGGCATAGTGCTTCGCCAGGGTGTCGATCCAGCGCCGCCAGGCTGCGTAGGCCTCACCTTCCGTGGGAATGCGCGCAAAGAGCCCTTTGGCCTTTTCGTCCGCGTAGAGCGGATTGCCGAACACGCAGCAGATCATGGGCTCCAGCTTGTGCGCCACGGACCAGTCGACTATCTTGTCGAGCCAGGCGAAGTCGAATACGCCCTTCTCCTTCTCGCACCGGGCCCAACCACCCTGGATGCGCAGCTTCTTGATGCCAAGCGGCGGCAGATAGCTCTTGTACGCCTCGAAATTGGCGTAGCCGCGATCCAGCGTTTCGCAGCCGATCGTGAAGTCGCTATCGCCGATCTCGGCCACGGAACGCGGCCTGAGGGTACCCAGTCGCGTGAAGGCCGCATCCAAAGCCAAGGACGTGGCAACGCGATCCCGCGAGGCGTCCAATGCGGGGCCAGCCGGAATCGTCTCATGCGTGAAATACAGCCATGCCGCCCCAGCGGCGAGCGCCAACGCCAGTGCGCATGCCAGACGGATTTTCAAAGATTTGCCCATTTTCACATCCTTCAGAGCTGTTGCACACGAATATTGTCCACCCAGAGGAACTTGCCCTCGCCGCCCCTGACCGAATTGACGTAGAGCGTCACGGAGGGCACCGGCCGATTCGTGGGGAATTCCTGCGGCGCGGTGAAGGTCACCGCAAAATTCTCCCACTTGCCCGCGGGCAGCTTCATGTTGGCCTCGGCCACGAGCTCACGGTTGGTGGCTATGCCTTGCTCTGGCACAGCGGGTGCCACCACGCGCAGATGGCCTCCCACCCCTTCGTCGGCGCGGAAGTCGGCCGAAAGACGATATCTGGAGCCTGGCACCACAGGCTGGGCCGCCCGCCAGATGCCAAGTCGGCTCCAGCTTTTCTGTCCAGGCGTCGAAAGCTGCACGGAATATTCCCCATGCGACGCATAGGCATTGGTTATCGCCAAAAAACCATCGCGTCCACGCCATCCAAACGGGAATCCCGGACGCTCAAAGCTAACGGTGACGCCATGGGCAAGCCCCCGAGGATCCACAGATCCGCCGTCAATGGAGGCCTTCCACGAATCCAGCTTGTTCCACGTCCGGATTTCGCCCTCCCAGCGGCCGAAGATGCTGCCCCAGTCATCAGGCAGATGCGCCTTCTCGCGCACGCGGAAATCGATGAGCTCGCGTCCGCGCCGCTCAAACTCAGCCGGAGGCAGCTTCTGCCCCGTGAGAAAGCGGAAGGTGTGGATGGCGTGCTCGGCGCGCACGGCAAGGTCGTCCAGCCGCCTCTTCGCCACCGCATCCAATGCCGGATTCGCGCGCGCCTTCTCGAGAATGTCCCATTCGGCGCGCAGTTCCTCTTCACTGCGGCCAAAAGCCTGGACTGTGGAAAGGACCGAATCGTCCAGGATATGCGTGGTGTCGATCTTGGCGGCCCGGAATGCCTCGCGAGCCGCTTCGCCGGCGGCGCGCACCGCCTCGAAGTAGCGCTTCACGTCCGCCTTCGCCGCGCCGTAGCCCGAATAGAATTCGTCGCAGATGACCTCAAACGGCGCCTTCGGATCGGCAATCATGCGCGCCGTGACGTAACTCTCGAGGTTCATCGGATAACGCCCAAGGTTGGAGTCGTAGTCCACGCCGATCATACCGTAGGAGAGGCACTCGTGGAAGTTGTCGTAGAGGAAGCGCTCCATTCCGCGCGGTATCGTGCCCCAGAAGCAATGGTAGTTCGGACGCAGGAAGAAATGCGCCATACCCATCTCGCGCCATTTGCGGAATTCGGCGCCCGCATCGTCCATGATCGACGGCACGAAGCCGAAGAGCATGTGTTCGGGATGCTTCACCCGTGTGCGCCGCGGCGCGAAACGATAGTGAGAATAGGCATACGCCACCAGGATGGCATCCGGGCGAATGGCCAGTACCTTGTCGGCCACACGATTCCAGAAGTCGACATAGCGGTCCGTCACAAACGTGTACGGTTCCTCGCCAGGCTTCAGCACGTCAAGCGCCGTGCAGCCTTCGCACTCGCAGTAGTTGGCGCTGTCGTTCTCGCAGACGTTGAGGTAACGGTTTGTGCCCGCCGCCAGCCAGTCGGCCACCACCTGGTCGACGACGGCCGGATTCGAGACGCACAGCTTGATGCGGTCAGGGCCGCCCGAACCCGTGAAGCCACGCACCTTGCGCTTGCGGCTGTAGTTGAGGAACTCGGGATGGGACTTGGCGAAACGCGCCTTCCACTTGGTGTAGGCGTGGCCGTATCCGAAACGTTCGCGGTCCTGCAGCCGATGGCGCCACAGGAACAGCCTGCGGTCTTCATGGTCCTTCGCGCAGGAGGCCTCGGTCGTCATGCGCAGTTCCCTGGGGGCAAAGCCCTCATAGTCGCGGAATCGCTCGGACTTTGCGTTGTTCCGGAAATGGCTCTTGGCGAGAGGCGGACGAAACATCCCGGTGTGCCGCGCCGGCAGATCAAGTTCCTTGCGCGGCGTGTAGACCGTGCCGTCCTCTCCTGGCCAGA
Organism: Kiritimatiellia bacterium; assembly: GCA_024405395.1. Lineage (GTDB taxonomy): Bacteria > Verrucomicrobiota > Kiritimatiellia > RFP12 > UBA1067 > RGIG6720. The sequence continues at coordinate 11,024 of JAKSOW010000039.1, read as the reverse complement.
GCCAACGGATCCCCAGCTGTTCCGACGCGAAGAGCTCCACCGCGAAAAGCGTGCCCCAACGCTGAAAGCGCCGCCGGCCCTGATCGTCACCCCAGAACCACACCATGTCGCCGTCGATGCGGTAGAAGCTCTCGTAGTCCGTAGGGCACGTCTCGCCCGGCGGCACCTCAAAGCGGAACTTCCATTTGCCGCCAGCCTGGGCATCGCCGGTCACCAGCGTCAAATGGCGCGCCAATTCCGCCTTTGCCTGCACAACCGACTCGTTTGGCACCGCGAAAAGCGCAAGCACACCCAAGGACACAAAAGCAAGGATTTGGGATTTGATCATGGTAATCTTCATTTGCAGGCGGCCAGCTCCACCCAGTCATAGATTTTCAGCGCGCCATGCACCACATCGGCAAAGGCATAGGGAATCTGGGGGTCGGCCAGCACCTGACGCCAGGACGCTGGCGGCTTCACGGACGCAAAGGACGCAAAAAGCTCGCGCTCCAGCGCAAAGGCATGGGCGGCCGGAATCGCCGCCGCGCCATGGGCCTCCAGCGCGACACGCGCCTTGCCGCCCAAGAGCGCCGCAAAATGACGCGCCGCGATCGCCACATCCTCCGCACGCCGCGCCACGAGATTCTCGCCAATCGCAAACGAGAGCATCGCCATCTCCTCGTCAGGGCGCTTAGCGCCGTAGAACGCCTTGCTGCCGCCCTTGGCCGTCTCGCCAAAGCCGCGCATCTCCGCAACGGCGACCGCGCGGCCTTCCGCCACAAGCCGTCTGACGTCGCCTTCGAGCGACTTTCTCGTGCCATCCGTGACGAGAAGAGCGGGCGTCCCCTTCTGGACCGTCGGCAGGAACGCCACCAGGGGCACCGGCACCAGGTCATCATCCCGCGACAGCAGCACGCGCACCACCTTGCCGTCGGCGGCCGCCTCCTCCTGGTTCGCGACCGGCGTCACGCCGAGTTCCGCCACAGGCCTCACGCCAGCCACGGCGCGAATCGCCGCCGGCGTCGGCGCACCCCGCCCCGCGTCGAGGCGGGCAAGCTCGTCCTGCATCACCTCATACACGCTGCGTGCACCCGGAACGTCAAGCACAAATCCGGTCTTCGTGACGTTCCTGGCCTCGGGCTCCTCAAAGGCCACGCCCGCATTCTCCTTGGAATAGCCGGCAAAGGCCAGGTCCTGCCGCCGCAGCGCCGCCCGATCCTGCGGCCAAGCCGCCGTATCGTCCAGCGTCCACCGGCGGATCCAGTGGAAGGCCGCATGGCGCGTGGACTCATACCAATGATGGGGGCCTGCCGTCTCCATCAGCTCCACCCGTTCGGGACATCCCAGCATGCCAAAGATCTTGCGCGCGTTCTCGAAAGTATCCAGGGATCCCATGTAGGGGAAGAAGTCGGCGTGGGACGTCACGAGCATGACCGCGGAAGGCGCGCGCAACGACACGATGCCCAAATGGTTGAAGCCGTATTTGAGCTGTCCAAAGATCACCTGCTCGGCGTCTTGCGGGCCACAATTGTCGAAGACGTCGCGCACCGTCGAGAGGAATCCCGCCGGCGCGCCCGCCACATAGCGGTCATCCAGCGCATTGAGATAGGAGGACAGCGTACCGCCGCCCGAAAGGCCCGTCACACCCAGACGTTTCGCATCGACTTCGGCGCGCGAGGTCAGATAATCACAGGCACGCATGCCATCCCAGATGCGGAACTGCGCCGTATTCCAGCCCAGCAACGCAGCACGATATCCAATGCGATTATGCTCGGCCGTTGTGCTCCACGACGTGCGCCCATCGCGCAGCTGATGCCGTTCGCCCTGCTCAACGGGATCATAGACAAGCGTCGCCACGCCCATCTTGGCGCCTGTCACGCCCACACGCTGATACCACGGCGCATTCTTGCCCGCCAGGGAGTGTCCGCAAGGAGACACCACGCCGGGGAACGGCGCCCTGTACTTCGGATCCGTGGGCAGAAAGAGATGGGCCGTGACATAGCACTTGGGCCGACTCTCGAAGATCACCTTCTCGATCGCATAACCGTCGCGCACGACACGCCCCATCACCTGGGCGTTGAGCGGCGTCCTTTCGGGGAAACCGCCAAGCGCGGCCACCGTCTTCGCACGCACTTCCGCCTGACGGGCCTTCAGCGCCGCCGGCGTGGCGCAACCCGTCCAGGCGGTATCCGCCGCGCGATCAAGCCGCACGGATTCATTGAAAAGCTGGTCACGTACAAGGGAGCCCACCGAGTCCTTGCCGCATTTGACCTGCGGCATGGAGAGCATAAGGGCGACAAGAAGGGTCAAGTTTGTCATGGCTAGGTTGCGTTTTAGCGGAAGATGATCATTGTGGCGGTGCCAGACAGGCTATGCAGCACGCCTGCGCCCTGAATGGCGGCGAGCTTGTTCTGAGGTGGTACCCGCGCGTCTGTGCAGGTCTGCGAACCGTAGTAGCCGCACTTGCGCAGCCGCCCGTCTGCCATGAACATGCGCACCGTGCTCACGCCGCCCTCCAGCTGCAGCGTGCCCGTGCCCGAAAGAACGAGTTCGGCGTCGCTCCGGCCGGCTTCAGGCCCAAACACCGTCTCGGCCGAATCGGCACCGACACGCAGCGTGCCGCCGGAGACCTGGATCTGCGAGGCGTTGTCCCAGCCCGCACCGCGTATGAACGCCAACGTGCCGCTTTGCACCGCAAGGGAACCCGTTGTGGTCCAGCGTCCGCGTTGGAAGGCGTTCGTGCCCACGCCACAGGCCACCAGCGAAGCATTGCCCGTCACGCGCGCCTGGTTGCAGAAGGAGTCGTTTGCGCGAGGCATCAGGTAAAGCGTGCCGCCCTTTTCACTCGTGATGATGCCGCAATGACTGCTTACGTTCGCAGGAAGGGCCTCGCCCTGCGCCTCGGTGAGCACGTGATCGCTCGACTCTCCCGCCACGCGGCCGCGATGGCCTAACCGTTCCACATGCTGGTCATAGCCGTTCAGGTCTATCGTGCCGACGACATCCGCGGCATTGATGCTGAAGACCAGCCAGCCATTGCCGGCGGCAGAGGTCAGACAGTCTTCGACCTCGCAGACCCAGCGTCCGTTCGGGAACAGGAAATTGTAGGAGTTGCCCGTGGTGTAGACGTGCCATTCGCTGCCGCCCAGGATGAAATAGGTGCCCCGCGCCTGGTTGATCGGCTTTTCCTTCACGTAGACCCTTCCGGATGCGGAACCGTAGTTCCAGAAGTTGCCGCCCAGGAACTCGAAACCGCCCAACATCGTCCACGTGCCCGTAAAGCTCACATTGGGCACCTGATAGTAGGCGGCCAAAGGCGCCGTGAAGACAAGAGGATAGTCAGCGTTTTCGCGGAAACAGAGCTGCCCCGACCACATGGACGTATTGGCGATGGCCAAGGGCGTCGAGTTGGTGGGGTTCGGCCCCTGAAACTGCACACGCGCAGAACCAGACGGCAGCATGGCGGCCGTTACGTCGCCCTTTGCCTGATAGTTCACCCACGTATAGCGGTTCGTGCCGCCAAGAGATGTGGGCGTCCAGCAGTAGAACATCACATTCGTCGCATACAGTTCCGCCTCGAGCGCCGCGTTGTCGGCCTTCAGCGCCACCTCGCCGAGTACGCCCTCAAAGACCAGTCGATCCGAATTCACGCCACCCACAAGTGGCCGCGCAAATTCGGTACGCGTGTTCGCGCCGAAATACCACGCATTGAGCTGGGGGAACAGGGGCTCAACCGCGATCTCAAAGACATTCGTCACCGGTTCGGCCGTAGACACGGCGCGGAAGGCGCCCTTGTCGATCAGCAGCTTGGACGAGGCATCCGCACCGCGCACGGTGATGCCTGCGCCATTGACCTCCAGTCCGGAGATGAAGCTTTCGCCCGCCGGCAGAACCAGGGTACGCCGAGTCGCCGTGTCCGACACCACAATCTGCGCATTGCCGACAAACAGGTCAGGCGCGGAGCCACCCGCCCAGTTCGCCGCGGTTGAGACATTGTCATCGGCACCCGCACCCGTCCACGTGTAAGTTGCCGTCGGCGGAACGGAACGCAGCACCTTAAGACTGCCGCCGCCCGACAGGAGATCCGGCAACTCGGCCGCCGAATAGATGCAATTACCCGGCAGGGCGATGCCGTTGGTCGTGATGCCGGAAACCGTAATCTGGAGCCCTTCCGCCAATTCCATGCGTCCCTGGTCTGCAAACGCAAGACGCAGAGCTCCGTCTTCAGCGGCCTTGAAACCACTACCCAGCTTAAGCACGCCCGTGCCGTCTACGGTGATCTGCGGCCCCTCCCATCCGGCGCCCGCCACGAAGGACAACGCCCCCTTTGAGACGCGCAGACTCCCCTCCGTATCGGAGACGACGTTGCTGATGGTGTAGCCGCCCGTCCCAGCGTAATGGAAGCCGGCCTTTCCCGTAAAGCCAATGACCACGCCGCCGGCGAGCTTGCTGCCCAAGACGAATGTCGAATTCGTCATCGTGAGCGTGGCGGGGGTATCACTCGCCACACGCACGCCTATGCCCTTGTGGGGCACATCCCAGCGGCCCTGATTGATGTAGCTGCACCACTGGTCATGCCCATTCAGATCCAAAGTGAGCGGAATGGACGCATTGTTGTCGCTCATGTCGATCGCATCATTGCCCCAGAGCACGTCGTCCGCCTCGCAGAGGACGCGACCGAGGCCGACCCAACGGCCACCCTTGACCGCACTTCCCCGCATCCCCTCCGTGAACTTCATTGTGGAAGCCGTACCCGCAAGATTCCAGTAGAAATAGGTCGCCAATGACGCGTCAATGGGGGAATTGACCGTGATCGTGCGACCATTGCGCAGAGTATGGTACCACGTACTCTTGGCCCAGGGGATAGGAGGCGTTCGGTTGCTGTGATAGAAGGTGCCGTTGGCGACCATATCGCCGAAGCTGATGGCCGTGAAACTGTCTGCAATCGTCATCCAACCGTTAAGCGTCAACGTGCTGCCGTCAGGCGTGAGATATTGCGCAGGCTGGCTATGATAGCCGCCTATCACCAGATTGGCGTCGGTGGTGCACCCTTCGCCGCTGAACTGCAGCGCGCCCTTGTAGGTATGGGAACCGCCAGCAGTCGGGATTATCGACGCCACCCAGCGATTGGTCAACCCCTGAGCGACGCCAAGGCCAAGACCATGCCGGCTCGTCACGTACACCCAGGAATTGGAGAACGCCATGTTTCCCGTATGCGCGCGGTTGTCGCCGGTGAACGTGAATTTGGAGTCTTCGGATGTGAGATGACCCGCACCGGAGATGTTCGCCTTGATGGTGACGGCATTGGCGGCGCCAAAGGCCAGGCTCAAGGTGGCCCCTTCCTCGATCTGCAGCTCATCCAACGCCGCCAATTGCGCGCGTTCCTCGGCCGAAGTCAGCGTCACAGTACCGCCGGAGACCGTGGCGCGCGTGCCCGTTCCCCAGTCAATGGCGGCCTCCGCGCAGACCCCCCAGACAATCCCCATCATCGCTGTGCAAAGTAATTGGCGTTTCATAGCGCTCAATTATAGCAGATTCACGGGCGGAAAATCAACTCTCCGCTGCGATACGCACTTTCCTCGCCACAGGCGGGGAATCTTCTGCCGAGGCTCACGAAACGGCGCGCAGCACCAGTCCCTTGAGGTAGAGCCCTTCTGGGAAAGCCAGAGAGACAGGGTGGTCGACGGCCTGCCGTGTGCGGGTGAGAATCTGGAAATCGCGCTTCGCGTCGAAGGCGGCCTCACGACAGACAGTGTCGAAAAGCTCCGTCGACATCGCCCCCGAGCAGGAGAACGTCGCCAGAATGCCATTGGGGTTGAGCAGCTTCATCGCGAGCAGGTTGATGTCCTTGTACCCCCGCGTGGCCCGCATGAGCTGCCCCTTGGTGTCGGCGAACTTGGGCGGATCCAGCACGATCATGTCGAACTTCCGTCCCTGATCACGATAGAGGCGCAACTGCTTGAAGACATCCGCCGCCACGTAATCACACGCAGTCCCGCACAGGTGATCCAGCTCGGCATTGCGGCGCGCCAACGCCAAAGCCGGCTCCGAGATGTCCAGCTGAGTAACGGAAAGCGCGCCTGCCGCGCGTGCCGCCAAACCAAACCCGCCCGTGTAGCAGAAGCAGTTCAGCACATCGGCCCCATTCGCAAAGGAGCCGACCACGGCCCGCGCCTCGCGCTGATCCAGATAGAATCCGGTCTTGTGCCCTTTGCGCACATCTACGAGATAGCGAATGGCATCCTCGTGGATTTCGATGAATTCGGGCGGCTCTTCGCCCGCCAGCAGTCCTGTGGTCCCCTCGACAGGCAGACCTTCCCGCGCACGGCCATCCACATCGCTGCGGTTGTAGACGCCGCGACAGCCGGGAACAGCCGTCATCAGCGCCTGGACAATCACGTCTTTCCAGCGTTCAGCGCCCGCAGAGGAAAGCTGCACCACGCACCAGCCGTCATAGTAGTCCACCACAACGCCGGGGAGTCCATCAGACTCGCCGTGCACCAACCGAAAGCCATTGGTGCGCCCTTCCACCCAGAAATTGGCGCGGCGCCCAACCGAAGCCGAAATGAGGCCTGAGACATAGGCGGCGTCCGGCGCGGCACAATCGCCAAAGGCGAGCATGCGCACGCGAATCTGGCTGACGGGCGAATAGCACCCCCATCCCAGACGCTGACCCCTGCAGTCCTCCACCGACACCAGATCGCCGATGCCCGGAGCCCCCTCAACCGAACGAATGGCCCCCGAGAAGACCCAGGGATGGTGATGGGCGACCGAATAGTCGCGCTTGGGATTCAGAATGACCTTGTTCATCCGCGCACACCATTCCAATTCGCGAAGCGCGTCTCGGCCAATTTCCTGTATTTGGCGCCTGTGCCGCCATTGACGAACGGATCGATGGAGATGCCGCCACGCGCCGTGAACTTGCCGATCACCTCCATGTATTTCGGCTTGAGCAGCTTCACCAGGTCGTTGTAGATCACGTTCACCACGTCCTCATGGAAGTCGCCGTGGTTGCGGAAGCCGAAGAGATACAGCTTGAGCGACTTGGACTCCACCAGCTTCTTGGCCGGGATGTAGCGGATCGTGAGCGTCGCGAAATCGGGCTGACCCGTCTTCGGGCACAGCGTCGTGAATTCGGGACAGGTGAACGTCACCCAGTAATCACGGTCCGGATGCTTGTTCGCAAAGGCATCCAAAAGCGCGGGATCGTATTCGCATGGTACCCGAACCGTCTGGCCCAGGGACTTGAGCTCGCCGAGATCTTCTCTCATGCCAATTCTCCTAACAAAGTCTGCGGCCGCGCCGAGGTGATCTTCACCTGAACGCGCTGGCCCTTGATGATGCCCTCACAGGGCGTAAAGACAACAATTCGGTTGCCGGAATCGCGTCCGCTCCAACGCGCAGGATTGCGCGGCGAAGGACCTTCCACCAGCACCTCGCGCACGGTCCCCACCAGCTTTTCGTTGCGGGCCTGTCCCCGCACTTCCTGGTCTGCCAGCAGCACCTGGTCGCGCCGCTCCTTCTCGGCGGTGGAGACGTCGTCCGGCAAAGCCGCCGAACGCGTGCCCGGTCGCGGCGAATACTTGAAGACGAATGCATTGTCGAAACCAGCCTCGTCCATCAGGGAACGCGTGGCCTCGAAGTCTTCCGTCGTCTCGCCCGGATAGCCCACGATGACGTCGGTGGTGACGGCAAACTCGGGGTCGAAGGCGCGCAGCTTGGTCACGGCCGCCAGATATTCGGCCCGCGTATAGTGCCGGCCCATCTCGGCCAACACGCGATCGGATCCGCTCTGGACGGGCAAGTGCAGATGGCGGCACACCTGCGGGAACTCGCGATAGGCGCGCACCAGCTCATCCGTACAGCCTTTGGGGTGGGCCGAGGTGAAACGGATGCGCTCAAGCCCGGGGATGGCGGCCAAAGACTCCAGCAACCGCGGGAACGCCTCGGTGTAGCCGCCCGGCGAGGGTGCGTCATCGGCAGTCCAGGCCTTGTTGCGCAAGCCATACCGCAGGACGCTCTGCCCCAGCAGACACACCTCCTTCACGCCGCGGCCCACCAGACCGCGCACCTCCTCAACAACCTCGCGCGCGGGACGCGAATATTCATGTCCCCGCACATCCGGCACAATGCAGTAGCTGCAGCGGTTGTCGCAACCCAGAAGGATCGTGACGAAGGCCTGGAAATTCACGTCGGGCGCACCTTCGGCAGGAAGCCCCTGCGGGTGCGCATCCAACCCCGTGGGGATTTCGTCCGGCCCGGAGATCTCCAGCATCCGCGTTTCGCCCATGGCGGCCCGATTGACTAGCGCGGGGATCAGGCCATACCGGCGGCTGCCCACGGCGAAATCCAGATGCGGCAACTGGTCAAAGACCTTCTCGCCGAGGCGCGTCACGGCGCAACCGATGAGCCCGACAATCGGCAGTCCCTTCCAGTTGCGGCCATCCCGCTTAAGCGCGCAGAGGTTACCGCACTTGCCGATGGCCTTGCGTTCGGCCATGTCACGCACCGTGCAGGAATTGACGATCAGAATCTCGGCTTCGGCCTCGCCAGCGGCACGCACGTGGCCGGCGGCCTCCAGCAAAGCCGCCACAGCCTCGGACTCTCGCACGTTCATCTGACAGCCGTATGTGTGAATATGATATTTCATTTGCGAACCAGTTGCACGAAGGTCTCGAAGCGGGCCGTGCGGGGGAACATGTCGAAGAGCGCGGCCTTCTCAATGCGATACTGCGGCATCAGCGCGGCCAGGTCACGCGTGAGCGTGGCGGGGTCGCACGAAACGTAGAACACCCGCGGCGCCCCCCGTTTCGCCAGCCAACTCGGCACATTGGGCTCCAGTCCGCCACGCGGCGGATCAAGAATCACCGTGTGGTGCGGTCCCACCTTGATGCGGTTCAGGCTGCCGCCCACGCGTTCGCAGAAGAAATTGGCCTTGATGCCCATCGATTCCGCGTTTCTGCGGGCGCAGGCGATGGCGTTGCGGCCGCTTTCGATGCCCACCAGGCGCGGCTGGAAGTCGGCGGACGCCGCTCCCTGCAGCGCCTTGAAGCACGTAAGGCCAAAGACGCCCACGCCACAGTAGAGGTCCAGCAGATGGGCGGCGTCCTGCGCGCCCGAGAGATACGCCTCACGCACGGCGGCGACCAGCTTGTCGCCCATCGCCGGATTCACCTGGTAGAAGCCATCGCCCGAGACGCGGAACTTGCTCCCCGCCGTCTGCTCCGTAAGCTCCAGACCGAACGGCGGCTCGCCCAACCACCATTTGACGCCGTCGATGGGCGTATGGCGGATGGTGACGTTGTCGGCCGACTTGGCGGATTCGCGCACCGCCTTGGCGCCACGCGTCAGGAGCGCAAACACGCCGCGCCGGATCTCCGGCAGGGCCTTGTTGATCTCCGCGCAGACAAGCGGATCCTGCTCCACGTCGACGACCTCGTGGGAAGGCTCGGCGCGATAGCCAAGAACCCACTGGCCCTTGCGCTTCTCGGTGTGGTAGACGGCCTTGTTGCGGTAGTTGAGCGGCATTGCGGCCGGTACCACATCCAGAGGCACCAGCGACGGCTGCACCTTCCAGAGGAAGTTCTCCAGCTGATCCTGCTTGAGACGCATCTCCGCGGCATAGGATATGGGCGCATAGACCATTCCCGGCACGGTCAGCCCAGCTGGTTGCCGATCTGGCGACGCCTCGACAATCTCATCCAGGCGCGCCTTCACGTAGCGCTTCTTCTGCTCCACGAGTTCGACGCGCACCCGCTCGCCCGCAAACGCGCCGGGAACGAACACGACCCGCCCGTCGCCAAGCCGGCCGAGTCCATCCCCCCCATAGACGTTCTTCTGGATCTCGATCTCTACCGTCATGGCCGAACTCAGGCCTTGAGCGCGTCTGCGAAGAGATCAACGCCCTTCAAGTTGAAGTCCAAGTGCTCCTGCGTGTCGCAGGAGGCCCACGGCGCCATGAGAAAGCCCTTGAGGTTCTTGGGCGAGATGTCGCGGCGGCACACCTTGACGAGCTTGCCGATCACGTCGTCGGCGCCCACGTTTTCGCGCTTCCGCTTCCAGCCCGTCCAGTTCGTGCCGCAGGGCACCTGCTCGAAGCCGGCCTTGTCGAGGTCGTAGAAGCCCTGGAGACGCGCGCGGTCGCTCGTCTTGTTCTGGGCCAGCTCGAATCCGCCATAGCTCTCGTCGTAGTACCAATTGGACTGCAGCACGCTCTTCGGGCAGCGCGTGTAGTAGTCGGGATGGTGCCACCCGTAGTCGCTCCACGTCCAGGCGCGCATGCCGTTCTTTTCGCACGTGCGCACGATGTGGAGGAAGTCATGCCACCAGAACTCGCCCTTGCGCACGGTGATGTAGAGGCAGCGCTTGGAGTTGTCCTGGTGCGTGGCCGTCTCCTCGTCAAAGCCGATGTGCATGAAGCGCGGCGTCTCGAAGATCTCCGCCACATCCCGGATCAGATCTTCGCACACCTGATAGTACTGCGGCGTGGAGAGCATCCGGCGGTAGTGCTTGAGCCAGCCATTGTGCGTGGTGGAGAAGTTGAGCTTCGGAATCACCTCAAGGCCCAACTGATTCAGGCGGCGAATCTCCGCACGCATCTTGTCCGGCGTCCAGCTGCCCTCGATCGCAAGCTCGGGATGCGAGGGATAGACAAGACCCTCGCCAAGATCGAGCATCACCATGTTGAGGCCTTTGGCGGCCGAATGGTCGATGGCCTTGGCCAGCATCGCGTCGTTGCTGCGCAGCTTCGTGTCGGGCATCGGCGTACGGCCAGCCTCGAAGCCTGCCGTGATCGCCTTGGCGTCAACGTCTGCCGGGAACCAGTCGCACCACATGTTGTGGCCCAGGTGAAACAGCACGGCCTTGATGTCGCCCGGCGCCACATAACGCGCCAACGGCGCCTTCGTGGCACAGCCAGCCGCGGCAAAGGCGGCCGCGCCGCCCAAAAACGTTCTTCTGGAGAGGTCCATGTCGGTTTCCTTTCTTAGGATTCGGATTTGCCGATCGTGGTGCAGGCCTTGATGACGCCCGCCACATTCGCCAGA